>NZ_JCAMOQ010000045.1:0-78880 GCF_059512365.1 Bradyrhizobium sp. Ses1
CAAGGCTTCCTCCTAAAAGAAAGCCTTGAATCACGTTCCGTCTGATTTGAGAATCCCAAGAGTCCACACAGCCTAGCACATGATCCGAGAGGAGCAACGACATGGAATGGACATCCGACCAGGACCGGATCGACTGGAACGTGCTGTCCGAGCTCTATCGGATCGCTCCGCTGGGCGACAAGAAACCGGAGGACCTGAAGCGCGCGTTCGGAAACAGCATGTACAAATGCTTCGCGTTCGACGACGGCATCCTGGCCGGCGCAGGACGCGCCGTCGCTGATGGTGTCGATTGCTCCTACATTTGCGACATTGCGGTCCATCCGCATTTTCAGGGGCGCGGCCTCGGCAAGGAGATCGCGACGCGATTGCGGGATCTGTCGCGCGGCCACAGGAAGATCATCCTGTACGCCAATCCCGGGACTGAGGGACTTTACGAAAAACTCGGCTTCCGGCGCATGCTCACGGCAATGGCCATCTTCAGCAGCGAGGACGCCGCGATCAAGAAGGGCTTGATCGCGGCCTCGGCTTAGAGCGTGATGCCATTGGTTGAGCCGGCAGCCGGTTCACTTTGCATTTCCCGCTTGTCACGCTTACGGCCCAGCGCCGGCGACGAACAAGACGTCGACCCAGTAGTTATTGGCGCCGAAGGTATTTGTCGGGAAGCTGCTGCTGGTGCCGTAGACATAGACACCATTGCCTCCGCTGCTCGCGCTGGCCGGCGCCGTAAGTGCGCCGTTGACATGGTCGGCGGCGAAATAGTTGGAGTCCGCCGAGTAAAAGCCGTTACAGTGATAAGAAGCGACGTAGATCGTGTTGGCGGTCAAAGCCACCGGTGTAGCGAGATTGACAGTTTGCCAGCCGCCGGGGGTCTCGTTGGTGGATGTCGCGCTGGCTAGCAGGGTCCCGGTCTCAGTCCATAGGTTGACGATATGCGGACCAGTGTTCTGCGGCCCTTTGTAAAAGAGAATTGCAAAGACGAGGCCGCCGGCCGACGTCTCGAACTTGACCCCGAGTTCGACCGCATTGGAATCGTTGACCGTGATGTTTGCCGGGGTGGTCGTGGCGGTGAAGAGGCTGATGGCAGCGGATGGGAGAACAGTCAGTGAGACGGTTGCCGAGGCGGTCCCTCCGTGGCCATTGGTGATTGTGTATGTGAAGCTCGCCGCTCCGAGGTAGCCGCTGGTCGGCGTGAAATCGACCACCTGCGTCGTTGCATTGTAGCTGACCGTTCCGTTGATCGGGGCGCCGACGCTCGAGATCGACAGGGCAAAGCCGTTGGGATCGGAGTCATTGGCCAGAATCGTAGCGGCCGGAATGGCAAGGACTGTATTCTGGAGCGTTGTAAATCCGCTGTCGTTGTTCGCAACGGGAGGTAGGTTTCCGCTGCCACTCGGGTTGAAAAGGACATCGACCCAATAGTTGCTTGCGTCGAAACTGCTGGTTGGGAAGCTGCCGCTGACGCCGTAGGAGAAGACTCCATTGCCGTTACTGCCGGCGCTGTTGGGGGCCGTGAGCGGCCCACTGGTATGGTCAGTGGCGAAGTAGTTCCCGTCCACAGAATAGAAGCCGTTGGTGTGATAGGAAGCGACATAGATCGTATTGGCGGTCAAGGTCACCGGTGTGGTCAGACCCACGGTCTGCCAACCACTCGCGGTTTCGTTGCTGGATGTTGCACTGGCCAGCAGGGTACCCGTCGAGGTCCACAGATTGACGACATGCGTGCCTGTGTTTTGCGGACCCTTGTAGAAAAGAATTCCGAGGACCTGGCCGGCAACGGATGTCTCGAACTTGACCCCGAGTTCGACCGGGTTGGCGTCGCTGACTGTGATCGTTGCCGGTGTCGTCGATGGACCGAACAAGCTGACGGTGCCGGCACTCACGGTCAGCGATACGGTCGCGGAGGCGGTGCCGCCATGGCCGTTGGTGATTGTATAAATGAAACTGGCTGTCCCAAGGTAACCGCTCGTCGGCGTGAAGCTAACGACTTGCGTTGTTGCGTCGTAGCTTACAGTTCCATTGACCGGGCTGCTGACGCTTGAGATGGATAGTGTGTAGCCATTTGGATCCGTATCATTAGCCAGGATCGAGGCGGCCGGAATGAACAGGACGGAGTTCGGAGGGGTGATAAAGCCTCCGACGTCATTCGCGATGGGTGGAAGGTTCCCGGTTCCACCAGCGCGATTGAATACCAAATCGACCCAGTAATTGCCGTTCAGATTTGAACTCGCGGGAAAAATGCTCGTCGATCCATAGGCAAATACACCATTGGCGCCGGCGGCCGGTGCGCGCAACGGACCCGCGCTCCGCGTATTGAGGAAGTAGTTCAAGTCCGCCGAATAGAGGCCCGTAGCGGTGTGGTACGACGCAACATATGTGGCGCCGGCAGTGACAGTGACCGGAGTAGAAAAATTGACCTGCTGCCAGCCGCTCGACGTTTCGCCGGAGAAGGCCGCGGTTGCAAGCAACGTTCCGTCGGCGCTCCAGAAATTGCCGACGTGCGGGCCGGTGTTGAGCGGCTCCTTGTAGAAACGGATACCGCTGACAGTGCCGGCAGAGCTGATCTGCACTCGGATACCAAGCTCTATTGCCAAGGGATCGTTGGCGAGTACCACAAACGGCGCATCAGCAGGCGTGAAAAGGCTCACGACCGCTCCAGGTATAACGCTTACGGTTACACCGGCGGCGGGTGTCTCCATATTGAGGCTGTCGTCGACAGCACGGGACTTGATGGTAAACGTGCCCGGCTGCAGTGGCCACCACGTGTATGTCCAGTTCGTGGTGCCTGTGGCCGGGTGCCAGGTCGTTCCGCCGTCGGTCGAGACCTCGACGACCGCAACCAGCCCGCCGACATCGCTCGCGGTGCCCGAAATCGTCACCGCTTGCTGCTGGACAAGGCTTGCACCTGAAGCGGGAGTAGAGATCGTCGAGACCGGTGGCGTGTGATCCGTTGATGCGCTGGCGGCAACGAGATTGGTCTGCAGGGTTTGCGGCTGCACGCCCATGTCCGCAAACACGTTCACCATGGC
The DNA here is from genome assembly GCF_059512365.1 of Bradyrhizobium sp. Ses1. Taxonomy (NCBI): domain Bacteria; kingdom Pseudomonadati; phylum Pseudomonadota; class Alphaproteobacteria; order Hyphomicrobiales; family Nitrobacteraceae; genus Bradyrhizobium; species Bradyrhizobium sp. Ses1. The sequence goes on from NZ_JCAMOQ010000045.1 coordinate 3,027, forward strand.
CTGCTGTACGTTGGGATCCTCGGGCGTCGGCCCCACACTGCCAAGGTTGCAGTAGTCGTGCGTCGTGTCGAGGCCAAAAGACAGGAAGACCGTTCCCGTACCGAACACGATTGCCCCGCTCGGTGCGCGATACAGGACGAGATTATGTGTCGCAGTCCGGGCGCCGGTGGTGTTGCCATAATCGAGCAGATAGGTGTCCACCGGAAGGACCGTCGATGACACTGCAATCAATCCGCCCGGCCGGAAACCGTTGTCAGGCGCTTCGTCCCATTCGTAGCCAAGCATGCCGATTGCCAGAGAGCTGGTCGTGCCGGCTTGCACCGCCGTATTCCGCCAGAATCTGAACTGTGCGAGGTTCGAGGGAATCGTGATCGCGTCGCCGCGAAATGAATCCACCTGGAAGATGGTGCCGGTCAGCGCATTTTCAGGACGTCCTCCATCGGACGGAGGGCTGAAGCTCGGATCGCGCCAGGTGCCGGTCCACTCCGGCGTCGGATCGATTTTTGCGGCGGCGTGGGTTTCCTTGTAGCAGACGAGAATGCGGTTCGCCGTGCCGTTCGCATCCGCTTCCCATCGCGTTTTCCAGTAAACCTCGTTGCCGCTCATGAAGATGAGATGCACGCCTGCATCACGTGCGGCCTCTACATTGGTCCGGAGATCGCCGGACCAATATTCATCGTGTCCGACCGACATGAACACCTTGTAGTTCGTCAGCGGGATGTTGCCCGGCCCCGCGTCGACGGTTGAGATGTAGGTCACATCGTATCCGTTTCGCTCGAGCCAGCGAATTGCCGCATATTCCGCGCTGAACACGAAATCCTGCGGGCCAGCATATAGCCCAATGCCGTCACGAGTACCGAAGGGCCGGTTGTAGCTGACTTTGAAAGCGCGCCCGTCACCACTCTGCGTCGCATTTCCTCCATACAGGCTTGCACCGCCCCAGCCGTTGTAGGCATGCCATGTGGTGTCGCAGGTCTTGAAGACGATGTCCCGCGCCACACCGTCATTGCGGACGACAAAGGTAATATGGCTTTCGCCGGCTGTCGTGTCCTGACGGACAAGCTTTGCGATATACACGCCGGAGACCGCCGTCGCGGGGACGGTCCACGTGACGGTGACGTTCCAATTGGCGGCATCGTACAGACCGATCGACGGATCACCGTCCGGTTGCGACGGCTGGATCGACGCGGTGTTCTGCTGAATGGACGTTACGAAACGAGCGCCGGCGCCGCCGTAATAGCCAAGGCGATAGATGTCGATCCGGTAGTTCGTCGAATCGGTATTGATCTTGAAGCCGATCTGGCTTCCACTATTGACGCTGATGCTGGTGGCGAAGCCTTCGATATTGGTGGCCGCCGGACCGCTGAGGTCCCATACTTCTTGAGGGGTGCCGGTGTTCTGGTTTTCGATAACGATCGGATTTGGTGCCATTTGCTAGCATCTTTGCTGTGGGAAACGTGACTGCAATAAATCGTCGTCTGCAAAGCTTGGTATCGAACGACTACTCGAGCGTTCATTAATCGACGTTCACAATCTAGTGCGATTGCGATGGCGCCGTGACACCACGTTCGATTGTTGAGAGACTAACCGCCGGCCCCAGAGGTTAACCGATCAGTCAGGGAGTGATGATCCGATGCAAGAACGACCGACTTGGACCGAAGGCAAAACCTGGTTGTATCGCGGTTATCAGGTCACGCACGCTCGTGACGGAAAAAGCCTGGAGATCCGCAAAGGTAGCGAGCCGCCGATGAAAAGCCTTGCCAAGCCGGTCACATACAAGGAGGTAACCGACTACATCGACAGACTCCATCCCTCGGCGCCCTGACCAGATTCCCCGGTCGGGGTACATCAGTGTTGTGATTGTGTGCGGAGCTTCGAGAGAGAAACACTCGGATCGTTCGCATCGCCGAAGAGTTACGGCCCGACCCAACGCCGCACCGCATCCATCGTGTCTGCAGGCGACGCGTTGAAACAGATGGAGGCCTCCGGTGCCAGCCGGTGCACGAGGTTGATGATCTTCTCGAACAGCAGCAGTTGCTCGGCGGGCTCGCGCAGGCCGGCGCCAATGACAACGCAGTCGAACCGCTTCGACTCGAGCGCCATGGCCACCACCTGCTCCGCCGTATCGCCGAGGTCGACCAGGCAGGCGTCCGCCTCATAGCCGTGGCTGCGCAACTGATCGATCTGCGCGTCGATATAGTTCCTGATGAGGTCCGGCGTGAGCTGCGGAAAGGCGCTGAAATCCGCGAATGCGGGATCGATGCCAATTGCAAGCACGGTCGTCGCCATAGCGCGCTCCTGGTCCGAAGAAGCCGGATCGAGACATGAACAGCCAACGCCGCACACGCCAAGGGCGTTCCTCGTCCCAGCACAAGGACAGGTGAGAGCGGGTGAAGAACTGCTCGAAGAAAGCGCCGAGCACGCGGTTTTGCGTGTTCGGCCGCGACGCAATATCGGAGCTCGGCAATTTTGCCAGCGGTAGCGGGATATTTAAGGGACCGTTCACACCATGCTGAGAAGCTTCTGGTGACATTTGGAATTTTGATTCGCCGATCATGAATACCAGATCGACAATTGCGTCGCCTGGCCCGCCAACGCAGGAACCCAGACATGTTTGGAAGCCGGAAATCGCGTGCCGGTGACATTGCCAAGACTGCCGCCGACGTCATCACTGCCAACCTGATGATCGCAGATGCGTCACTGACCATCACCTACATGAATCGTGCGGTGACCAGGCTGCTCACCGACGCGGAAGCCGATATCCGCAAGGAGCTTCCGGCCTTCTCGGTCGGCAAGCTGATCGGCAGCAGCATCGACATGTTTTACAGGGATTCCGCCCAGCGCCACCTTCTGGGACAGTTGAAGGCGCCGCAGCGGGAGACCATCAGGCTCGGCGGCCGTGCCTTTGATCTCATGATCACGCCGCTGACCACCGACGATGGGCAGCGTTCAGGCTTCGCCGTGGAATGGTCCGATGCTTCGATCCGGCTGCAGAACCTGGACTTCCGGGCGCAGACCACGGCCATTGGCCGCGTCCAGGCGGTGATCGAATTCAATCTCGACGGCACTGTCATCACCGCCAATGAGAATTTCCTGCGCGCGCTCGGCTATTCGCTGGCCGAGATCCAGGGCAAGCACCACAGCATGTTTGTCGAGGCGTCATTCCGCGACAGCCCGAACTATCGGGAGTTCTGGCAGAAGCTGAACCGGGGCGAACTCGAGACCGGCGAATTCAAGCGGATCGGCAAGGGCGGCAGGGAGGTCTGGATTCTCGCGTCGTACAATCCGGTGTTCGACGAGAACGGCAAGCCGTTCAAGGTGGTCAAATTCGCCACCGACGTGACCGAGCAGAAGCTGCGCAATGCCGATTTTGCCGGCCAGATCGCGGCCATCGACAAGTCGCAGGCCGTGATCGAGTTCGCGATGGACGGCACGGTAAAAACGGCGAACGCGAATTTCCTGAAGACGCTGGGCTACACGCTGCACGACATCCAGGGCCGTCACCACAGCATGTTCGTCGATCCGGCCGAGCGTGACCTGCCTGCCTATCGCGAATTCTGGGCTGCGCTGAATCGCGGCGAATACCAGACCGGTGAGTTTCGCCGCGTCGGCGCCGGCGGACGCGAAGTCTGGATCCAGGCCTCCTACAATCCGATCATGGATCTCAATGGCAGGCCGTTCAAAGTCGTCAAATACTCCTCCGACGTCACCGCCCAGGTGATCGCGCGACTGAAGAGCGAGCGCGTCCGCGGCATGATGGAGCAGGTCGCGGCCGGCGCCGAGGAATTGAATGCCTCGGTGCGCGAGATCTCGGAGGCGATGGTCAAGTCGAAGGAAACGGCTGCGGCCGCCACCGACCATGTGCAATCCGCCGACCACCAGGCGCAGCGGCTGACCGCCGCGGCCGCCTCGATGAGCGGCATCCTGCAGATGATCGGCGACATCACCGGCCAGATCAACCTGCTCGCGCTGAACGCGACCATCGAATCCGCGCGCGCCGGCGAGGCCGGCCGTGGCTTTGCGGTGGTCGCCGCTGAAGTCAAGAACCTCGCCAACCAGGCCAAGCAGGCGACCGACAAGATTGGCGTCGAGATCGACTCGCTCAATGGCATTTCCGTCGACGTGGTCACTGCGCTGGGCACGGTCCGCCGCTCGATCGAGGCGGTGGGAGAATATGTGACGTCGACCGCGGCCGCAGTCGAGGAGCAGAGCGTCGTCACCGGCGAGATGTCGTCGAGCATGCAGCGCGCCGCCAACGAGGCCGCCGCCATCGGGTGATAGTAGCGGATCGCCACGGGCGCGGATCGCGAGATCAGGCGAGTTGGTACCACGTCGGAGGTGCCTTACCTCTCCCCATCGGGGAGAGGTCGGATCGCATCGCAAAATGCGATCCGGGTGAGGGGGATGAACTCCATCGAGGGACCGTAACCCGTCGTCCGGCGCTGCGCGCCGACCTCTCCCTGTGGGAGAGGTGAACAACGGCGGTCACGCCGAGTCAAACAAGAATCGTCACGCCCTGCGGCGCCGCTACTGATCACGCAGCATGATCAGGGGGGCGGCGGTGTCGGGAACCTTGCGCCACTGCGCATTGTCGTCAGCCTCGAACTGCCAGGTCTCGCCCTTCTCCGACATCAACAGCATCTGGCCGTGATCGAGCCGCCAAACCGTCGGCGCGAATGCCGTCACCGCCGGATCGCATTTCGGCTTCAGGAAGACCTGGAAATTGTCCTGGCCGGCTTCGGTGTTGGTCAGCGTCAGGCCGCAGATCGCCTGTCCGTTGCCGCGCACCATGGACCAGTCTCCGATCATCTGGTCCATCGATTTGGCGAGCGCGCGGGCCGCGGCGAGGTTTTGCAGGATGTAGACGCCCTCGCCGGTCCGGTGCCCCTCGAAGATGCCGCTCTCGACCTCGGTGAAATCGATTACCGGCTCGCCGGCCGCATTCTGCAGCCGCACGATGTCGAGGCCCTTGATGTTCCAGGCGGCGATGTCCTTGGTGAAGGGCAGCGCCGCCGGACAGGAAGGCTCGAGTTCGAGCTTGAGGCCTTGCGCCGTGGCATCGCCCTTTAGCGTCACGACGCAGGTCTTACTGCGCTCAGTGGTGGCAAGCTCCCACTGCCCGATCATTTCCTGTTTCAGCGACGAGGCATCCTGGGACGACGCAGGTCCAGCGCCGCCGGCAATTGCCAGCAGCACGGCCACGACGCTGAAACGGCGGACTGACATCGACGATCCCTGATCAACGTCCCTTTACCGGGGTCTCCGCAACCGGCGTGAGCGGCGGCTTGCCGGCGAACCAGCTCTTGAGATTGTCGACCACGAGCTGGTCCATGGCATTGCGCGTTACCACGGAAGCCGAACCGATATGTGGCAGCACCACGACATTCTGCATCGACTTCAGCTCGTCCGGCACGTTCGGCTCGGTGGCGAACACGTCGAGACCGGCGGCCAGGATGGTCCCCGATTTCAAGGCCGCGATCAGCGCCGGCTCGTCCACGACCGAACCTCGCGCGACGTTGATCACCACGCCCCGCGGGCCGAGCGCCTTCAACACCTCGGCATTGATCATTTTCGCAGTGGAGGCGCCGCCGGGCACGATCACGACAAGCGTATCCACCGCCTTCGCCATCTCGATCAGGTCGGGATAGTGCTGGTAGGACACGCCGGCCGCGGGATTGCGCGAATGATAGACGACGGGAACGAGCGAAGCCTCGAGCCTGCGGCCGATCGCCTGCCCGATCCGACCCATGCCGACGATGCCGACCTTGCGGTCGCGCAGCGAGCCGACGCTCAAGGGATAGTTCTGCGTCTGCCAGAGGCCGGAGCGCACATAGCGGTCGGCCTTGATGAATTCGCGCAGGGTCGCGATCAAAAGGCCCATGGCGACGTCGGCGACCTCTTCGGTCAAAACGTCGGGCGTGTTGGTGACGATGATGTTGTGCTCACGCGCATAGGCGGACTCGACATGGTCGTAGCCGACGCCGAAGCTCGCGACGAGCTCGAGCTTCGGGAATTGCGCCAGCACGGTCCTGTCGGTCGACACGGTGTGATAGGTCACGGCCATGCCGCGGATCCTGGCCTTGGTCTCCGGCGTCAAGCGTTCGAGATCGGCGCGGTTTTCCGCAGTGTGCAGGATGAACTGATCGGGAAAGCCATTCTGCAGAATGGGACGGATCGGCCCGTAAACCAAAAGGTCGATCTTGTCAGAAGAGATAGTTGCAGCCATCAGCTTTCCTTTCCAAGCGCGCTCTCGTGCCAGCGCCGCAATACCAGGTGCGAAATTAGCGCCAGCACCCCATAGATGACAATCCCGGCGACCGAGAGCAGGAACAACGCCGCAAACATACGTGGAATGTTGAGACGATAGCCGGACTCGGCAATGCGGAACGCGAGACCGGAGCCTGCGCCCGCGGTGCCGGCCGCGATCTCGGCCACGACGGCGCCGATCAGCGACAGGCCGCCCGCGATCCTTAACCCCCCGAGGATGAACGGCAACGCCGCGGGCAGTTTCAGAAAGCATAACGTCTGCAGCCGCGTCGCGCCGTAGAGCTGGAACAATCCGGCGAGGTTGCGGTCGACCGAATTGAGCCCGAGCGTGGTGTTGGACAGGACCGGAAAGAAGGCGACGATCCAGGCGCAGACCACCACCGCGGTCTGTTGCTGCAGATAGATCAGAAGCAGTGGCGCGATCGCAATCACCGGCGTGACCTGCAGGATCACCGCATAGGGGAACAGCGAATATTCCAGCCATTTCGACTGGTTGAACAACAGCGCCAGCGCGATGCCGCCGATCGCGGCCGCCACGAAACCTTCGAGCGTGGTCAGCAGCGTGACGCCCAGCGATTGCGACAGCACCGGCCAGTCGCCAATCAGTGTCTGGAACACCGCCACCGGCCCCGGCAGCACATAGGGCTGGATATTGTTGACGCGAACGATCGCTTCCCACAGCAGGATGGCAGCCGCGAAGACGACGACCGGCAAGAGCAGGCGGACCGCATGCCGCGAGGACTTCATGCGCCGGCCTGTCCCGCATAGGCAGGCGCCAGCGCGTTGGAGACCTGGCGGCAGAAGCCGGCATATTCGGCGGAGGTGCGGAATTCCTCGCTGCGCGGCTCGGTCGCGCTGATGCGAAACTCCGCGCCGATCCGCCCCGGCCGCGCCGTCATCACGATCACGCGCTGCGAGAGATACACCGACTCGAACACCGAATGGGTGACGAAGATCACGGTCTTGTGCAGCTTGCGCCAGAGCGCGAGCAGATCGTTGTTGAGGCGGAAACGCGTGATCTCGTCCAGCGCCGCGAACGGCTCGTCCATCAGGAGAATATCGGGATCGGTGACCAGCGCCCTGGCCAACGAGACGCGCATCTTCATGCCGCCGGACAGTTCGCGCGGATAGGCGTGTGCGAATTCGGCGAGCCCGACCTGCGCCAACGCCTCGTCGATGCGCGCATCCGCCTCGCTCGTCGGCGCATGGGCAAGCTTCAGCGGCAGGCGGACATTGTCACGCACGCTCGCCCACGGCATCAGGGTCGGCTCCTGGAACACGAAGCCGATCGAGTGATGGCCGCGTACTTCCGCCGCGAGATGCGAGACGCTGACGGTGCCGGCGGTCGGCGCCGCAAGGCCAGCGATCAGCCGCAGCGCAGTGGATTTGCCACACCCCGACGGCCCGACCAGCGTCACGAATTCTCCCCGCTTGACCTCGAGATCGAGCGGGCCGAGCGCCGCGACGCCGCTGTCATAAACCTTCGTGACCCCACGCAGGCTCACCGCAAGCGAGGAGCCGGCGTCCAGTTCGCTCGGGGCTGGCTCGGCCATCACGAGAGCTCTCTTCGTGCCTAGTTCTTCGGCCGCAGGTCGAGCCCAACGCCCTTGTTGACGAAGCGCAGCGTATAGGCCTGGCGGAAGTCGATATCGGAGCGAACGACGCCGGCCCGCACCATCTTGTCGAAGAAGCTCGCCATCCGCTCGTCGGTCATGGCGCCGATGCCGTTCTTCAGCGAGTCGCCGGAATCGACGATGCCGTATTCCTTCATCTTGTCGATGGAATAGCTGAGCAGTTCGTCGGTCATTTCCGGATTGAGCTTCTTGATCATGGCATTCGCGGCGGCATTGTCGCCGTAGAGATAGTTGTACCAGCCGATGATGGAGGCGTCGACGAAGCGCTGCACGAGATCGGGCTTCTTCTCGACCATGTCGCGGCGGGTCTCGATCAGGGTCGAGTAGGTGTTGAAGCCGTAATCGGCGAGCAGGAAGATACCGGGCTTGAAGCTTGCGGCCTTCTCCACCGCGAACGGCTCCGAGGTGACATAGCCCTGCATCGCGCTTTTCTTGTCGACGATGAAGGGCTGCGGGTTGAAGGTGTACGGCTTCACCTTGCTCTCGCTGAATCCGTATTCGGATTTGAGCCACTGGAAGTAGGTCGTCATACCCTCCTTGGAGACGAGCAGCGTCAGCGGCTTCAGATCCTCGAGCTTGGTTGCCTTGATGTCAGGATGGGTCAACAGCACCTGCGGATCCTTCTGGAACATCGCGGCGACGGCGACCAGCGGCACGTTGTTGGTGACCGCGTCGAAGGATTGCAGCGAGTTCGCACTCATGAAGAAATCGATCTTGCCGGCGATCAGGAGGATGCGATTGTTGTTGTTGGGACCGCCGGGAACGATGGTGACGTCGAGGCCGTATTTGTTGTAGGTGCCGTCGGCCACCGCCTGGAAGAAGCCGCCATGCTCGGCCTCCGCGACCCAGTTGGTGCCGAACGAAACCTTGTCCAGGCTCTGCGCCTTTGCGGGCGCAAAGGCTGCAACCAGGGCGCACACGGCTATGGTTAACGCTCGCAGCAAAAAGGCCCGCTTCATGGTTGGACTCCGTCGCTGGTTATGGCCCATGATGGGTGATGGACGCCGAATGCGCCCGCGGCAGGGCCGGCAAATTACCTCGCAAATCCGTGCAAAGGAACGCTTGGCAGAGAAATGACTTCGACTGTTCCACCCCGCGACTGGACCGAAATCCGCTGGCCGGAGATCGCTGGCGCCGATCCGGCGCGCTGGATCGCGGTATTGCCGCTCGCGGCGACCGAGCAACACGGGCCGCATCTGCCCCTCGGCACCGACGTCATGATCGCCGAAGCCTATCTGGCGCTGGTGCGCGAGCTGTTGCCCGTCGGCCTCCCCGCGACCTTCCTGCCGCTGCAGCCGGTTGGCATTTCCACCGAGCATATCGACTTTCCTGGCACGCTGACGCTGCCGGCCGATGTCGCATTGAAGACGTGGACGACGCTCGGCGACAGCGTGGCGCGCGCAGGCGTCAAAAAGCTGGTGATGGTCACGAGCCATGGCGGCAACAGCGCCGCGATGAGCCTGGTCGCGCAGGATCTGCGTGCGCAACATGAAATGCTGGTGGTCACCACAAGCTGGTCGCGGCTGAGCGCGGCGGACAAGCTGTTCGATGCGGAAGAAGTGCGTCACGGCATTCATGGCGGCGCGGCCGAGACCTCGATCATGCTGGCGCGCTATCCGCAGACGGTGCGCAACGAAGCGATCGCGGATTTTCGTCCCGCCAGCATCGCCATCGAAAAGGATCACCGCTGGCTGTCGACGCAACGGCCCGCGCCGTTCGCCTGGCAAACGCAAGACCTGCACGCAAGCGGCGCGGTCGGCGATGCGACCAAGGCTGCCGCGGAGAAGGGCGAGCGCCTGCTCGATCACGGCGCACGCGCGTTCTGCGAGCTGCTTATCGACGTCGATAACTTCGACGTGAACAAGCTCGCAGCCGGGCCGCGCTCATCCACTAAGCCTCTGTTCTGACAGCAAAATAATCGACAGCCATAGCCTTCCTCCTCCGCTTCGAACCCAAATCGCGGAGGCTCCGTCCAACGGTGCGTGCGGGCCATCCCGGCGCCGCCTTCAACAGGATGGAGTTATCCATGTCGATCAAGACCAAGATTGCTGCTCTCGCTCTCGCCGCGCTCGTTGTCACCGGCACGATCGCGACGTCGACCACCCAGGCGCAAGCCAAGCCGTTCCACCACCACCACTGGGGCTTGGGCGTCGGTGCCGGCCTCGTCGGCGCAGCGGTTGTCGGCAGCGCCATCGCCGCGAACAACGGCTACTACTACGACGGCTATCGCCGCTGCGGCTGGGTTCGCCAGTACGATGCGTTCGGCAATTACATGGGCCGCGTGCGTACCTGCAATTTCTGATCGATCGACGGAGCGGTTTTGGTTGACGCGTTTTCTGCACAGATAAGTCCACGCAATCTGCGTAAACTTGATTGCGGCGCGAACCGGTAAACCTCCTTCGCTCGAAAACACGTCGACCGTGGATTGTGCGTCCGGCACGGGCGCCTCATCCACCCCGTGTCGTACCCGGACCCGCCCGGCTGTCCCCCCGGGCGGGTCATCCACATCCGGATCTGGCCGCGACAAGATGATCGCGCCTTCCGTTGCAAAACTGTCATTGAGCGATGCCATCCAGCGGTAATGCCTCGCCGCTTCTTGCTATTGCGAATTATTCGCAATAGGGATTGTGGTACGGTGTAGCTTCCCCGATCTGGCGCGATGGAGGGGAATCAGGACATGCGACCGGGGCAAAGGCGGCGTGATGATTTCGTGTGCGGGAAGGCGTCGTAGCAACGCTTCGGGAACGGGCACGCCGAACCCTCGCGACGTCCAGTTTGGAAGCATCTCCGCCATGCCGCCCTGCAGCCGATCCTTTGCGAAGATTCTCGGCCACGCGGCGGCCGCGACCGTCGCCTTGAGCGGCCCGGCGGTTGCCGCCGATATCGCCTTCAAGGCTCCCGCCTACGCCGCCGTCTACGATTGGACCGGCTTTTATCTGGGGGGCCACACCGGCTACGGCGATGGCAGCCTGGGCCCACGCACCAATCCCCTCCCCGAACAGTCCGTGTTCTTTCCACCGACCGTTACCGGGCTGCTCGGCGGCTACCAGGCCGGATACAATCGCCAATTCTTCAATCGCATGGTGCTCGGCATCGAGGCCGACGCCACCTTCACCAGCCCCACGGACGTGCCGCGGCTGGTGCCGGGCCCTTTCCAGAGCTCGATCGACTACACCGGCACCTTGCGTGGCCGCGTCGGCTACGCATTCGGATGGTGGATGCCCTATCTGACCGGCGGCTTCGCCTGGGGGCACAGCCATGTCAGGATCAACGACGCCGACGGCGAGATCGTCTCGACCCCCGGTCGATATCACACCGGCTGGACCGTCGGCGCAGGTGCCGAATTCGCGCTGAGCGGCAATTGGAGCGCGAAGCTCGAATACGATTATGTCAACCTCGCGCAACGGACCTACGACCTCGGCGAATTCGGCTTGCCCTCCGTCAGCATCAAGCCCGATCTCCATCTGCTGAAGTTCGGCTTGAACTATCAGTTTGGCGACGCGCCTTGGCCGGTCGCGGCAAGCCCGACCAAACTTCCCGAGTCGAACGACTGGAATGTGCATGCGCAGACCACGTTCCTGCCGCAGGGCTATCCGTCGTTCCGCTCGCCCTACATGGGCACCAACAGCCTGCCGGGGCCTGGACAACTCCAGGCGACCTGGACCACGACGGCGTTTCTCGGCCTCAGGCTGTGGGAAGGCGGCGAGCTCTATTTCAATCCGGAGCTGGCGCAGGGCTTCGGCATCAACGGCACGCTCGGCCTTGCCGGTTTCCCCAACGGCGAAGCGCAAAAGGCAGGAGCGGCCTTTCCGAAGCTGCGGCCGCAACGCTACTTCCTCAAGCAGACCTTTGGACTTGGAGGCGAGCAGGAAGAGGTCGCCGATGGTCCCAACCAGTTGCCGGGCAAGCGCGACATCAACCGCATCACCGTCGTCGTCGGGCGCTTTGCGGTCGGCGACTTCTTCGACGGCAATTCCTATGCAAAGGACCCGCGCGCCGATTTCATGAACTGGGCGATGTGGGCCTCTGCCGCCTACGACTTCCCGGCCGACCTGCCTGGCTATACGCGCGGCGCGGTGGTCGAGTTCAACCGCAAGGACTGGGCGGTGCGCGCCGGCCTGTTCCAGGTGCCTGATGCGCCCAACAGCGACGTCCTGACCTTTAAGACCGGCGGCACCGCGGTCGAGTTCGAAGGGCGCTATGCGCTCTCCGACAAGCCCGGCAAGCTGCGGCTCGGCGCATTTGCCAATCGCGGCAATACCGGCATCTATCAGGAGGCGTTGGATATCGAGAGCCTGAACCCGGCGCTCGACATCAATAACGTGATGACGGCCATCCGCCGCGACAATCTCAAATACGGCTTCTACGCCAACCTCGAGCAGCAGCTCGCCACGGACATTGGCCTGTTTGCCCGCGCGAGCTGGAACGACGGCCGCGCCGAAATCCTCTCGTTCACCGACGTCGACCGCAGCGTTTCGGGCGGCCTGTCGGTCAAGGGCAGCTATTGGGGCCGGCCAAGCGACACGTTCGGCATTGGCGGCGCGATCAACGGCCTGTCCGCCGCGCATCGCGATTTCCTGGCGGCTGGCGGCCTCGGCCTCCTGATCGGCGACGGCCGGCTCAACTACAGCCACGAGCGCATCTTCGAGACGTACTACGCGTATTCGATCAGCAAGAACTTCACCTTGACGGCGGACTATCAGTTCATCACAAACCCCGCCTATAACGCCGACCGTGGCCCCGTGCACATCTTCGCGGGAAGGCTGCACGGGGAATTCTAGAGCATCTCTTCACAGGAAGATCGTGCTCAAATGAAAGGATCGCGGGAGATCGGTTCAAGGAGCCATTGTCCCGCCGCCTTCGCCTCGGGTGATGAGGAGCCGCCATGCTCGAACAATCCGCTCAGCCTAACCTCATCGATATCCGCGGCGTCTGTCGCTCCTTTCCCAAGGGCAGCGGCGAGAACCTGCTGGTGCTCGAAAACGTCGACCTGACCATCCGCGCCGGCGAGATCGTCGGCCTGCTCGGCCGCTCCGGCTCCGGCAAATCGACGCTGCTCCGGATCATCGCCGGCCTCGTCGACCCGTCCTCGGGAGAGGCGGTCTGCCGCGGCAAGAAGATCGCAGGTCCCCCCAACGGCGTCGCGATGGTGTTCCAGTCGTTTGCGCTGTTTCCCTGGCTCACGGTGCTGCAGAATGTCGAGCTCGGGCTCGAAGCACTCGGCATCGATGCCGCAGAACGACGCACCCGCGCGCTCGCCGCGATCGACCTGATCGGCCTCGACGGTTTCGAATCCGCCTACCCCAAGGAATTGTCCGGCGGCATGCGCCAGCGCGTCGGCTTCGCGCGCGCCCTGGTGGTGCATCCGGACCTGCTGTTGATGGACGAGCCGTTCTCGGCGCTCGACGTCCTGACCGCCGAAACGCTGCGCACCGACCTGATCGATCTGTGGACCGACGGCCGCCTGCCGATCAAATCGGTGCTGATGGTGACGCACAATATCGAGGAGGCGGTGCTGATGTGCGACCGCATTCTCGTGTTCTCGTCCAATCCCGGCAGAGTGGCGACCGAGATCAAGGTCGATTTCCCGCATCCGCGCAACCGCCTCGATCCGGCGTTCCGGCAGCTCGTCGACAACATCTATGGGCGCATGACGCAGCGGACCGACGGCAAGTCGACCACAGCAGCCGAGGCGGCTTCCGGCGCGGGCGTCGGCACGGCGCTCGGCCATGTCTCGTCCAACGAACTGTCCGGCTTGATCGAGACGCTGGCAGGGCCGCCCTATCACGGCCACGCCGACCTGCCGGTTCTCGCCGGCAGCCTGCAAATGGAGACGGACGAGATCCTGCATCTCGGCGAGGCGCTGCAGCTGTTGCGGTTCGCGCGCTTAAGCGAGGGCGACCTGGTGCTGACCGAAGCCGGTCTGCGCTTTGCCAATCTCGAAACCGACGCGCGCAAGAAACTGTTCGCCGAACATCTGATCAGCTACGTGCCGGTGATGGGCCTGATCAAACGCGTGCTTGACGAACGCCCGTCCCACACAGCCCCCGCCGCGCGATTCCGCAACGAGCTCGAGGACTACATGTCCGAGGATTATGCGGACGAGACGCTGAAGACCATCGTCTCATGGGGACGCTATGCCGAGCTGTTCGCCTATGACGAACAGTCGGAGACGTTCAGCCTGGAGAACCCGCATTAGCCGACGCGGCCTGTCCCTACCTCGCCGCCGCAACAAACCCTGTCATTCCGGGGCGACGCGAAGCGGCGAGCCCGGAATCCATCGAGCAACAGATGCGGGTGGAAACATGGATTCTCTGATGTGCAATTGCACATCATAGCTCGCCACTGCGTGGCGCCCCGGAATGACCGGGATGGGCGGTTCGCCTTCTCCACGTTCTTGCGGGGAGAGGGAAACGTGCTCACCCCGCTGGCTGGAACGAATCGGGGCGGGCCATGGCCCAGGCGTCGCGGAAGCGGCGGTCCTGGGTGCCTTCGAGCAATTCGCCCGGACGCAGCGCCGGGTACAGTTCGGCAAAGGTGCGGACTTCCGTGGTCGACGTCCGCTGCGTGAAATGGATTGGCCGCAACTCCTGCGGATGCTCGAGGCCGGCGGCGGCGAGCAGTTCCGCCAGCGCATGCAGCGTCGCGTGATGATAGTTGGAGACGCGCTCGATCTTGTCGGGCACGTAGAGCGCGCGGTTGCGGATCGGGTCCTGCGAGGTCACGCCGGTCGGGCAGCGGTCGGTGTGGCAGCTCAAGGACTGGATGCAGCCGAGCGCGAACATGAAGCCGCGCGCGGAATTGCACCAGTCGGCGCCGATCGACATCGCGCGCGCCATGTCGAAGGCAGTCGCGATCTTGCCGGAGGCACCTAACTTGATGCGGTTGCGCGCATTGATGCCGACCAGCGCATTGTGGGCAAAATTGACGCCCTCACGCATCGGCATGCCCAGATGATCCATGAATTCCAGCGGCGCAGCGCCCGTGCCGCCCTCATTGCCGTCGATCACGATGAAGTCGGGATAGATCCCGCTCTCGAGCATCGCCTTGCAGATCGCGAGGAATTCCCAGGGATGGCCGATGCACAGCTTGAAACCGGCCGGCTTGCCGCCCGACAGCCGGCGCATCTCGCCGATGAAAGCCATCATCTCAAGCGGCGTCGAGAACGCCTTGTGCGAGGCCGGCGAAATGCAATCTTCCCCTAGGGGAACGCCCCTGATCTTGGCGATCTCCTCCGAGACCTTCGCCGCCGGCAGCACACCGCCATGGCCGGGCTTGGCGCCCTGGCTCATCTTGAGCTCGACCATCTTGATCTGCTCCTCAGTGGCGACGCGCGCGAACTCGTCCGGATTGAACGTGCCGTCGCGATTACGACAGCCGAAATAGCCGGAGCCGATCTCCCAGATGATGTCGCCGCCCTTCTCGCGGTGGTACGGGCTGACGCCGCCTTCGCCGGTGTCATGCGCAAAGCCGCCTTTCCTGGCGCCGGCGTTCAGCGCGCGCACCGCGTTCGGGCTCAGCGCGCCGAAGCTCATCGCGGAGATGTTGAAGACAGAGGCCGAATAAGGCTTCGCGCAGTCGGGACCGCCGATGGTGATGCGGAATTTCTCGTTCGAATGGGGCTTCGGCGCCACCGAATGGTGCATCCATTCGTAGCCCTCGCGGTAGACGTCCTCCTGGGTGCCGAACGGCCGCTTGTCGAGCACCATCTTGGCGCGCTGATAGACGACGGCGCGGGTGTCGCGGGAGAACGGCATGCCGTCCTTCTCGCTCTCGAAGAAATACTGCCGCATCTCCGGGCGGATCTCTTCGAGCAGGAAGCGCAGATGCGCCGAGATCGGATAGTTGCGCAGCACCGCGTGATGCTTCTGCATGAGGTCGCGGACACCCAGCAGCGTCAGCGCGCCGAAGATCAGTAAGGGAATCAGGATGACGTCGATCAGCTTCCGGTCGACGATGCCGAACACGAGCAGGAGCGCAGTGACCACCGAGCAGATCGTGAGCACGATGAAGCGCGGCGAGAACGGAAGCAGCAGCGTTGCCATGAAACCCCTCAGCGGATCCTGCCGAACTGGTTATCGGCGGGCGGAAAGCCTAATCGATCCCGCGCCGTCCGCCACACGCTACACGGTATAATGGGTCTTCGGGTTCACGGATGTGACACCGACGCTACACGATCCGGGGTGGTGTATTGCGCTGCAACGAAAGGGGGAAGAGGCACCCCGCCGTCATTCCGGGTCGATGCGAAGCATCGGGCCCGGAATCCATCGGGCCACAAACGCCGCGGAGAAATGGATTCCGGGCTCGCGCTGCGCGCGCCCCCGAATGACGGGCGAGAGAGTTGGCTTAAAACTCGGAGCCGATCAGCGCTCGACGAAGGCCTTTTCGATCACGAAATGGCCGGGCGTGCTGTGGCTGCCTTCGGTGAAGCCGCGGCCCTCGAACAGCTTGCGCAGGTCCTCCAGCATCGCCGGGCTGCCGCACATCATGATGCGGTCGGTCTCAAGATCGAGCGGCGGCTGGTGGATGTCGTTGAAGAGCTGATCCGACGTGATCAGGTCGGTGATGCGGCCGCGGTTGCGGAACGGCTCGCGGGTCACGGTCGGATAATAGAGCAGCTTCTCGGCGAGCAGCGGACCGAACAATTCGTCGTCGCGCAGATTGGCGACCAGATCCTCGCCATAGGCGAGCTCGGCGACCTGGCGGCAGCCATGGACCAGCACAATGGTCTCGTAGCGGTCATAGACCTCGGGGTCTTTGATCAGGCTCGCGAAGGGAGCCAGACCCGTGCCGGTCGACAGCAGCAGCAGCCGCTTGCCGGGGATGAGATTGTCGGTGATCAGCGTGCCGGTCGCCTTGCGGCCGACCAGGATGATGTCGCCTTCCCGGATCTTCTGCAGCTTGGAGGTCAGCGGACCGTCCTGCACCTTGATCGAGAAGAACTCGAGCTCTTCCTCGTGATTGGCGCTCGCCATCGAATAGGCGCGCAGCAGCGGCCGGCCATCGATCTCGAGGCCGATCATGGCGAACTGGCCGTTCTGGAAGCGGAAGCCGGAATCGCGGGTGGCTCGGAAGCTGAAAAGCGTATCGGTCCAGTGACGAACAGAAAGGACCTTCTCTCGATAGAACGCGCTCATGTGTCTGGTTTTTCCGATTGACCTTACATAAACGAGGTCGAGTAGCGGCTGCTCGACCGCACGTAATTGACTGACATCAAGGGGAAGCCCGCCTGCCCGTCGCGCCGCTGACACACATAATGGAATTCATCCATTGTGCAATTGCGAACTCAGCATGGCTGTCGATTGATTTCGCAGAATCAAAACATCGTTGTTAAGGTTTCCGGCGCGGCGCAATTAACTTGCTGGAAACGATGCCGGTAGAGCAATTAATTCCACACGGCACCATTGAGAGAGGAAAATCGACTTGGCGATCCCGATCAGCCAGCGGATTTTTGTCGACGCGGTCACGAAATATTGCCTGGCCCGTAACATTACGGTCGAGGTGCGGTCGGAGGCCTGGCTGATCGTCATGCAACGTGGGCAGCGGCGGCACCTCGCCTTCGCGTATGACGTCGGGCTGAACAGCGCGGTCGCGCACCAGATCGCCAACGACAAGGCGGCTACCGCCGAGGTGCTACAATGTTTTGGGGTGCCCTGCATCCCCCACACCCTGTTCCTTGGGCCGAAGCTCGCGGCCTATACGCGGTCGGCCGGCTCCTGGGAAACGATGCTCCGCCTGCTGGCCGAGCATCCCAACGGGCTCGTCGTCAAGCCAAACGAGGGCACGTCGGGCGAGGGAGTCTTCCGGGTGACGACCAAGCATGCGCTCGAGCTCGCGGTCGGCAGGATCCTGGCGGCCTACCCAAGCCTCGCCATCTCGCCCTATGTCGAGATCGAGGACGAGATTCGTGTTGTCCTGGTCGATGATCTCCCGGTCGTCGTCTACAGCAAGGAGCGCCCGTTCGTGATCGGCGACGGCAGGCATTCGCTGCTCGAGCTTGCGCTCGCGGCCATGCCTGCCGAGCGGCGATCGACCGCGCTGCCCGGCCTGATCGCGGCGATCGGGCGGACCGAGCTCGATGCGATCGTCCCGGAGGGCGAGCGGCGCATCCTCAACTGGCGCCACAACCTCGATTCCGGCGCGCGACCGGTGCTGCTGAAACAGGGCGAGACGCGCGACACCTGCATCGAGATCGCGATCAAGGCCGCCCGCGCGATCGGCATCCGCTTCGGCTCGATCGACGTCGTACGCACTGATGGCGCCTGGCGGATCCTCGAAGTCAACGCCGGCGTGAAGATGGAAGCGCTGAGCCGCTCGCACCCGGAATTGGCTTATGCCGCGTATGAAGCGGCGCTGGATAGGGTGTTTGCGCAGTAAGGCAGTGACGCTGTGAGACCCTCATCGTGAGGAGCGCGGAACGCGCGTCTCGAACCATGAGGCCTCGCCGGTGCCTCGCCCTTCGAAACGGTCGCTGCGCGGCCTCCTCGGGGTGAGGGGAGAAGTCGGAATGCGGCGCTCTCTCCCCGTCATTGCGAGCGTAGCGAAGCAATCCATGGCGCCGCTTGCGGAAGCGTGGATTGCTTCGCTGCGCTCGCAATGACGGACGAGAAGCTAATTGCTCGTCCCCTCGTTATCGTCCAGCGCCTTGAAAGCTTCCTCGAGCTGCGGCGAGATCGCGACGTTGAGGCGTTCGCCGGTGGGAAGCCGCGCGATGAACCATTTGTTGTAGAGCGGAATCAGGTCGCGGCCGGAGCCGAGCTTGCGGAAGGTGCGCTCGACCACGTCCTTCAACTGCGGCTCGCCCTTGCGGTACATGATGCCGTAGGGATCGTAGGACAGGTAGTCGCCGACCACGCGGAACCTGTCCTGCGACTTGTGCCGCGCGATCAGGCCGTAGAGCAGGATGTCGTCAGTCGCGAACGCATCCGCCTTGCCGTCGGCCAACATCTGGTAGGACTGCTCGTGATCAGGGGACGTCACGATATTCAGCCCGAGCGAAAATTTCTTGTCGACATTGTGCATGGCCTGTTCGTTGGTGGTCCCCTTGGTCACCACCACCGTCTTGCCCTTGAGATCGGTCACGCCGGAGATGGAAGAGGTCTTCGGCACCATCAATTTGGTGCCGGCGACGAAGATCAAAGGAGAGAACGCGACCTGCCTGGCCCGCTCGGCATTCGCCGTGGTCGACCCGCATTCGAGATCGACCTTGCCCTGCACAACAGCAGGAATGCGATCGTCGGAGGTGACCTTGACGTAGTCGATCCTGAGATTGGGGTCGTCGACCTCGACGCCGATCTCCTCCACGATCGCCTCGCACAGTTCGAGGCTGTAGCCGATCGGCCGGTTGGATTGATCGAGGAAAGAAAACGGCGGCGAGCTCTCGCGGTAGCCGAGCCGCACCACATGGGTGTTCTTGATATTGGCGAGCGTCGGGCTAAGGCCCTCCACCGTTTGAGCGACCGCGGCGCCGGCCAGCAGGCTTGCTGACAACAGCGCCGCGGCCAAGCTTCGGGCGTGATGCATGCACCCCTCCCATCAATGGCCGGCCATCACCGCACCCGGCACCGCATCGGACGGCACCGCATCGTCAGGCCCAAGCTCGTGCTCTTCCTTCAACTCGCCTTCCCACTTGGCGACCACGGCGGTGGCGAGCGAATTGCCGATCACATTGGTGGCGCTGCGGCCCATGTCGAGGAAGGTGTCGATGCCCATGATCATTAGCAGGCCCGCCTCGGGAATGCCGAACTGGCTGAGTGTCGAGGCGATCACGACGAGGGAGGCGCGCGGCACGCCGGCGACGCCCTTGGAGGTGATCATCAAGGTGGCCAGCATCGCGAGCTGGGTGCCGAGCGACATGTCGATATGATAGGTCTGCGCGATGAAGATGCTGGCAAAGGTGCAGTACATCATCGTGCCGTCGAGGTTGAACGAATAGCCGAGCGGCAGCACGAACGCCGAAATCCGCGCCGAGGCGCCGAAACGGTTCAATCCCTCCAGCGTCTTCGGATAGGCGGCCTCCGACGAGGCGGTCGAGAACGCGATCATCAATGGCTCACGGATCAGCCGCAACAGGTGGCTGTAGCGCGGCCCGATCACGATGAAGCCGACGACGACCAGGATCGCCCACAGGATTAGGAGCGAGACGTAGAAGCCGCCCATGAACACGACGAGCTTCCAGAGCACCCCAAGTCCGTTTTTCGACACCGTCGCCATGATGGCGGCCCACACCGCAAGCGGCGCGAACAGCATCACATAGCTCGTGACCTTCAGCATGATGTGGGCGAGGTCGTCGATCAGGGCCATGATCGGCTTCGCCCGCTCCGGCATTGCGCCGAGCGCGACCGCGAAGAACACCGCGAACACCACGATCTGCAGGATCTCGTTCTGCGCCATCGCGTCCGCGATCGAGGTCGGCACCAGGTGGATCAAAAATTTCTCAAATGAAAAGGCCGAGACCGGCAGGCCGGTCGACTGGGCTTTGTCGGGCAGCGTGCCCGGAAAGTTGGCGCCGGGCTGCAGCAGGTTGACCATGACGAGGCCGAGCAGGAGCGAGACGAAGGAGGCGCTGACGAACCAGCCCATGGTCTTCGCGAAGATGCGCCCAAGCCGCGCGCCACTTCCCATATGCGCGATGCCGCCGACCAATGTCGCGAACACCAGCGGCGCGATGATCATCTTGATCAGCCGCAGGAACAGCATCGCGATCAGGTTTACATCGGCCGCGATCTCCGCCCGGCTGTCGGGCAGGAAGTTGTAGACGAAGGCACCCATCACGATGCCCAGCACCATCGCGATGAGGATGTACTGCGTGAACCTGCTCGACATGCTCTTACTCCCGTAAGTCACCCGGCAAGCGATGGAGTGTGGCAGATTTACGCAGGCGCGCAACACGCTTTCGCTCTGTGCGAGCAGAGCTGCATGTTCCAGTTGTGGAATAGACACGCGGGGATTAGCGTCATGGCAGCGCACAATCTGTGCAATCTGGCGCGCAACGCGCACGCAGTTGCATCGGGATTGACCAACAAGGGAGGGACACCATGAGCGAAGCTAATAATCGTCAGATCCTGCTGGTGGAGAAGCCGACCGGGAGGCTCGGACCTGAGCACTTCAGGATGGTCAATGGCAGCATCCCCGAGCCGAAGGACGGCGAGGCCTTGCTGCGGCTGCGCTATCTCTCGCTCGATGCCGCCAACCGCGCCTGGATGCACGGCGCGACCTACCGCGCCGCGGTCGAGGCCAACACCGTGATGTCCGGTGGCGGCATCGCCGAGGTGGTGGCGTCTAAGGCCTCAGGCCTTGCGCCGGGCGACATCGTGTTCGGGGACACCGGCTGGCAGGATTATGCCGCGGTGCAGGCAAAACATCTGACCAAGATGCCAAAGCTCGAGCCGATGACGCATTTGCTCAGCGTCCACGGCATCGCCGGCCTCACCGCCTATTTCGGCCTGCTCCATGTCGGCAAGCCCAAGGAAGGCGAGACCGTCGTGGTCTCGGCAGCCGCCGGCTCGGTGGGCTCGATCGTTGGACAGATCGCAAAAATCAAGGGCTGCCGCGTGGTCGGCATTGCCGGCGGCAAGGACAAGTGCCACTGGCTGACCAGCGAACTCGGCTTCGACGCCGCGGTCGATTACAAGGACGGCGGCACCTACAAGGCGCTACGGTCGGCTGCGCCTGATGGCATCGACGTCTATTTCGACAATGTCGGCGGCGACATCCTGGAGGCTTGCCTGCCGCAGATGAACAATCGCGGCCGCATCGCCTGCTGCGGTGCGATCTCGCAATATGACGGCGTCCCCTCCGCTCACGGCCCGCGCGGCGTGCCCGGATTGATCGTTGTCAAGCGGCTGATCATGCAGGGCTTCATCGTGATGGACTTCATGGACCAGCGCGACGCTGCGCTCGCCGACCTGCAGTCCTGGATCGCCTCCGGCAGGCTGAAGGTGCAGGAGGACGTGATCGACGGGCTGGAGAACGCGCCGGCCGCGCTGATCGGCCTGCTCGCCGGCGAGAACCGCGGCAAGCGCATGATCCGGGTGTGATGTTCTGGCGATGCGGCCTTCTCCCTCTCCCCGTTCTTACGGGGAGAGGGTTGGGGTGAGGGGCTCTCTCCGCAAACACGGTAATAGCTGAGTTCGCGGAGACTCCCCCTCACCCGGATCGCATCTGCGATGCGATCCGACCTCTCCCCGCGAGCGGGGCGAGGTGCAGTGAAGGAGCCGTTACGGCGCCTGCGGGACAATCCCCGTAGCCGGCGCCTTCGCCTTGCGCGACTTGCGCCAATTCTCGAAGCCCTGCACCACAACGAAGAACGCGGGCACGAACAGCACAGCAAGGCAGGTCGAGGCGATCATGCCGGAGAACACGGTGATGCCGATCGACTTGCGCGCATTGGCTCCGGCGCCGGTCGCGAGCACCAGCGGCACCACACCGAGGATGAAGGCAAAGGACGTCATCAGGATCGGGCGGAACCTGGCGCGTGCCGCCGCGATCGCCGATTCGATCAGCGGCTCGCGGCCTCGCACGTGATGCTCGAGCGCGACCTCGACGATCAGGATCGCATTCTTCGCCGACAGTGCGATCAACAAGATGATGCCGATCTGGGTGTAGAGGTTGTTGTCGATCCGCAAGGCTGACAACACCAGCATCGGGCCGAGCAACGACAGCGGCACAGCGAGTATCACCGAGATCGGCGCGTACCAGCTCTCATACTGACCGGCCAGCACCAGGTAGACCAGCAGTAAGGCAAGGCCGAATGCATAGTAGATCTGGTTGCTGACTGCCTTCTCCTGATACGACATCGCCGTCCACTCAAAGCCCGTACCCGGCGGCAGCGTCTTTGCGGCGATCTGCTCCATCAACGCCATTGACTGTCCCGAGCTGTAGCCCTGCGCCGGCAGGCCGATGATGGAGGCGGACGGATAGAGATTATAGAGGCTGATCAGCGACGGCCCGACCGACGGCGTGATCGTGGCGACGGTGCCAAGCGGGACCATTTCGCCCTGGCTGTTGCGCACCATCAGGTTCTGGATGTCGCGCAGGTTCAGGCGGAATTTCGAATCCGCCTGCACATAGACCTGGAAGGTGCGGCCGAATTTGTTGAACTGGTTGACGTAGCTCGCGCCGAGATAGCTCGATAGCGTCGAGAAGATCTGGTCGGTCGTGACGTTCAGCGTCTGGGTCTTGGTCCGGTCGACCTCGACGTCGTATTGCGGCACCATGGAGCGGAAGGACGAGCTGACCCGCTGCAGCGCGCTTTGCGTCTGCGCATTGGCGACGACCGCGCCGGTGATCGCCTGCAGCTTGGCGTAATCGGCATTGCCGTCGCGGAGTTCGACCTGCATCGCGAAGCCGGCGGCATTGCCGATGCCCTGGATCGGCGGCGGGGGAATCACCAGGATGCGCGCCTCCTCGATCTCGGCCAGCTTGTCGTTCAGCCCAAACACCAGAGAGCGCAGATCCTCGCCAGGCCCGCGCTGGCTCCAATCCTTCAGGATCAAATAAGCGACGCCGGCATTCGCCAGGCTCGAACTGTTGTCGAGCGCGGAGATGCCGGCGATGGAGACCACCTGCTGCACGCCGGGCGACTTGCCGGCCATCTCGCTGACCCTTTCGAGGACACGTTGTGTCCGATCCAACGCAGCACCATCGGGTAATTGCACTGCAGCCAGCAGATAGCCCTGGTCCTCGATCGGGATGAAGCCGGTCGGCACCCGCGACAGGCCGTAGCCGGCAAGACCGATCAGGATCAGCGCAGCCACGACCGACACATTGCTGTGCCTTACGAGACTGCCGATCAGGCGCGCATAGGCGCGCTCCAGCCGCTCATAGAGGGCATTGAAGCCGCGGTAGAAGGCATTGCGCTGCTCCAGCGGCACCGGCCGGCGCAGCCACAGCGCACACTGCGTCGGCTTCAGGGTCGCGGCATTGATGGCGCTGATCAGAGCGGTCGCGGCGATCACCAGCGCGAACTGCGCGTACATGCGCCCGGTGAGGCCCGGCAGGAACGCCGCCGGCAGGAACACCGAGATCAGCACCAGCGTGATGCCGACGATCGGCGCGAACAATTCATCCATCGCCTTGATCGCCGCATCATGGCCGGACAGGCCACGCTCGATATTGTGCGCGGCGCCCTCGACCACGACGATGGCGTCGTCGACCACGATGCCGATCGCCAGCACGATCGCAAACAGCGTCGAGAGATTGATGGAAAAGCCGAGCGCCGCCATCGCCGCGAACGCGCCGATGATGGTTACCGGCACTGTGGTCGCCGGCACCAGCATCGCGCGCCAGTCCTGCAGGAAGACGAGGATCACGATCAGCACCAAGAGGCCGGCCTCGATCAGCGTCTTGTAGACCTCGTTGATCGAGGCCTGGACGAAGATCGTGGTGTCGAACGGCGTGTCGTATTTGATGTCCTGCGGGAACTGCTTGGCCAGTTCCACCATCTTCTTCTCCACCGCCTTCTCGACCTCGAGCGCGTTGGCGCCGGGCGACAGGAACACGCCGATGCCGGTGGAAGGCTTATTGTTGAGCGAGAAGATCTGGCTGTAGGTCTGGGCGCCGAGCTCGACCCAGCCGACGTCGCGGACGCGGGTGACGTCGCCGACGTTTCCGGTCTTGACGATGATGTTCTCGAACTGGCTCGTGTCATCAAGCCGGCCGGCAACGTTCAGCGTGTACTGGAACGCCTGGCCGGGCGGCGTCGGCGGCATGCCGACCTGTCCCGCCGTGACCTGCTGGCTCTGCTGCTGGATCGCCTGGATGACGTCCTGCGGCACCAGATCGCGTGCCTGCAATTGGTTCGGATCGAGCCAGACCCGCATCGAGTATTGGCCGGCGCCGAACACGGTGACGTTGCCGACCCCTGACAGCCGCGACAGCTCATCCCTGATGCTGATGGTGGCGTAGTTGGAAAGGAACAGGCTGTCATAGGTCTTGTTCGGCGAGGTCAGCGTCACGAACAGCAGGATCGAGGTCGACCGCTTCTGCACCGTGACGCCCTGGCTCTGCACCGACTGCGGCAATTGCGACAGCGCGCTCGACACCCGGTTCTGCACCAGCACCTGCGCGAAATTGAGATCGGTACCGATCTTGAAGGTGACCGTCAGCGTATAGGTGCCATCGGCGCCGCTATAGGACTGCATATAGAGCATGTCCTCGACACCATTGACCTGCTGCTCGATCGGCAGCGCCACGGTGTCGATCACGGTCTTGGCGGACGCGCCGGGATAGCGGGTCGTCACCTGCACGGTCGGCGGCACCACGTCGGGATATTGCGCGACCGGCAGGTTGAGCAGCGCCACGCCGCCGATCAGGATCATCAGGATCGCGATGACGTTGGAAAGGACCGGCCGCTCGATGAAGAATTTCGAGATCATGGCCGCCCCCTCACTTCGCCGATGCGGAGGCTTCGATCTTCTGCAGTTGCGGATCGACCTTCTGGCCGGGGATCGCGCGCAACAATCCGGCGATGAGGACGCGGTCGTCCGGCTTCAGCCCGCTATCGATGACGCGCAATTCGCCTTCGAGCTGTCCGGTTTCCACCTTGCGCTGCTCGACCACGTTGTCGGCGTTGACGACCAGCACATAGCGGCCGGCCTGGTCGCTGCCGAGCGCGGTAGCGGGCACCAGCAGCGCGTCCTGCTGCTGGTCATAGGGCACGCGGACGCGGACAAAAAAGCCCGGCAACAACGTGCGGTCGGGATTGTCGAAGATGCCGCGCACCGGCAGCGTGCCGGTCGACTGGGTGAGGATCGGCGAGATGTAGTCGAGCTTGCCCTTGTGCGGATAGCCGGTCTCCGTCTGCAGGCCGACCTCGACCGGCAACTGACGCAGCTCGGCCACGGAGAGACCACGCCGCCTCGCGTCCTCGCGGATGCGCAACACGTCCTGTTCGTTGACGTTGAAATTGACCCAGATCGGATCGAGCTGGACGATGCTGGCAAGCTGCGTCGGCGAAGTCGAGCCGACGAGTTCGCCGACCGAGACGAGGTGCGCGCTGACGATGCCGTCGAACGGCGCCGTCACATTGGTGTAGCCGTAATTGACCTCTGCGATCCGGGTATTGGCTTGCGCCTGCTGCAGGCTGGCCTGGGCGTTGTCGCGATTCGCCGTCGACGTATCGAGTGTCGCCTGCGAGACCGCCTGTCGCTGCACCAGGTCGATCTGGCGCTTGAAATCGGTCTCGGCCTGCTTCAGCGTCGCTTGTGCGCCCACCTCCGCCGCCTTTGCCTGCTCGAGCTTCAACTTGTAGGTCTCAGGCTCGATCGTGAACAGCGTGGTGCCTTGCTTGACGAAGGTGCCGTCCTGATAATCGATCGACTGCAGAAAACCCTGCACGCGCGCCACCAGGTCAACGCTCTTGACCGGCGCGGTGGTGCCGGTTGTCTCCAGGAAACGCGTAATGCTGCGCTGCACCGGAATCGCGACTTCCACCTTTGGCGGCGGCGGTGGCACGAAAGTATTCTGCTCGCAGCCATTTAAGCCAACTAAGGCAGAGAGCAGGAAACCGATACGTAACAGGGGCGTGACGGCCGGTCGCGCGCCATGGTTCGATCCGCAACAGGCCGATGGGCGCGCAAGCTTCATTTCCGTGCACCAGTTCAACTTGCCCCGCAAAGAGGCGTTCATCCGGAGACGACTGTCGCGATGCATCCATAGCAACAATTGGCTTGCAGTGGAACCCGAAACAGAAAATGATACCGCCCACTAAGATTGCCGTACCAGACTTTTCAAGAGCGACCTTCTTCAAGAACGAACTTCGCAAGAATGAACTTCGGTTGAAGCGGCGGCTTCCGTCGACAACAAAGGGTTTGCTTACATGATCAAGACATTGAAGCGCGCATGCGGGCGCGCACTGCCGTTTTCCGTCGTGCTGTTTGCGACCGCAGCGCTGGCGCAGGCGCCGAGCGAGGCCCAGCGTGAGGCGATCAAGTCGCAATGCCGCAACGATTACATGGCGCATTGCTCCAGCATTCCGCCCGGCGGCGAAGCTTCGCTGCAATGTCTGCAGAAGAACATGTCGAGCTTGTCTGCAGGCTGCGCCAGTGCGGTGCGTGCAGTAGAAGCACCGGCCGCACCGAAGGCGGAGACGGCGCCGGCCCCTACCAAGACCGAGGCGCCGGCGGCGACAACCAGCGCAGCGAAGCCGAAAGCGGCGCGCACGCAGGCCAAGCCGACCGAGGCGCAGGTTTCCGCGATCCGCAGCGCCTGCCGTTCCGACTATCAGAAGGTCTGTCCCGGCGTGCCGACCGGCGGCGCCCCCGCACTGCGATGCCTCGAGAAGAACAAGGCGAGGCTCTCGCCCGCTTGCGGTGAGGCAGTTGCGGCCGCAAGTGGTGGTGCGGCGCCAGCGGCAGGCGACGGCTCCACCGCTGCGGCTACCGCACCGGCGGCGCCTGCGGCAGGGATCGTACTGCGGCCCTTGCGTCCGCGCGAAGAACTGCTCGTCGTGCGGTCGGCCTGCGGCGCCGACGTACGCTCGCTGTGTGGCGGCGTTGCGCCGGGAGGCGGCCGGATCGCGCAGTGCCTGGCCTCGAATGCCGCCTCGCTGTCGCCCGCCTGCAAGGAAGTGCTGGGACAGTTCGCGGCGCGATGAGCCCGCCGCGACCGGCCGGCTCCGCGCAGCGGAACACGAGAATGAGCTGAATAGGCCTGACCGAAACTTTCCGGTGGCGCCGCGCGCGCCCTGCGGATAGTCTAGGCGCAAAATCGTAAGTACACTGTCAATCGGGAGGAATATCGTGCGTATCGCCGTGATCGGCGGAGGTCCCGGCGGCCTCTATTTTGCCTATCTCTGGAAGCGGCGCCACCCGGACGCGGTCGTCGAATTGTTCGAGCAGAACCCGGCCGATGCGACCTGGGGGTTCGGCGTCGTGTTCTCGGACCAGGCGCTGGAATTCCTGCGCGCCGACGATCCCGATACGGTCGACGCCATCGCGCCGAACATGGAAAGCTGGAAGAACATCACGCTCAACCTGCGCGGGGAGAGCGTCGAGATCGACGGCGTCGGCTTCTCCTCGATCGGCCGACTTGCGCTGCTTTCCCTGTTGCAGGAGCGCGTCCGCGCGGTCGGCGTCACCCCGCAATTCGAAAAACCGATCCAGTCGGTCGACGCGCTGCAAGGCTATGACCTGATCGTCGCCGCGGACGGGCTGAACTCGCTGGTGCGCCGGAGTTTTGAGGGCGACTTCGGGACCTCGCTGTCCTATTCGTCCAACAAGTTCGTCTGGTACGGCACCGCGAAGCGGTTCGAGACGCTATCGCAGACCTTCGTCAAGACCGAACGCGGCGCCTTCAATGCCCACCACTATCGCTATTCGCCGACCATGAGCACGTTCCTGGTCGAGTGTGACCGTGCCACCTGGCACGCCTATGGCTTCGCCAACAAGGACGCCGATCACGCCAAGGCCGTGTGCGAGGAGGTGTTTGCCGAGACGCTCGGCGGACAGCCGCTGATCTCGAACAAATCGCTGTGGCGCAACTTCCCGTGGATCTGGAACGAGCACTGGTCGTTCAAGAACATGGTGCTGATCGGCGACGCCCTGCACTCGGCGCATTTCTCGATCGGCTCCGGCACCCGCCTTGCGATCGAGGACGCGATTGCGCTGACGAAGGCGCTCGAATCCGAGGCGCATGTCTCCACCGCCCTTCACCGCTATGAAGCCGAACGCAAACCGATCGTGAAGAAGCTGGTGACGGCGGCGCGCACCAGCGCCGACTGGTACGAGAAATTCCCCGAACACATGAAGCTCGACCCGATGGATTTTGCCTTCAGTTACATCACCCGTTCGGGACGGATCGACGACGCGCGGCTGCGCACGATGTCGCCGAACTTCATGGCAGGCTACGAGGCCTCGAGGAGCAAGTCGTGAACGAGATCGCCGACCAGGTACCATCGGACAGTCCGGGCGCGCGCGAGATCGGCTTTGCGCTGTCCGAGCGCTACAACGCAAGCCGCATCCTGTTCGACAATCTCGCGCAGGGCCGCGGGGATTTGACGGCGTTGACCGGCCCGGCGGGAACGCGGACCTACCGCGAACTCTGCGCCGACGCCGCGCGCTGGGGCCATGGCTTCGCTTCTCTGGGCCTGAAGCGCGGCGATCGCATCCTGCTGTTCCTTGACGACACCCCCGCCTATCCGGCGGCCTTCTTCGGTGCTATCGGCGCCGGCTTCGTGCCGCTGCTCATCAACACGCTGACGCCACCGGACCTCCTGCAGTTCTATCTTTCGGACGCGAGCGCGACGATCGCGGTTGCCGATGCCGAGTTCTGTTCGCGCTTCAACACTGAGGCCTGCAAGGACACGCCGCTGCAAACGCTGATCGTGGTCAATGGCGCGGCCGGCGAGCCTGCCGTACCGCAGGCCCTGCTGGCCGATGAATGGCTGCCGCGTTTTTCGACCGAGCTCGCCACAGCCGACACCCACCGCAACGAGATGGCGTTCTGGATGTATTCCTCCGGCTCGACCGGCCGACCGAAGGGCATCGTGCATCTACACCACGACATGGCCTATAGCGAGCAGGCATTCTCCCGCAGCGTGCTGAAGCTGACGCCCGGCGACATCTGCTTCTCGGTGCCGAAGATTTTCTTCGCCTATGGCTTCGGCAATTCCATCACTTTCCCGTTCTCGGTCGGCGCCGCCACGCTGCTCTTGCCCGGCCAGCCGAAGCCGGCATCGATCTTCGCCGCGATCGAGCAGTATCGTCCGACCGTGTTCTTCGGACTGCCGACGCTCTACACCGCGCTGACCAAGGCCGACGGTGCTGACAAGGCCGATTTCTCCTCACTGCGCATGGCGATCTCGGCCGCGGAGGTGCTCTCGGCTGACGTCTTCAACGGTTGGAAGGCACTGACCGGGCTGGAGATCATCGAAGGTCTCGGCTCGACCGAGGTGCTGCACATCTATCTCTGCAACCGTGCGGAGAGGAAGAAGCTGGGCGCCGCAGGCGTACGCGTCCCCGGCTACGAGATCCTGCTGCGCGACAAGGACGGCCGCGAGGTCGCCGACAACGAAGAAGGCATTTTGTGGGTGCGCGGCGATTCGAACACGCCGCTGTACTGGAATCGTCCCGACAAGACCGCCGAGACCGTGCGCGATGGCGGCTGGATCTACACCGGCGACCGCTTCGTCCGCGACCGCGACGGCTTCCATTTCTTCCGCGGCCGCGCCGACGACCTGATCAAGATATCAGGCCAATGGGTCTATCCGCTGGAGGTCGAGCTCTGCCTCGCCGATCATCCCGACGTGCGCGAATGCGCGGTCTTCGCCGCCGAACTGCCTGATAGACGCATGACGCTGAAGGCGGTGCTGGTGATGAACGACCGCGCGTTCGATGCGGAGGAGACGGCGAAGCGGCTGCAGGATTACGTGAAGGCAAAGCTGCTGCCGTACAAATATCCGCGCGAGATCAAGTTTATTGACGAGCTGCCGAAAACGGGAACAGGCAAGATCGACCGGCAGGCGGTGATGAAGATGTGATATCCGCTTACGCAACTGCCCGCCTCTCCCCTTGTGGGAGAGGCCCGAGCGCATGTAGCGAAGCGGAATGAGATCCGGGTGAGGGGTCGCGGTCTATCGAGGGACCACGACTCGCGGAGGCATACCCCTCACCCGGAATCCAAGCTGCGCTTGGATTCCGACCTCTCCCACAAGGGGAGAGGTGGAGCTTGCCGCACGGACATCACGTCACATCAACATTCGTGGTTATGGGTCCCGGGTCAAGCCCGGGACGACGGCGGAGTATGGGTGGTTACGCGTTCAACCCCGTCCCCCCGTACAGCCAGGCGAGATCACGATAGTAATCCTCGGACGTCTTCGCGCCCATGATGGCGTTGCGGAAACGGGCGTGGTCGCCGGCGGGGTGATAGATGTGCTCACCGATCGCGCGCGACCAAAGCTGCACCTGCGCGGTGCGCGGGAAGCGTTGTGCTCGGTAATGCTCCAGCGCGACCGCGTGGTCGTCGTGATGCGACAGCATGTGCGACAGACACACCGCATCCTCCATCGCCTGGCACGCGCCTTGCGCGAAATATTGCAGCATCGGATGCGCGGCATCGCCGAGCAGCGCGACGCGGCCGTCGACCCAGCGCTCGTTCGGATCGCGGTCGCACAACACCCAGAGCCGCCAGTTCTTGCCGTGACGGATGATGTTTTGCGCACGCGCATGGACGTGCCGAAAGCCCTGCATCACCTCTTCATCGCTGACCGGCTTTCCCGCGACCGGCTCCGGCGCGTCGTTGTGATAGGTGACGACGAGGTTGAATACCTTCCAGTCCGACAGCGGATAATGCACGATATGGCATTTCGGCCCGGCCCACAGCGTCGCCGCGTTCCAGCGCAGATCCTCCGGCATCTCTTCGGTCGGGATCACCGAACGGTAGGTGGTGTGGCCGGACACGCGCGGCGGCCCATCCGATGTGACCTGCTTGCGGATGTTCGACCATAAGCCATCAGCGCCGATCAGGAGCCGGCCGGTGACGCGCTCGCCATTGGCGAGTTGCGCGGTGACCGAGGCACCGTCCTGCTCGTAGCCGGTCACCTCGCTGCTGACGCGCAGCTCGATCAGTTCGTGCTCGCGGCAGGCGCGCAGGAACACGCCATGCAAATCGCCGCGATGCACCACAGCATAGGGATTGCCGAACCTGGTTCGGAACGGCTCGCGCAGATCGACATGGGTGATCTCTTCGGCGGTGAGTGCATCCATCAGGCGGAGCTGGTCGATATAGACGGCCATGCGCCGTGCGGCCTCGCCGACGCCGAGATAGTCGAAGGCATGGAATGCGTTCGGGCCGAGCTGGATGCCGGCGCCGATCTCGCCGAGCGTGGCGGACTTTTCCAGCAGGATCGAGCGAATGCCCTTCTGCGCAAGCCCGAGCGCCGCGGCAAGGCCGCCGATGCCGCCACCTGCGATCAGGACCGGCAGGTTGCTCTTTGCCATCAGCCCGACTTCCCGAGATGTTCGAGGGCGTCCTCGGCGCGCAGCGGCACGCGCGAGGCCTCGTTGTTGAGATCGACGAGCTGTGCGAGCAGCGCCATCAGCGTCTTGCGGTCGGCAGGCTTGAGCGGCTGCAGCATCCGCGCCTGGGCACGGTCAACCACGGGCATGATCTCGCGCAGCAGCGAAGCGCCCTGCCGGGTGATGGTGAGCAGCTTGACGCGCTTGTCATCGGAATCGGACTTGCGCTCGATCAGACCCTTGGTCTGCAGCCGCTCGATCACATTGCCGAGCGTGGAGCGATCGAAGGCGATCACGGCGGACAGCCGCGTCGCATCGATGCCGGGATGGGTGTGGATTGCGATCAGCGCGGCATATTGCACCGGCGTCAGGTCGAACGCCCTGCACTCCTCGACAAAAATCGAGACAGCGATCTGCTGCATCCGCCGGAACAGATAGCCGGGCGCGGTATAGACCGCGTCCATGGTAACAAGGGTTGGCTTGTTATTATTCGGCATCGCCTTGCTTGTCCGGAGCGGCGTCGGCAAACGCCCTCATTGCCTTGGCTGCGGCTTCCGCCTTGAGCAGCCGCGGAAAAGCGCTGACATCGACACCGAAACGCCGCGCATTAGCAAGCTGCGGCACCAGGCAAAGGTCGGCCAGCGTCGGCATAGCTCCAAAGCAGAACGGCCCCGCTCCGCCCGCAGCCAATATCTCGCAGGCCGAAAGCCCCTCGCGGTTAGCCCAGGCCGCCCATTCCGTTACCTTTTCTTCAGGCAGGCCAAGCTGTCGCAGCCGCGCCAGCACTTTCAGGTTTTGGACCGGATGGGTGTCGCAGGCGATGGCCTGCGCGAAGGCGCGGACTTTTGCGCGCTGCAGCGAATCCGTCGGCAATAGCGGCGGTTCTGGATGGCTCTCGTCGAGCCATTCGATGATGGCGAGCGACTGGGTCAGTATCGCGCCCGCGTCGCTTTCCAATGTCGGCACCAACCCTTGCGGATTGATTGCGAGATAGGCGGGCGCGCATTGTTCGCCTTTGCGAAGATGATGCGGCAGATGCTCAACGGTGAGCCCCTTCAGGTTCAGCGCGATCCGCACCCGATACGCGGCGCTGCTGCGGAAATAGCCGTGCAGCTTCATCGGAACCTCCCTGGTGTCTTCTGATTTTCTTCAAGTTGACGCTAGCCATATTGTCAGTATGCTGTCAATCAGCGAACAACATAGAAATGGACGGGAGGCCTGCCATGGAAGCGGTGCAGAAGACGCCGGAGCGCGAGGCGTTCTACAAGAAGATCGACGGCGAGAATCTTTCCGCACTCTGGAACGTGATGAACGATCTGATCACGCCGGAGCCGAGGAGCGCTTGCCGGCCGCACCTGTGGAAGTTCGACCAGATCCGCGACTACATGAATGAGGCAGGCAAGCTGATCACGGCCAAGGAAGCCGAGCGTCGAGTGCTCGTGCTGGAAAACCCCGGCCTGCGCGGGCAATCGAAGATCACGACGTCGCTGTTTGCCGGCGTGCAGATGGTGGTGCCCGGCGATATCGCCCCGGCCCACCGCCACAGCCAATCGGCGCTGCGCTTTGTGCTCGAGGGCAAGGGCGCTTATACGTCCGTCGACGGTGAGCGCACCGCGATGTCGCCGGGCGATTTCGTGATCACGCCGTCGATGACCTGGCACGACCATTCCAACGAAACCAGCGAGCCGATGTTCTGGCTCGACGGGCTCGACATCCCAATGGTGCAGTTCTTCGACGCTTCCTTCGCCGAGGGCGCGAAGGAAGATCAGCAGCAGATCACGAAACCCGCCGGCGACAGCTTTGCGCGCTATGGTCACAACCTGCTGCCGGTCGACCAGAAGCGCGCGTCGAAGACGTCGCCGATCTTCAACTATCCCTACAGCTACACCCGCGAAGCGCTGGAGCAGGCCAAGGCGTGCGACGAATGGGACGCCTGTCACGGCCTGAAGCTGAAATTCTCCAATCCCGAGACCGGCGACTATGCGATGCCGACCATCGGCACTTTCATCCAGCTCCTGCCGAAGGGCTTCAAGACCGCGCGCTATCGCTCAACGGATGCGACCGTATTCGCCGCGATCGAGGGCAAGGGTCGCACCAGGATCGGCGAGCAGACCTTCGAATGGGGCCCGCGCGACCTGTTCGTGGTGCCGAGCTGGCACTGGGTCACGCATGAGGCGGATGTCGATTCGGTGCTTTTCAGCTTCTCCGACCGCCCGGTGCAGCAGAAGCTCGACCTGTTCCGTGAAGACCGCGGCAATGCATAGCCGCTCTCTCCGTCATGGCCGGGCTTGACCCGGCCAGCCACGCCTTTGGCGCAACAGGAGAGCAAGAGCGTGGATGCCCGGGACAAGCCCGGGCATGACGGCTGTGGTGGAGCGGAACCACCTCTCATCGCCAGTGGAGCAGCCTCGCCTCAAGCAAATTGATCAGCTTCCCCACTGCGAGCCCGAACAGCGACAGGATCACGACGCCGGCGAGCAGTTGATCGGTTTGCATCAAATTGCCGGCCTGCAGCACGAAAGCGCCGATGCCGTACTGCGCGCCGATCATCTCGGCGCTCACCACCAATAGCAGCGCGACCGAGGCGGTGATGCGAAAACCCGCCAGGATCGAGGGCAGCGCGCCCGGCCAGATCACGCGCCGCACGATGGCATGAAACGGCACGTTGAAGCTTTGCGCCATGCGGATCAGATTGCGCGGCACCGCATCGACGCCGCTATAGACCGAGATCGCGGTGGAGAAGAACACCCCGAGCGCAATGGTCGCGATCTTGGGTTCTTCCCCGATCCCGAGCCAGAGGATCAACAATGGCAGCAGCGCGATCTTCGGGATCGGAAACAGCGCCGAGATGAAGGTGATGCCCACGCCGCGCGCCAGCGTCGACAGGCCGATCGCAAAACCGACGATGACGCCGGCCACCGTGCCAAGCAGCCAGCCAACGCCGATCCGCATCACCGACCAGCCGAGATGCTGCCAGAGCGCGCCCGACATCGCGAGCTTATAGGTCGCGACCGCGATCGCCGATGGCGGGGGCAGGAACAGCGGATTGACCCATCCGGCACTGCCCGCCAGTTGCCACAGTGCAATGACGAGCGCGAGCGCGATCCAGCCCGACGCGCGCCCCGTGCTCGGCGTGAAGCCGGCGCCGCGAAACGCGACCGGCCGCGGCTTGGCGTCGATATCCGATGGTGTCTCTGGTGGCGCGCGCTCAAGCATGCTGCACCTCGCGCTCGGCATCGATCGCCTCTTCGCGGATCAGCGACCATAGCTCGTCCTGCAGCACCAGCAGTTTTTCGCGCGCATTCCTGTCGCCGCGCTCGCTGCGTGTCATCGCTATGGGCACGACTTTGCGGATGCGTCCGGGCCGGCGCGACAGCACCACGATGCGGTCTGCAAGCCGCACCGCTTCCTCCAGATTATGCGTGACATAGACCGCGCCCATCGCGCCGTCGGCAAGCAGGCGGACGAAATCCTCCATCAGGAGTTCGCGTGTCTGCGAATCCAGCGCCGAGAGCGGCTCGTCCATCAGGAGGATTGCCGGCTTTACGGCCAGCGCCCGCGCAATGCCGACGCGCTGGCGCATGCCGCCGGAAAGCTGTTTTGGGTAGGTCCCACGAAAATCGAAAAGCCCGGTGCGGCGGAGCGCATCATCGACGATGCCGCGGCGCTCCGCAGCACTGAGTGCCGTATGCTCGAGCGGGAACGCGACGTTCTCCTCCACCGCGCACCAGGGCAGCAACGCAAAATCCTGGAACACGAAGGTCAGCGGATTAAGGCTGTCCTTTGGCGGCGCACCGCACAGCTCGGCCGCGCCGCCGCTCGGCCGCAACAGGCCGCCGAGGATCGAGAGCAGCGTGCTCTTGCCGCAGCCGGAGGGGCCGACAATCGCAACCACCTCGCCCGCCCGCACCGTGAACGAGACGTCGTCGAGCACGTCGAGCGTGTCGAAGCGGTGGCTGATATGGTCGGCGATCAGGTCCATCTGGCTCTTGCTTGGCTCCGCACTTCGTTCTCGCTCGTCATGCCCGGGCTTGTCCCGGGCATCCACGTCTTTCCTTCCCTGGCCACAAAGTGCGTGGATGGCCGGGACAAGCCCGGCCATGACGGCGACTACGGTATCAATCCGGCTTCACATATTCCTTCGCGATGATGCTGTCCGCATCAAAGCCCTTGTCGACAAAGCCCTGCTCCTGCAGCCAGGAAATCTGGTTGGCGACGTTCTTGACGTCGAGCTTGCCGTCGGGATCGATATAGGCGCAATTGCCGACCACCTGCTCAACTGGCAGATTTGTGTATTTGGCGATGATGTCGAGCAGCGGTTTTGTCTTTTCGTTGATCGGTGCTGTGCCGTTCTTCATCGCAGCCAGGATCACGTCGTGATATTCGCGGTCGGCCCTCACCAAAGCTGCAAGCACTTTCGTCACCAGCGCCTTGTTTGAAAGCGTCTTTGGCGAAGCGAACACAGCGCCAAGCTGCCACGGCGTCTCGTCGCCGACCCAGCCGAGGAGTTTGGCGCCGTTCGTCTCCATCAGCGGGCGCGCGGTCGAGACCGGCAGCAGCGCCGCATCGACGGTTTCGCCCTTCAGCGCGGCGGCCGCGTTCGAAAGCGATTGCAGCGGCACCACCTTCACGTCCGCAAGCTTGAAGCCATATTTGTCGGCGAGCAGGCCGAGCGAATAATGAAAGCTGGAGCCGACCTGCGTCACCGCCACGCGCTTGCCCGCAAGATCCTTCGGCGTCTTCAGCCCGGCCGCATAGGCGTTGTTTGAGGCGAAATAGCCGATCAAGGGGTACCCGGCCTTCTCGCGGCTCATGCCGCCGATCACCTTCAGCGTGCCCTTGCCGGCGAGATTGTAGAGCCCGGCGGTGAAGGCCGTGACGCCGAAATCGACATCGCCCGAAGTGGTGGCGACCGCGATCGGCTGCGCCGCGTCAAAGAAATCCAGTTCAACATCGAGCCCGGCCTCGCGGAAATAGCCCTTGTCCTGCGCGATGAACACCGGCGCCGAGGACGACAGCCGGAGCGCGCCGATCTTGGCCTTCAGCAGCTCATCGGCAGGCGCTGTCCCGCTCGCCGTCAGCGCCAGCAGGCCCGCAAGCGCGAGCCGCACAAAACCCTTCATCCGCTTCCTCCTCACAATCCGTCAGGAACTTTCTGCTCGCGCCCGATGAAGGCGTCCTGCTGTTTCAGTTCCTGTTGCAGTCTGTCTACAGCGATGTCGCGCGGCCTGGTATTGCCGGACAGCGCGAGCGCGGCGGCCGAGCCTGCCGCTTCCCCCATCGCAAAGCAGGCGCCGGAGACGCGCGCCGCCGACTGCCCCTCATGGGTCATCGAGGCGCAGCGCCCGGCAATGAGGAGATTGTCGACGCATTCGGGCACCAGCATGCGATAGGGCAGCTCGTTGAAGCCGCGCGATTGCGGGATCGGCGGGAACTTGAAGATGACATCGCCGGCGACATGCGCCTCGATCGGCCAGCCATTGACGCCGATGGAATCCTCGAAAGAGGCGCAGCCGAGCACATCCTCGCCGCTGAGCTTGTAACCACCGATCACGCGCCGCGTTTCGCGGATGCCGAGCTGCGGCGGCAGGTCGACGATGTAGGAATTCTCGAAGCCCGGCACCGTGCGCAGGAATTCGAACGCCTGGATCGCCTGGCGGCGGCCGTCGATCTCGCCGCGGGTCAGGTCATCAGGCTCCAAACCGTTGATGGCGGTGCCGTCCTCGCGCGCGAGCTGGGTGAAGTTCACCCGCCATTCGATCTGAGAGCGCTGTGGCCGCACGATCGCGGCCTTGCGTGGAAACTTGTGGGTACCGGCGGCTTCCACCTTTTCCATCAGCGCCGGAATCGTGCGCCAGGCGTCACCGGCCTTTTCGGGGTCGATGCCGTTGAGACGGAACATCATCGAGGGATAGAGCATGCTGCCCTTGCTATCGCCGACCTCGAACGGCGCGCCGGCCCAGGCGGCGAGATCGCCGTCACCTGAGCAATCGATGAAGATGCTGGCCAATACCGCGCGGCGGCCAGCCTTAGTCTCTACCATCAGCGCGCCGATGCGCTTCTCGCCATCCATCACGACGCCGGCACCGAGCGCATGGAAAAGGATATCGACCTTGTGGCCCGCCAGGAGATCATCGGCCGCGATCTTGTAGGCCGCGGTGTCATAGGCCTGCGCCAGGATCTTGCCGAGGATCAGATGCGGCTTGTTCAGCCCGCCGAGACGGTCGATTCGATCCAGCAGGTCGGAGGCGATGCCCTGCACCACCCGATGCGCTTCGCCGTGGACATTGGCGTGCAATCCGCAAAAGTTGGTCACGCCCGCGGCGGTGCCCATGCCGCCGAGAAAGCCGTAGCGCTCGATCAGGAGCGTGCGCCGCCCCGCACGCGCTGCGGCAACCGCTGCCGCGATCCCGGCAGGCCCACCGCCGAGCACCGCGACTTCATATTCGCCATAGATCGGCACGCGCCGTGCGGGTTCGTCGATCGTCTTTGGCACGCTTGCTTCCCAAAAGTGACCCGCCATCATGACGGGCTGGAGGATTTTGTTATCGCAACAACGGGCTAGCAAAGAAAGCTCGGTCAGGAAATGGCTCGCGCGCAAAGTTGATGTTGCTCGCGTTTCACGGAACTGAGACAAGGGGCCGGTAAAGGACGGGC
This sequence comes from Bradyrhizobium sp. Ses1, assembly GCF_059512365.1. Taxonomy (NCBI): domain Bacteria; kingdom Pseudomonadati; phylum Pseudomonadota; class Alphaproteobacteria; order Hyphomicrobiales; family Nitrobacteraceae; genus Bradyrhizobium; species Bradyrhizobium sp. Ses1. The sequence continues at coordinate 41,542 of NZ_JCAMOQ010000045.1, forward strand.
GACATGAAACGCCTCAGCCTCATAACCCTCGGCCTTCTGGTCGGCTTCGCCCCTCCCTCGGCAGCGGTCGAGCAATGCCGGTTCATCCAGGCGAAAGCCGAGCGGGAAGCCTGCTATGAGCGGCAGGCCGTGGCGCTCGAGGCCAAGCGCAAGCCGGAGCCGGTCTACGACAGCAAGCCGATGGAATCGCTGCAGCAGATGCGGCGGGATGACGAAGAAGTCTACAAGAGCTTGCGCAGCATCTGCCGCGGCTGCTGAGCGGCGTCGACGGTACTTCCCCCTCTCCCCATTCTTACGGGGGGAGGGTTGGGGCGGCCTCCGCAAACACCGTGACAGATGGAATCGCGGGGGGCTCCCGGTTGGAGAACAAATATCGCTAGGCGGAAAATCCCGGAACCAGGTCCGCCCTCGCGCAAATGAGCCTTGTGCTTTGCCGGGGAGGGAGGCAGAACAACCTGATGCACCAAGGCAAATCCGGAGCTCACATCGGTGGCTGACAATCGGCCTGCGGCCTCGATCGAGGCCGTCGAAAGCGGCCTCGCCGCGCAAGGCTATATCGCGAGCCGGCAGATCGCGACCGCGGTTTATCTTTCGCGAGAGATCGAGAAACCGATCCTGGTCGAAGGGCCCGCGGGCGTCGGCAAGACCGAGCTGGCGAAGGCGATCGCCGCCTGGCGCGGCATGAAGATGATCCGCCTGCAGTGCTATGAGGGCCTCGATGAGGCCAAGGCGCTGTATGAGTGGAAATACGCCAAACAGCTCCTCTATACGCAGATCTTGAAGGACAAGCTCGGCGAGGTGCTGGGCGGCGCGCAGACGCTGCATCAGGCGCTCGACCAGCTCCACACCTTCGGCGACGTGTTCTTCTCCAAGGAATTCGTCGAGCCGCGGCCGCTGCTGCAGGCGCTGGAGCAGCCGGCGGGCTGCGTGCTCCTGATCGACGAGATCGACAAGTCGGACGCCGAGTTCGAGTCGCTGCTCCTCGAAATCCTCAGCGATTTCCAGGTCACCATTCCCGAGCTCGGCACGGTTTCGGCGATCGCGCCGCCGACCGTGATCCTGACCTCCAACAGCGAGCGCGATCTCGGCGACGCCCTAAAGCGGCGCTGCCTGCATCTGCATATCGGCTTTCCCGAACAGAAGCTGGAAGAACGCATTGTCGAGAGCCGCGTGCCCGGCATCTCGCAGACGCTGCGCCGGCAGATGGTCGGCTTTATTCATGAAATCCGCACCCTCGACCTGAAGAAGCTGCCGTCGGTCAGCGAGACCATCGATTGGGCGCGCGTGCTGGTGCTGCTGCAGGCAACCGAGCTCGACCACGAGATCGTCAAGGACACGCTGAACGTCCTGCTCAAATACGAGGCCGACATCGAGGCCGCGCAGCCGCAACTCACCACCTTCATCGCCAAGGCGTCGCGGCAGGGCGTGTTCGGGTAGACGCCATGCGCGAGAACCTGCATCGGTTCCTTCGTGCCGCGCGCGGAGCCGGGGTCCGGGTCTCGCCTGCCGAAAGCATCGATGCGATGCGCGCGGTCTCAAAGGTCGGCTTTGCCGATCGCGGCGTCCTGCGCGACACTTTCCTGCTGACGCTTGCGAAGTCGCAGGACGAGAAGCGCGCGCTCGGCGAATGTTTTGATCTGTTCTTCAGCCAGCCCGAGCCGGCGCAGGATACGGCGCAGGACGAGAGCAAGTCGGACGATGCCGAGCGGGCGGATTCAAGCGCTGGCTCTGATTCCTCGAGCGAAAGCGGCAGCGGCGATCAGGCCCAGAATCTTGGCCCCCTCGCGCAGATGCTGCTGTCGCAGGACCGTAATGCGATAGCGGCGGCGATCGCCAACGCCTCCGGCGCGGCCTCGCTCTCAAACATCAGATACTTCACCCAACGCGGCATCTTCTCGGGCCGCATCCTGGACGCCATGGGCATCCAGCGCCTGCGCGACGATCTCGACAACCTGACCGCGACCAATCCGGCATTGGCCGAGCGGCTGCAGGCGGCACTCGACGGATTGCGCGGCACCGTCCGCGACACGGTCTCGCAGGCGCTTCTGCTCTACGGCCGCGAGGAGACAGAGAACCTGCGCAACGAGATCCTGCGCAATGCGCCGCTCGCCCGGATCGAGCCGCGCCAGGTCGAGCAGATGCGCGCGCTGATCCGCCAGATCGCCCGCCGCCTGCGCGAACGCTACTCCAAGCCGCGCAAGCGCCAGCGCCGCGGCCATCTCGACGTGCGCCGCACGCTGCGGCGAAACGCGGCCTGGGGCGGCGTGCCCTTCCTGACCGCCTGGAAGCGCAAGCACCGCGACCGGCCGAAGATCGTCGCGCTCTGCGACGTCTCCGGCTCGGTCGCGCGCGTGTCCGATTTCTTCCTGCTGTTGATCCACTCGCTGCACGAAGTGGTCGACGATGTCCGCTCCTTTGCCTTCTCCGGCCATCTGATCGAGGTGAGCGACATATTGGAGGACAAATCGCCTGAGGCGGCGATGGCCGAGATCATGTCGAAGGTCGGCTTCGGCTCTTCCGACTATGGCAATTCGCTTGCCGATTTCGAGAAGGGCTGGATGGACACGATCACGCCGCAGACCACCGTGATCGTGCTCGGGGACGCCCGCAGCAACAACCTCGATCCGCGCGCCGACATCTTGCGCCGCATCGCCGAGCGTTCGAAACGCCTGGTCTGGCTCAACCCGGAAGGCCGTCTGACCTGGGGCTTCGGCGATTCCGAGATGCCGCGCTACGCGACCTTCTGCAGCGTGGTGCGGCAATGCGCCACCGCCCAGCAGCTCGAACGCGCGGTCTCCGATATCGTCGCGACTTATCAATAAACCGCGGGCGGCGTGAAACGTTGCGCGACGCTGGCGCGGCGAACGCCACCTCTCCCCTTGTGGGAGAGGTCGGAATTCAAGCGCAGCTTGAATTCCGGGTGAGGGGTCCGCCTCCGCGAGCACAGTGCGTGGAGAGAGACCCCTCACCCGCATCGCATTCCGCTTCGCTGCATGCGATACGGCCTCTCCCACAAGGGGAGAGGCGCGTCCGAACAAGTGGAGACGGCGCGCACGATGTCAGCGCGATACTCTTACCGTTCACGCGTCGATCGCGTCTTTGATGCGTTTGCGCGTCAGCGGCAGGTTGCGCAGACGTTTGCCGGTGGCGTGGGCGATGGCGTTGGCGATCGAGGCTGCGGCGGGGCCCTGACCGGTCTCGCCGCTGCCGAGGAACGGCTGGCCAGGGCGGTTGATGATGTGGACATCGATGCGGTCAGGCACCGCGTCGAAGCGCAGGATCGGATAGGTCTGCCAGTCGATGCTGGTGATCCTGGTGTCGTCGAAGCTGACGCTCTCATACAGCGTCCAGCTCATCGATTGCATGATCGCGCCCTCGATCTGGTTGGTCAGCCCATCCGGATTGACGACCTGCCCAGAATCGACAGCGGCGACCGCGCGCAGCAGCCGCGCACGTCCGGTCTCGCGATTGACTTCGACTTCCGAAGCGATGGCGCAATAGGCCGCAAGGTTCTTGTAACGCGCGAAGGCAAAGCCGTAGCCGCGGCCGGCTTGCGGTTTCTGATCTCGCGTCCAGCCAAATTCCTGCGCGGCCTTTTCGATGACGTCGCGTCCGCGCGCGTCCTCGAGATGCCGCAAGCGAAACTCGACCGCATCGGCGCCGGCGAGCCCGGCAAGCTCATCCATGAAGCTCTCGATCGAGAACACATTGTGATAGGCGCCGAGCGCGCGCATCGCCGAAATCCGCAGCGGCATCGCTGGAATGAAATGATGCACCACGTGCGCGTTGGCAAAATTGTAGAGCGGGATCGCGTTGCGGTCGCCGCCGCCTTCCGGCAAAGGCAACGGCTTTGGCGGCGGAACGGCAAAGCCCTGCGCCATGTGCTGCGCGGCGAGCAGCGTGCCGGCGTTGCCCGGCCGCATCGAATGGGTGTTGCTCCACACCGCAAAATTCCAGTCGGCGATGCGGCCATCGGCGTCGAGCGAGGCCTTCAGCTTCGTCACCATCGCCGGCCCGAACGGCTCCCAGGCGTGCTCCTGCTCGCGCATCCATTGCACGCGCACAGGCCGCCCGGGCAGCGCCCGCGCGATCAGCGCGGCGTCGGCCGCAACGTCGTCGGCACCATTGTGGCCGTAGCAGCCGGAGCCCTCGACATGGATCAGGCGGACGCTCGCGGGCGGCATCCGCAGCATCTCCGCAATCGCCTGGCGATCCGGGCAGACACCTTGGGTGTGCGTCCAGACCGTCATTGCGTCGCCCACGAAATGCGCCACCGCGCAGGATGGCCCGATCGAGCCATGCGACTGATAGGGGCGCGTGTAAGTGGCCTCAACGGTCTTTCGACCGGAGACGGAAGGATCGCTGCGATTGAAGATGGTGGAATCATGGGAAGGCAAGCTCGTGAGCACATCGAGCAGATCATCCTGCTTCGGCAGGCTCGGGCTTTCCTTCCATTTCGCGGCGGCGGCGAGCGCGTTCATCGCCTTGACCGCCCGAAACTCCTTGTCCGCGACGACAGCGAGAAAATTGCCATCGCGCACCACCTTGACGACGCCGGGCAGTTTCTCGACGGACGAGCTGTCGCATTCGACGAGCTGCGCGCCATAGCTCGGCGGCCGCACCACGCGCGCATGCACCATGTCAGGCAGCCGCGTGTCCTGTACATAGGCTTCGCCGCCCGTGACCTTCGCCGGGATGTCCACGCGCGGCACGGGGCGGCCCATGATCTTGAAAGTCGCCGGATCTTTCAATTTCGATTGCGGCTGCGCCTGCACATGAAGCATGTCGGCAGCGACCAGTTCACCGTAGGTGAGCCGCCTGCCATCCCGAGCAACGACCGCGCCGTTGTCGGTCTTCAGGCTCTCGGCGGCGAGGGCGAACCGCCGCGCCGCCTCCGCGATCAGGAGTTCGCGTACCTGCGCGGCGGCATTCAGGATCGCGGTGCCGGAATCCTGCATCGAGTGGCTGCCTGATGTATAACCCTCGTTGGCCGTGAGTTGCGTGTCCGCGGTGACGACGTGGATCGCCTCAAAAGGCACATCGAGCTGTTCCGCGGCGATCTGCTGGAACGCCGTCTTGAATCCCTGCCCGAGCTCCGCCTTGCCGGTGAAGGCGGTGATGCGGCCATCGGCGTCGATGCGGAGCCAAGAATCGAGATAGGGCGCGGTCGCGAGGCTGCCCGGCCGCTTTGCAGCCGCCGGCGTCCCTTCTTCCGCGAATGCACGGCCGAGCGAGAAGCTGACAACGAGGGCGCCGCCACCCTGCAGTACGCGGCGGCGATCGAGGATGACAGGCGCATTCATTGGCCGCTCCTCTCGTTTGCGGATGCATCCGCCGTATCCATCAATCGCGCGGCGCGATGCACCGCGCGCAGGATGCGCATATGGGTGCCGCAACGGCAAAGATTGGGTTGCAGCTCGGCACGGATCTGCGCATCGGTCGGCTTCGGATTCCTGAGCAGCAGCGCCTGCGCCCGCATCATCATGCCGGCGATGCAATAGCCGCATTGCGCCGCCTGCTCCTCCATGAAGGCGCGCTGGATCGGCGCCGGCGCGGACACGGTGCCGAGACCTTCCAGCGTCGTCACCTGCTTGCCTTCGAGCAGCACCAGCGGCGTCACGCAGGACAGCACGGCCTTGCCATCGACGATGACGGTGCACGAGCCGCATTGGCCGAGCCCGCAGCCGAACTTGGCAGCGTTGAGCTTCAGGTCGTCGCGCAGCACGTAGAGCAGCGGCGTATCCGGATCGGCATCGATGTGATTTTCCTGGCCGTTGACCTTCAATGTCATCATGGCTGGTCTCGCTGCGAAGGGTCGGCTGCCGCATTGCGCGGCCCAATGGAAGTCTGGAGAAGCGCGGTCTGGGTGCGGCGCGCATCCGCAACGGTCTTTTCAACGTCAGTCCAGGGCTGTTCCTTGCTGAAACGCGTGCGCAGGTAATTGAGGAGCGAAGTAACCTGCGCGTCGGTCATGCTGTCGGCGAAGCCCGGCATGATCGGACTGCGTTCGCCCGCCACCGCCGGAACGCCGGCCAAAATGAGATTGGCGAGGTTGCGGGGATCAGGACTGGTGACCGCAGTGCTCAGCGCAAGGTTGACGCCGCCATAAGGCAGCGGCCGGCCGGATTCATGGCAGGAGGCGCAGGCCGCGACGTAGATCGCGGCACCCGTCGGGTCTCCTTGCGCCGGTGCTGATTCGGCTTGGGCGAGCACAGCGCTGCGATCGCGTTCCGGCTTCGCCGCGCCGGAGACGTCCATCATATAGATGGCGATGGCGCGCACGTCGGTGTCGGGCACCGTGGAGAGGTTGCTCACCACCTCCGCCATCGGCCCGCGCGCGGTGCCATGATCGGGATGCCAGCCGTTGCGCAAATAGGCATAAAGTGACTCCGTGTTCCACGGCACCGGCGCATGCGCGCGGTCGTTAAGGGCATAAGCGTGCCAATTGTCGGCCTCGCCGCCGGCAAACTGCGCGCTCACACGCTCGGCGCCCAGCGCATTGCGCGGCGTGTGGCAGGCGCCGCAATGGGCGAGGCCGTCGACCAGATAGGCGCCGCGGTTCCATTGGGCGCTCTTTGCCGGATCCGGCTGGAACGTCTCGCGGCGCAGGAACAGCAATTTCCATCCGGCGATGATGGGTCGCTGATCCAGCGGAAAGACGAGTTCGTTCGGCCGGGCCACCGCATGCACCGGCGGCCGGGTCATCAGGAACGCATAAAGCGCCCGGTCGTCCTCATCGGTGACATTGGTGAAGTGGTCATAGGGGAAGGTCGGATAGAGATGCTGGCCCTCGCGATTGACGCCGGTGCTCATGGCACGCCCGAAAGCCTCTTCCGACCACCTGCCGATGCCGGTCTCCGGATCCGGCGTGATGTTGGAGGAGAAGACCACACCGAACGGGGTCGGGACCGGCACGCCGCCGGCAAAATCCTGGCCGCCACGCACGGTATGACAGCTACTGCAATTTCCCAGTGCAGCGAGCTCGCGGCCACGCTTGACAACGGCCGGATCGAACGATGCCGGTGGCGGCGGTTCGATCGCGGCGATTGCGGGTTGCCACACGATCGCAAAGGCCGCCGCTGCGCCTGCGGCCAGCGCGACAGCGACAATGCCTGCGATGATCCGTGGCGATCTCGCCATGCCGGCCATTTGAGTTTGTGGTTGGACCGTGTTTTAACACGGATATCCCGGCATCGTTCGCCGGCGGGGCTCCCGATCACCGCTTCTTGACTGCGTCTGAAACCGACATGGATTCTGTCCTCAACCGTCCGTCCGGCGAGACCAGCGATGCGCTTGGCGTGCTCAATTCCGTGTTCGGCCTCACCGCGTTCCGGGGCGCGCAGGAAGAGATCATTCGGCATGTGACCGATGGCGGCAATTGCCTGGTGCTGATGCCGACCGGCGGCGGCAAATCGCTCTGCTACCAGTTGCCGTCGCTGCTGCGCGAGGGCTGCGGCATCGTGGTCTCGCCGCTGATCGCGCTGATGCGCGACCAGGTCGCGGGCCTCACCGAGGCCGGCGTCAACGCGGCGGTGCTGAACTCGACGCTGTCGCCGCAGGAAGCAGGCGAAGTCGAGCGCCGCCTGATCGCAGGCGATCTCGATCTGCTCTACGTCGCGCCGGAGCGGCTGGTGACGTCGCGCTGCCTCAGTCTGCTCGCGCAGGCGAAGATCGCGCTGTTTGCGATCGACGAGGCGCATTGCGTCTCGCAATGGGGCCATGATTTCCGGCCCGAATATATCGGCCTTTCCGTGATCGCCGAGCGCTTTCCCGACGTGCCGCGGATGGCGCTCACCGCGACCGCCGACGAACTGACCCGCGAGGAGATCGCCGAACGGCTGTCACTCACCGACGCGCCGCGCTTCGTGTCGAGTTTCGACCGACCGAACATCCGCTACGAGATCATCGACAAGGTGAATTCGATGGCGCAGTTGAAGGCGTTCATCACCGAGCGGCATGCGGGCGAGGCCGGCGTGGTCTATTGCCTGTCGCGCGCCAAGGTGGAAGACGTCGCAGCCTCGCTCAGCGCGGCCGGCATCCCGGCGCTGCCTTATCACGCCGGGCTGGAGCCCAGCGTGCGCGCACGCAACCAGGACCGCTTCATCAATGAGGACGGCATCGTCGTCGTCGCCACGGTTGCTTTCGGGATGGGCATCGACAAGCCGGACGTGCGCTTCGTCGCCCATCTCGATCTGCCGAAGAGCATCGAAGCCTATTACCAGGAGACCGGCCGCGCGGGGCGCGACGGCAAGGCGTCCAGCGCGTGGATGGCTTATGGCCTCTCCGATATCGTGCAGCAGCGCCGCATGATCGACGAGTCCACCGGCTCGGATGCCTATAAGCGCGTCTCGATCGGCAAGCTCGATTCGCTGGTGGCGCTGGCGGAAACCGTGGGCTGCCGCCGGCGGCGCCTGCTGGCCTATTTCGGCGAGACGCTGACAGAAGAGAATTGCGGCAATTGCGACAATTGCCTGTCCCCGCCGCGCGTCCGCGACGGCAAGATCCTGGCGCAGAAAATGCTGTCCTGCGTCTACCGCACCGGCCAGCGCTTCGGGGCCATGCACCTGATCGACGTGCTGGTCGGCCGCCTCACCGAGCGCGTAACCCAGTTTGGGCACGACAAGCTCTCGGTGTTCGGCGTCGGCCGCGAGCTCAACGAGAAGCAGTGGCGCGCGGTGCTGCGCCAGCTTGTCGCGATGGGGCATCTTTGGGCCGACGGCGAGGCTTTCGGCGCGCTGAAACTGACGGAGAGCGCGCGCGGCGTCCTCAAGGGCGAGACTGAAGTTCTCTTGCGCGAGCAGGCGGAAGGCGCGCGCAACCGCGCCATCCGTTCCAAGTCGCGGCGCGGCGAGCTAGCGCCGGTCGCGACCGGCCAGGGCAAGGCAGCGAACCCCGCGCTTCATGCCGCGCTGCGCGCCTGGCGTTCCGAGGTGGCGCGGCAGCGGGGCGTGCCGGCCTATGTCGTGCTGCACGATTCCACCATCGACGGCATCGCCGCCGTGCGCCCGACGACGCTCGACCGGCTTCGCGGCATCGCCGGGATCGGCGACAAGAAGCTCGAGCATTACGGCGACGAGTTGGTTGCGGTGGTGAAGAGGACTGAGGGATAAGTCCTCGATCTCGGCGTTAGGCGGCGACATCCCCGTTTGCTATGGTGGCAGCCATGCACGAATTGGGCCTTCAGGACTTGATCAAGCGGATCGGCGCCGAGCATGTCCGGCGGCGCCTGAACGACGAGACCGAGCATGAGGCTCAACTGTTCGGCCAGGGCACGCTGTTCTTCAACCTGGAGAACTCGCTGCTTGCGCCGGGCGTCATCGCGACGGCGCTGAAAGTCACCGGGCTGTACGGCCGCGCGCGGCAGAACGCGGACCTCGTGTGCATCAGGCGCAACGAACTTGCCTCGACCGTGCTGCCGAAGAGCTTTGACGGTTTCACTCTCCTGCATATCAGCGACCTGCACGCCGACATGAGCGCTGGCGCCATGCGGCGGCTGCCCGGCATGGTCGCCGATCTCGCCTACGACATTTGCGTGCTTACCGGTGACTATCGCGGTCAGACCTTTGGTCCCTTCGACAAGAGCCTTGACTATCTTGCGCCGGTGATCGCGGCTTTGAAGCCGCCGGTCTACGGCATCCTCGGCAATCACGACACGATCCGAATGACACCGGCATTGGAAGCGATGGGCATCCGGATGCTGTTCAACGAGTGCGAAGTGATCCGGCGCGGCAATGAGGCAATCTATCTCGCCGGCGTCGACGATGCGCATTTCTATCGCGCCGACGACATCGGCAAGGCCGCCGCTCCGATTCCAGCCGACGCCTTCTCAATCCTGCTTTCGCATACGCCGGAAGTGTACCGGGCGGCGGCAGCCGCAAGCTTTGACCTGATGCTGAGCGGGCACACCCATGGCGGCCAGCTCTGCCTGCCCGGCGGCATCGCGATCAAGCTCGAAGCCTGGCTGCCGCGCAAGTTCGGCGCCGGCGCCTGGCGCTACGGCAAGATGGCCGGCTACACCTCGGTGGGCGCCGGCACTAGCCTGCTGCCGGTTCGCCTCAACTGCCCGGCGGAGATCACGCTGCACACGTTGCGAGGGGCGGAGTGACGCGCAGGCGCGCGTCAGAGCGAGAGCCGATCAGATTGAAGCGGTTACGGATTGGCTTCACCTCTCCCGCTTGCGGGGGAGGTCGGCGCGCAAGCGCCGGGTGGGGCTCTCTCCACTCGGGGAGTCCCAATGCGGAGGCACCCCCACCCCAGCCCTCCCCCGCAAGCGGGAGAGGGAGCGCAGCTTCACCGCGGCTACAGTTCAACCTGATTCGAATCATGCGTTGGACTAATTGCCCGGCTTCTTCGCGCTGGCGTTTTGCTCATTCGCCGTGCAGGAGATCAGAAGCGTGAAGCCGCGGGCACTTTTGGCGATCTCGGCCGTCTCCTTCTTCATCTCGCGCCGCTCGGTCACCCGGTACATCACGACGCTGTTGTCGAGAAAATCCCTGAGCGCGCCGGTCTTGATGGCGAAGTTGATATTCTCGGGGATGTTGCCGGTTGCCCGCGCGACCTTGAGCGCGTTCAGCTTGGCTGCGACCACGCCGACCAAAGCGCCGGTGAAGTCGAGCAGCGGCCCGCCGCTATTGCCCGGCTGCACCGCCGCGCTGATCTGCAAATGGCGGGTGTCGTTGAAAACGCCGCTCAGCGAACTGACGATGCCCGTGGTCACGGTGAAATCGGACGTCAAGAGCCCGTGAAAGGGATAGCCGATCGCGATCACGCCGTCCCCGGTTTGCACGGAATTTTCCCTGATCACCGCGGCCTCCTTGAACGGGGTCGGCGCCTGCAGCAGTGCGAGGTCGTTGGTCTCGTCGCCGGAAACCAGCCGCAGCTTGACGGGTGCCTCGCCGCTGAGATTGCCCGTGATCTCGCCGCAGCCATCGATGACATGGTGATTGGTGACCACGTGACCATTGCTGGAGATCACGATGCCGGTGCCGGTCTGGCCCCTGGCCTGCTTCGGTGCGGCAGCATTGGGTGCGGCGGCACTCGGCGCGGCCGGCGTTGATGGGGCCGGCTTCGGCGGTGCGACCGCGAACTCACCGGCATTGGCGAGTCCGTTCTTCCTGACGCTTTCGACGCAAGTGACCAGCGCGGGCAATAGCTGCGCGGTCTGGTTCAGGTTGAACTGGAAGAGCTGGCCCTCGGCGAACGCGCTCATCGTCCGCGCCTTGCGGAATTGATTGATGAGCGCCGAATTGAGCGGCATGTCGACCGCTACGAGCTGTGTCCCAAGCGGCCGCCCATACACGTTGAAGGGCTGCTGGCCGTCAAAGGTCAGCGTCATCGGAAAGGATTCGCCGGCCGTCAACCGCCAGCCCTGATGGGAAAATCCCAGGCGCCAATTGCCGCGGGCGTCGATCAGGACCAGAAAATAAATGCCGCTCTGGTAGGAGGCACCGGCGGCGCAATGCGTGAAGTTGCCGCTGTTGTCGTCGGTATAGGCGCCGCCCTGCCAGTTGCCTATCGTGATCGAGCCATACGGCCCGCGCGCATGCAACGACGTCACGGACAAAACAACGCACGCGGCCGCGACAACCGCGCTGATCGCAAACCTCATACTTCACTCCCCAGCCAGCGCCCCATCATAGGAAGCTTCGCAAGTCATCCGCAAGTTGCGCGCGCAATGTTCCTATTTTGTTCTTTGAATCAAAATCCGTCAACCACAAAGTGTTTCCCGTAGCCCGGATGGAGCGAAGCGCAATCCGGGGCCTCATGCCGCGGGCGCGCCAATCCCGGATTGCACTGCGCTCCATTCGGGCTACGGCAGTGGGGTGGATGCCGTCACCCATTTCGGAACGTGTAAGCATACCCATTGATCGCCGGCGCGCCGCCGAGATGGGCGTAGAGCACACGTGAGCCGGCCGGGAAGAAGCCTTTCTGCACGAGGTCGATCATGCCTTGCATGGATTTGCCCTCATAGACGGGGTCGGTGATCATGCCTTCCAGCCGTGCACACAGCCGGATCGCTTCCTTGGTCGCGTCCGACGGCACGCCGTAGGCGGGATAGGCGTAATCCTCGAGCAGCACCACATCGTCCTCGACGATCTCGCGGCCGAGCTCGACGAGAGCGGCGGTATTGCGTGCGATCGAGAGCACCTGCGACTTCGTCTGCGCCGGCGTGAAGGAGGCATCGATGCCGATCACGTTTCGCGCGCGGCCGTCGGCGGCGAAGCCGACCAGCATGCCGGCATGGGTCGAGCCGGTCACGGTGCAGACCACGATGTAGTCGAAGCTGAAGCCCAGCTGCTTCTCCTGCGCCCGCACCTCCTCGGCGAAGCCGACATAGCCGAGCCCGCCATATTTGTGCACGGAGGCGCCAGCCGGAATCGCATAGGGCTTGCCGCCCGCGGCCTTCACCTCCTCGATCGCCTGCTCCCAGCTCTTGCGGATGCCGATATCAAAGCCGTCATCGACCAGCCGCACGTCGGCGCCCATCACGCGGCTGAGCAGGATGTTGCCGACACGGTCATAGACCGCGTCCTCATGCGGCACCCAGCTTTCCTGCACCAGGCGGCACTTCATGCCGAGCTTGGCGGCGACGGCCGCGACCATGCGGGTGTGGTTCGACTGCACGCCGCCGATCGAAACCAGCGTGTCAGCGTTGGACGCGATCGCATCAGGAATGATGTATTCCAGCTTGCGCAATTTATTGCCGCCGAAGGCGAGCCCCGAATTGCAGTCCTCGCGCTTGGCAAAGATCTCGACCTTGCCACCGAGATGCTTCGACAGCCGCTCCAGTTTCTCGATATGCGTCGGCCCGAAGGTGAGCGGATAGCGCGCGAATTTTTCCAGCATCGTGGTCCCCCTTGATGGCGTGGTGTCGATGCGGATTCCTAGCACCGGCTGCGCGAAAGGTGCTCTCTATTTCGAGTGACTGCTTTATGCTCTGCTACGCCAAATGTGCGTTCATGCCGCCATTTCTCTCACAGACCGGTCGAATAATGAAGGAATCTTCCATGACTGCCAAGCTCGATCGCATCGACCTCAAGATCCTGCGATTGCTGCAGAAGAATGGCCGACTGAGCAACGCCGAACTGGCTGAGAAGGCCGGCGTCAGCCCCGCCACCTGTCACCGCCGCACCCAGCGCCTGTTCGAGGAAGGCTTCGTGAGGGAAGTCCGCGCGATCGTCGCCCCACGCAAGGTGGACAAGGGCGCGCTCGTCATGGTCGGCGTCGTACTCGATCGCTCCACGCCCGAAAGCTTTGCGTCCTTCGAGCAGGCGATCGCGAAGCTCAAATTCGTCCTCGACTGTCACCTCGTCGCCGGCGACTTCGACTACTTCCTGAAAATCCGCGTCGGCGATATGGAAGATTTCAACCGCATCCACGGCGAGCAATTGATCGCGCTGCCTGGCGTCCGGCAGACGCGAACCTTCTTCGTGATGAAGGAGGTGGTGGACAATGCACCGCTGGAGTTTTGAACCGGATCGGCCGCATCTTGCCGATCGCATGTCACGGCAACTTCACTTGCTTCGTGCCGCCATGCACGCGACGCTCAACTCTTCTTTGGGCTTTCATCAGAGAGAGGAGCTTTGCCGTGCGCCTTCCGATCCTCGATCCGACCGAACTGACCGACGAGCAGAAGCCGCTCTACGATGACATGCGCAAGGGCATCGAACGCCATTTTCAAGGGCTTCGTGAACATGCGCGCCGACGGCGCGCTGCTCGGCCCCTGGAATCCCTGGCTGCGCGAGCCGAGGTTCGGCAAGCCGGTCTGGGATCTGGTGAAGGCCGTCGCCTCGAACCCGCTGCTGCCGGCACCGGTGCGCGAGGTCGCGATCCTCGTCACCGGGTCGCATTTTCGCTCGGGCTATGAGCTCTATGCTCACGTGCTGGTCGCCGAGGCGCGCGGCCTCTCCGACGAAAAGCTCGCCACCATCGTCGCCGGCCAGCGCCCGGTCGACCTGACTCGGCAGGAAGCGGTCGCCTTTGACATGGCCTCGGCGCTCGTGAACGGCGGCGTGCTGCCGGAACTGACCTATCGCGCGGCGGTGCAGGAGTTCGGCGAGCACGGCGCAGCCGAGCTGTCCTATCTCGTCGGCATCTACTGCATGGTCTCTGTCACGCTGAACACGTTCGACGTGCCGGTGCCGGATTGACAAGAGCCGAGTTCGTCTCTCTGCGTAGCCCGGGTGGAGCGAACGCGAAACCCGGGACATCCGTATCAACACGACGAGCAGCCCCGGGTTACGCTAACGCTCCACCCGGGCAACGGCATCGGCAGTCCCCGCCATGTGACGGCCGCACGCCTACAACTGCAACCGTTTTTCGGGAGACTGAAATAGTGCCGTAGCGGGAAGACAGTTTGAATACGCCATATCAACCAGCGCAAGGCGTAGGCCGGGGACGACACATGGCGCTATCAAACTTGAAGGGTGAATGGCCAGGGACGACACCTGGATATCGGTTCAAGATCCAGAGTTCCTCCAATAACATAAAAGTTGTTCTTGCGGTTCTCCTTGGTCTTTCTCTCCCTTTCAATGCATCGGCGCAGAGCATCACCGACGCGACGCTCGACCGCATCAAGGCGAGTACCTCGGCGGTCGACAGCAACTTCATCAAGGCAAACGCCACAACATCCAAGGATTGGCCAACCATCGGCCTCGACTACGCCGAAACGCGGTTCAGCAAGCTCAATCAGATCAACACCGACAACGTGAAGGATCTTGGGCTGGTCTGGAGCTACAATCTTGAATCATCACGCGGTGTCGAGGCGACACCCGTCGTCGTCGACGGCATCATGTATCAGTCGGCGCCTTGGAGCGTGGTCCATGCGATTGACGCGCGGACCGGAAAAAAACTCTGGTCGTTCGATCCAGGTGTCGACCGGTCAAAGGGCTACAAGGGCTGCTGCGACGTGGTCAACCGTGGCGTCGCCATTTACAAGGGCAAGGTATTCGTGGGGGCCTATGACGGCCGCCTGATCGCGCTCGATGCCGCGACCGGCGCGAAGGTCTGGGAAAAAGATACGCTGATCGACCACGCGCATTCCTATACGATCACCGGCGCGCCTCGCGCGTTCAACGGCAAGGTCGTGATCGGCCAGAGCGGCGCCGAGTACGGTGCGCGCGGGTATGTCACGGCCTACGACACCGAGACAGGTAATCAACTCTGGCGCTGGTTCACTGTGCCCGGGGATCCATCGAAGCCGTTTGAAGACGCTTCGATGGAAGCCGCGGCCAAGACCTGGGACCCGGCAGGCAAATACTGGATCAACGGTGGCGGCGGGACTCCGTGGGACGCGATCACGTTCGATCCCGACTTGAACATGGTCTATATCGGTACTGGAAATGGTTCTCCCTGGAATCGCAAATTCCGCAGTCCGTCGGGCGGCGATAATCTCTACCTCGCCTCGCTCGTCGCGCTCAACGCCGACACCGGCCAATATATCTGGCACTACCAGGAGACGCCCGGCGATAATTGGGACTACACGTCAACCCAGCCGATGATCCTCGCCGACATCATGATCGACCGTGTACTGCGTAAGGTGATCTTGCACGCGCCGAAGAATGGCTTCTTCTTCGTTATCGATCGTACCAACGGCAAGTTTATCTCGGCGAAGAACTTCGTCGATGTGAATTGGGCGACGGGATACGACGCCAACGGGCGGCCGATCGAGTTGCCGCCTGCGCGCGGCGACGGTCCATACGACTCCATTCCCGGGCCAGACGGAGCTCACAATTGGCATCCAATGTCGTTCAATCCCCAGACCGGCCTCGTCTACATTCCGGTGCAGCACATACCGGTTAGTGTGACGCCGGAAAAGTCGTTTACGCAGAATGCGGCTACGCCGGGCAAGGTTGGCTCCATACTGGGCGGGAATATCGGCTTCGTTTTCAACAGCACGCCTCCGAAATCGTCCGCATTCGGACGTCTGCTCGCTTGGGATCCGGCGCATCAAAGGGAAGTCTGGCGGGTCGAGCACGTGTCGCCGTGGAACGGCGGTACTCTGACCACCGCAGGCAACTTGGTTTTCCAGGGGACGGCGGATGGCCGCTTTGTCGCCTATGACGCAGCAAAGGGAACCAAGCTGTGGGAAACCCCGACCGGCAACGGCGTGGTCGCGGCTCCCGCAACTTACATGATCGATGACATACAGTATGTCTCGATTGCGGTCGGCTGGGGCGGCGCTTTCGGCATTTCTCAGCGAGTGACCGAGTTCCAGAACCCGGGAACGGTCTATACGTTTGCGCTGGGCGGCAAGGCGAAGCTACCGGAGTTCGTGAAGTACCAGACCGAAGGTCTCCTGCAGGGCGTGAAGTACGATCCGAAGGATGTGAGGGAAGGCGGTGCCATCTATGTCGCGGCGGCCTGTGCAGCCTGCCACGGCGTGCCTGGTGTCGGCCCCGGAGGCAACATTAGAAATCTCGGCTACGTTCCGGCCGAAGAGATCGCCAATCTGAAGGACATCGTCTTCCACGGTCCGTTCCGCGACAAGGGCATGCCTGATTTCACCGGCAAGCTGACGGAAGCGGACGTTGTGAAAATCCAGGCCTTCATCCAGGGCACTGCCGACGCCATCAGGCCCAAGCGCAAGTAGCTGGCCGTAAACCAGTTGAGCCTTTGAACCGTGGCGTGCTGCCAGAATTGACCTATCGCACAGCGGTGCAGGAGTTCGGCGCGCACGGCGCGGCCGAGCCGTCCTATCTCGTCGGCATCTACGCCATGGTCTGCGTCACGCCGAACACGTTCGACGCGCCGGTGCCCTATTAGGCCGCGCGCCTGGACTAAGCCGATGCCTTTGCCGAGCACATCGCGAGCAGCGACTTTGCAACTGGATCATCGGGGAAGGCAGTCAAAATACCCTGGTAGCAGCGGGCGGCTTGATCGAATTCACCTCGCTCGAAATGTAACGAGGCGTCCCACGTCAAATCGCACAGTCTGGCGGCATTGACCGACGCCTTCAGCTCCGGATCGTCGCTGGCCTTGATGCCCAGAAGCTCATAGATCATGAACTCCCGCTTGCGACCCTTGACCTGAACCTTTCTGATAGGCCTTGCCACGATTTCCGGCCCGACAGCCTCGACCACGCTGTCGCTGATGCAGATCGTGGTTCCGAAATTCTTGTTGATGCCCTCCAGTCGCGCCGCGACGTTCACCCCGTCTCCCATCACCGTGTAGCTGAGCCGCTCGCTTGAACCGACATTGCCGACAAGCACCTCGGCGCAATGCAGCCCGATCCGAAGATACAGTGACGGTCGCCCCTGCTTGCTCCAGTCCGCATTGAGCTGTTCCATTCGCCTCGTCGCCCGCATCGCGCCACAGCAGCCACGCAACACATCATCGGCGCGATGGACCGGAGCGCCCCAGAACGCCATGATGCCGTCACCGATGAACTTGTCGACCGTACCGGACTCCTCCGCTATCGCGTGCGAGACGACTTCGAAATAGTGCGAAAGTTGCGCGAGGAGATCATTCGGCGCCATTTGCTCCGACAGGGTGGAAAAGTCCTTCAGGTCGGTGAACAGCACCGTCATGAAGCGCTGTTCGACACCGAGCGTCAGCGGGGTCCCCGTCTTGATCAGATTCCTGACTATGCCCAGCGGTACGAACGAAGAGAAGGAGCGCAGCGACGTCTCGAACAGCTTGACGGCGGTTTGGAGTTCCTTGATCTCCTTGATCTTTGATGGCGTCGCGACCCCGTGTGAGAACGTCAGGTCCTCGACTGACCGCAAGTCCTGCGACACGCATTCGATCGGCCGTGACAATCTGCGGGAGAAGAAATGGATCAGCAGCAACTCGATGCCGGTGAGAGCGGCGATCAGGGCGACCATCTGCCTGTTCGTTCGCTTGAGGGTCCCGATAAAATCATCGGTCGGCGTCAGGGTGATAACCTCCCACGGTTTGCCGAAACTTCCTGGAAAGCGGGCAAATGAGGCGCTGATCTCTTCGCCGCCCTGCGGCGACCGGAACAGGAAATCGTCGCGATTGGTATCGCTCTGTAGCCGATGAGCCTCGCGCACATTGGGGTCGTCAATCGTATCCAGCCTGGCCATTTCCAGACGGTCGTTCTCCAGTCTCACGCCTTTCTTCGGGTCAGGATAAGAGATGATCGTGCCATCGGTCGGATTGGCGATCACGGTGGTGCTGCGCGGGCTGGCGCGATGGCTGGTGAGAAACTGCGACAGCACGTTGAGCGTGATATTCGCGGAGGCACAGCCAACGAACGCGCCGTCCTTGATGATCGGGACTCTCACAATGATGACTGGAAAGCCGGTGTCCGGATTTGGCCGAGGCCCCTCGATGATCAGTGCGCGGGCATCTTTCGCCGCCTGGTAACCCGCAAGGGTCCTGATGTCCTCGATTGTCCCAACGTCATAACTCCCTACGACGTGGGGCCACGTATCGTAGAACGTGCGGTGCCGGACCCGTCGCGGCGAGCCGGAGAAGCTGTCGATATAGCCGGAATGCCAGTTCGCTGTCGCCGGAATCTTTGGATCGGAGCGCCGGCGGTCATCGTCGATCCGGGTCACAACCCGATGATAGCCGTCCTCCAAGCTGACATAGACCGCATCGATCTGCGGCGCAGATGTAAGGGCTTCGTGGAGCAACTCGCGGCTCTCCTCCTTTTTGAATATCTCGGGATCTTCCGCGGCGAAGGAGGCGAGCAATTCCAGCGTGGCCTCGACCGGATTGACCAGGCCTCGGGCGTCATCGATGCTGGCCCGCTTGGTCTTGGCCACGACGTCGTTCAGCGTCGCATTGATCGTGGCCGAGTTTTGCCAGTAGTTGTAGGCCAGGATGAATATCAGCGCGGGAATGCTGAGGAGGACGAACAATCCCGACATCGCCGCGCTCAGTCGCAGCGCACCGATTGCGGGCGCAATCCGGCGATAAAGAATCCGGCTCAGCAGGATGCCAGCAACGACCGCAAGGAAGGCCCACGGTCTCGGATCCCGCATCTGCGATCGCCATGATTGATCGTCAGACCCATAGATCAGGCCTTCCGGGAGCTTCGCTTCATCCAACATGCCGAGGTCGACATAAGCGCGCGCGATGGCGTTCCAGCGCGCGACACTCTGCTGACCGATCGGCGTGAGATGCGGCTCGATCAGCAGCTCGGTCCGCGCGGCCTCGAACAGCAGCGCCTTCTGAGTTTTTTGCGCGGCGTACTTGCCTCGTATCAGATCGGCGATCTCCTCCTTGTGGGCGAGCGCATAGGCCCACCCCCTCAAGCTCGCCTCGCGAAACGCTGCTACGCGCTCCGGATGCGCTGCGATCTGGCGCTTTGAAGTGCAGAGGTTGTCGCCGTAAAAGTCGAACCCGTAGGCGCGCGGCGAGAAGGCCAGATATGGCGTGCCGTACTCTTCAAACAAATACGGCTCGTTGGTGCTGTAGGCGACCATCGCATCGGCCTTGCCGCTGAGCAGATCACGCGGATTCCCGGAATGGGCGATGCGGGGCAGGTCCGCGTAGCCGACCCCCTCGTGCTTCAGCATCGCGGCGATGTCATCGCTGCTGGGGGCATCCATCAAAGCGTGGCCCTTCAACTCGGAGACCGCATGGATGCCGGCGCGGTGCAGCACCAGGATGATGGCCGCGGAGTGCTGAAAGATCACACCGAGGACGACGTTGTTGGCGCGTTCGGCGCTGTTGACGAACACGCTGGTCGTGCACACGCCGAAATCAGCAGCGCCTTTGGCCACTTCGAGGCCCGCATCGATGCCAGGGCCGCCCTCGCGAACTGAGACATCGAGGCCGTTGTCGCGATAAAATCCCTTCTCGACCGCAGCGTAATACCCGGCGAACTGGAACTGATGTTTCCACTTCAATTGCAGCGACACCTGTTCGAGCGCGTGGGCCGGCGTGACCCGACCGAAGACAAGTTCGACCACGAGGCACAGCGCGAACAGCACGTCGCGCCCATGACGCAACATTTGCGCTGCGGACATGTCGAGCCCTGCGCTCATATGTCAGCCTCGCAGGCAATGCCTGCCCTTCAGTCGCGAATTTGCCTCAAATAGACAAGTCTTGAGATAGCAGAGTCTGCATCAAGCCATACGGCACATCAAGCAAGGGGAGCTGGTGAGGCCGCTCCCAACACCTTATGGCAGCGCACCAATAGTGCGTCAGTGACACTTCTGCTTCTGGGCCCCAAGCCACAATCGAATCGACGGGGGAATGTCTGCCTCGCGCATGGCGGCTGCAATCAGCGACTCGAACCGAATAGCGCCACACTTGTTACTCTCACCGTTCGATTTCCGCTGCCAACTTGCGGCGAATGGAATCGCGCCTCACGCCACGAGGCCGCGAATTCGTCCAAATCAGGAGGTTTCCGGAGCCATGAACACATCGACAGAGAACGGACGGAAAGGCGGCCAGCGCGCCATGCACACACCACCGGTCGTATCGCCGCGGGAGTGGGAAGCGGCCCGCCAGCAGTTGCTCGTGAAGGAGAAGGCGCAGACCCGCGCCCGTGACGCGCTCGCCGCCGAACGCCGGCGCATGCCGTGGATGGCGGTGGAGAAGTCGTATACGTTCGAGGGGCCTGCGGGCAAGGCCAGCCTGCTCGACCTGTTCGACGGCCGGCGTCAGCTCATCGTCTATCGCGCCTTCTTCGAGCTAGGCGTGTTCGGCTGGCCCGATCACGCCTGCCGCGGCTGCTCCATGGTGGCCGATCAGGTCGCCCACCTCGCCCATCTGAACGCCCGTGACACCACCCTCGTCTTCGTCTCACGCGCGCCGCAGGCGGACATCGCGCGGCTGAAGGCGCGGATGGGCTGGCAGATGCCATGGTTCACCATCACTGATGGCTTCGACGCCGACTTCGGCGTCAACGAGTGGCACGGCACCAACGTGTTCTACCGCAACAGTGACCGCGTGTTCCGCACCTACTTCATCAACAACCGAGGCGACGAGCAGATGGGAGGCACCTGGAACTATCTCGACATCACGCCGCTGGGCCGGCAGGAGGTCTGGGAGGACTCGCCCGAAGGCTATCCCCAGACCCCGACCTACAAGTGGTGGAACTGGCACGACAACTACGTCGCCGACGCCGCACCCGACAAGACGTGGGTCGAAGTGTCCGATGCCGGAGAGAAAGCATTCCGGAACAAGGACGCCGACACGCAGCAATGAGTTGGGCTCGTTCCAGTCACTGAGCCCTGCGACGTGCAGGCGGCGCAGCGGTCGGCCGAAGCTCCATGTTGGATACGCCCGCGGCGATATTCAGGCCCGTCTGCGCCTGCACGGACAGCGGCTGCAAGGTGACCGTGCGGTCCGAGCCTCCGACCAGGACGTTGGCGCCCACGCCGGCGCCGACTGTGCCGCCGGCGGTCGCCCCCACATAGGTTCCCGCCAACGCGCCGCGGCGCAGTGTCGTCGGCGCAAAAACCGCCCATGTCAGTTGGCCGCCGGATGTGGCGCCGATGTCGAGCCCGAGCGTGCTGACGGTGCCATCATAAGGCTCGCGTGCTCTGCCTCTCGCCGACGTAAGGATGCAGCTCAGCTGCCGCTGTCCCCCGACGATCATCCCGACCCCTGGCGATATGCTGCAGGTGAGTGTGCCGACTTTCGTTCGTCCAGCCTCTTGAGCATTAGCCGGAGCGATGCCGAGCGCGAGCGCCAGGACACCTGCGGTTGCGATTCCGTTCAGCGTTGCTTTGTTCATGGGTCGCCCTTCATTGAAGCATTCCAACGGCACCCTCAACGCGGACAATGTCGTGATGTTCCCGCTCCTCGCAACGTCGAGGTGTAAGCGCGTTCGGAAATCGCTGCGCAAGACATTTGCAGCCGCGAATTGACTTCGTTCGCTTGCCCGCGACTGGACGCTCATGATGAACAGGTGTTCATGAGCGTGACCAAATCGTCACGGAAGTTTCGTTGAATGGCCTTGCCGATCGCCTACGTTTCCTTCGAACGGGAGGACTTTCCATGAAGCAATCGCAGCATCTCTTGGATAACGCGGTGATCTGTTCAAAGCTTGCAAAGCGGACAACTGACAAGCAGACGAAAATTTACTTCAAGCGCTTGGAAGATTCCTGGAGGGCCCTGGCGCGCGAGCAGGACTGGCTCGATGGAGAAATCACTCCGGTCGAAGTATCCAGGCTTCGCCGCCGGACCGGCGTCGCGCAGTCCCTGTCGTGACGCTGAACGGACTGAATTGGCTCCTTGGTCGGCGAGATAGTCATGACCGTCTCGTCGACCAAACCGATGCGAATACTCGCGCGGCTTACGCTCCATCTGTTGCAGGAGCGGGCCCGCCATCGCAGCGGGCTGCATTCACTCGGTGCTCTCGCCTCGCAGCTCCGCTTTGAAGCCGTCGGTGTTCTCGAAATTCACCTTCACTTTGTCGCCGTCGAAGGTCAGCGCCCAGGTCTGGATTTCGCCATGCCCCAGGATCCGGCGCTCCATCACAAATGTATGGTCGCCGGTCCAGCGCCCTCTTGCGGCGTTGATCCCATACTGCGCCGGAGGGCTCTTGCGATAGGTTCCGTCCAGTCCGACCAATCCTGTGAACCGGCCATCTGACTTGTCGGTATAGGTCGTGATCACCCAGGACGAATCCGTGTCGTAAAAATTCAGCGTGAAACTTTTCAACCGCAGCCTGTTGTCGAAGAAATGATAGGCCTTTCCCGAAATCGCCTTGGCCAGCTCCGGCGTGCCGCCGATGGCGTACGGTTTTTCGGCCGCGGCTCGGCGTATCGCGTCGGTTAACAACGCCTTGGCGAGGGGGTTCTCGGGCAGCGGCTTGTCGGATTTGACCGCGCCCGAGATGTCGTCGATCAGCCCGGAGGTCGAATAGAATTCGGTGTCCCGCAGGGCGCCGGTCATGACGACGATAACATCCAACCTCGGTATGATCAGGATCAATTGCGAATGCCGTCCGCGCGCCATGTAGGCGCCCTTTTCGGGATAAGACCACCACAGGTTCCCATAGTGGAATCCAAACGTCGCTGCGACGGGCCCGGACTTCGCCCTCTCGACCCATGACGACGGGATAAGCTGTTTTCCCTCCCACTGCCCGTTGTGAAGATACAGGTAGCCGATCCTGGCCATGTCGTGAGGCGCGAGATACAGGCCCGCTTCGCCGTCCGTCACACCCTGCGCGTCCACATTTCCCCATCGGGCACTGTGGATGCCAAGCGGTTCGAACAGCTCCTTCTTTGCAAAATCGAAGGCGCTCTGCCCGGACTTCCTGTTGACGAGCGCGGACAGCAGATAAGGGTTGCCGCCATTGTAATTGAACGTGGCACCGGGCGCGCCAGCCATCGGCTGGTTCAGCACGAAGGCCGTCCGATCGGGGCTCTCGTACATCTTCATGATGGTCTCGCCGGGGCGATACGCCTTCTCCAGCCATTCGATGCCTGACGTCATGTCGAGAAGGCTTTGCACCGTGATCGCCTTTTTCCGGTCATCGACGTCTTGGATTTGCTTGTCTGAAAACAGATCGATGACCGGGTGATCAACGCTATCAAGCTCGCCCTTTTGCAGCTCAATAGCGGTCAGCGTGCCGACGACGCTCTTGGTCACTGATCTCAAATCGTGGCTGACCCCGGCGATGTACGGAGCGTAGTAGACATCAGCGACGATCTTGCCGTGACGAATGATCGTCAGGCTGTCCTGCTGATAAGTGCCGACATTCTCTATCAGCCGGGCAAGACTCGCTGAGTCCATCCCCTGTTCTTCGGGGCTCGACGTCTGCCAGGATTTTGTCGGCCAGAGGACTTCCTGAGGACCTTCACCGTCAGTTGCGGCATCAAGCCGGTTGGATGCGCCAAAGAACTGAAAGCTCGCGACCAACGCGACAAGCGTCAGCATCTTGAAACGCATTGGACCCCTCCCGGTTCACGCCTCTCGCCGAACTCTGCTGTTATCAATCATAGATTGAAATCTGCGCCAGATCGAGCCCGAATGAACGCGGGCTTGGCCATTGGCAGCTTGCGCGTCCCAGGCGTGCGAGTATACGCCCCGAACGATGATCCGGTGCAGACAGCGCCGGGCGTCAGATCCGAAATGAGTGCCTGATCTGTCTCAGCATTGACAGCGCAGCATCCGTGTAACGGCCTGCGTAGCAGTATTGATCGAACTGCGATGCACCAAGCAGCAGCAAAACCGCAATTGCGAAGCCCTTGAGCATAGGGGCCTCCTTTGTGGAAGAGACCGCCAACCGGGCTGGTCCGGGTTTCAGATCATTCCGGAATTCACTGTCGCTCAAGCATGAGCCGGAAGCGTGACTACCGCCTCCCCGAAAAAATCATGCTCAAACTAAGAAGCTAAAGCGGGATCACAATTCGAGAAGAAGTCATCACTCTTCAGTCGCGACCACTTGCAATGACGACAGCTTGGCAGGCATTCCTAGCCGAAAGCTGAATAAGCTTGGTTGACGGAAGAATACCGGAATCACAGAGATACTTGCCCATTCGGCGTGACCCCGAGCGTAGTGCGACGCTCCGCAGCTGTCGAAGAACTCCGCGGCAGGGCCCAATCGCCGCACCGCTGTCGCCCACAAGCATATTCCGCGCAGGCGCGCGATGCCGTAAGCTGGCGCTGCCAACCCTCGCCCGTGGAGCCCCGATCGCAAGTCCCAGAACAAGCCGTTTCCTCGCTCCGACCGTCCGAGCCGTTGGCCCAAGCCGAAATAACGGAGGAAGTCATGACGATGAGACCGGACCCAACGTTCCATGCGTCGCCGAAGCTTGCCATGGAAGCGCCGCCGGAGAATTTTGCCTACACGCTGTTGCTCAGCCCCGATTTCTCCAAGCCCGACGCGCTCGCGGTGATCGACGTCAAGCCGGGCTCAAAGACCTACAGCCAGATCGTCCATACCGTGACGATGCCGAACAAGGGCGATGAATTCCATCATTTCGGCTGGAACGCCTGCTCCTCCGCGCTGTCGCCGCTCACGGGACACGCCTTTGTCGAACGCCGCTATCTCATCATCCCGGGACTGCGATCTTCGCGCATCTATGTGATCGACACAAAGCCATCGCCGCTCGAGGCAAAGATTCATAAGATCATCGAGCCCGAGGAAGTGTTCGACAAGACCGGCTACTCGCGGCCGCACACGATCCATTGCGGGCCGGACGGCATTTATGTCTCGACGCTCGGCGGCAGCGGCAAGGACGGCACCAAAGGGCCTCCCGGCATCTTCATCATGGACTGCGAAACCTTCGACGTGCTCGGGCGCTGGGAGATCGATCGCGGCCCGCAGACGCTGCATTATGACTTCTGGTGGAATCTGCCGCGCGACTACATGGTGAGCAGCGAATGGGCGCTGCCGCCGCAATTCGAGAACGGCGTCGTGCCGGAAGATCTGCTGTCGAACAAATACGGCCACAGGCTGCATTTCTGGGACCTTCGCGCCCGCCGCAACGTGCAGACCCTCGATCTCGGCGCCAACCACCAGATGGCGCTCGAGGTGCGTCCTGCGCATGATCCGGTCAGGGAATATGGCTTCGTCGGCGTCGTCGTCGACACCACCAATCTCGAAGGCTCGATCTGGACCTGGTGGCGCGAGGGCGGCAAGTTCCACATCGAGAAGACGGCGACGATTCCGGCCGAGCCCGCACCGAAGGAAAAATTGCCGCCGCTGTTGCAGGGCTTTGGCGCGGTGCCGCCGCTGGTGACCGATATCGATCTGTCGATGGACGATCGTTTCCTCTACGTCGCCTGCTGGGGCACCGGCGAAATGCGCCAATACGACGTCAGCGATCCCAGGAAGCCGAAACTTGCCGGCTCCGTGCATATCGGCGGCATCGCGCGCCGCACGCCACACCCCGATGGAAAAGCCTTCGCCGGCGGCCCGCAGATGGTCGAGATCAGCCGCGACGGCAAGCGCGTGTACTGGACCAACTCGCTCTATTCGAGCTGGGACGACCAGTTCTATCCCGACGGCGTGCCGGGCGCCAAGGTGATGGCCAATGTCGGGCCGCAGGGCGGGCTGGAGCTCGCCCGCGACTACTTCGTGAGCTTCCCCGATGGCTACCGCGCGCATCAGATCCGCCTCGAAGGCGGCGACTGCTCGACGGACTCCTTCTGCTATCCGTCGGTCTGGAATTGAACGAGGCAGACACGCCCATCCTCTGGCTCTGGCTTGGCATCGTCGCGAGCGGCCTCTATCACGGGATCAATCCCGGCATGGGCTGGCCGCTCGCGGTCGCCGCGGGCCTGATGGAGAAATCCCCTCGTGCACTCGTCAGTGCGCTCTTGCCGCTGTCGGTCGGTCACCTCTTGGCAATGCTGCTGGTGCTGTTGCCGTTCGCGCTCCTGATCGCGCTGGTCGAGTGGCAGCGCCCGATCCAGGCCGGCGCCAGCCTGTTGGTCATCGCCTTTGGCGTCACGCGACTGCTCAGGCCTCGCCATCCGCGCGCACTGGCACGGATACCGCCGAGACAACTTGGCCTGTGGTCGTTCGCGGTCGCGATCGCCCATGGCGCCGGGCTGATGATCTTGCCGCTCTATCTCGGGCTCTGCCTGCCTTCCGGCATCCATGACGGCCACGAGGCGGCGGCAGGCGTCGTCAACCAGAACCTCGCGATGGCGCTGCTGGTCGCCCTGGTCCACACCGCAGCCATGATCACCGCCGGCGGATCCCTGGCGTGGCTGGTGTATCGTTATCTCGGCGTGAGGTATGTGGCGAGAAGCTGGTTCAATCTGGAGACGGTATGGGCCGTGAGCCTGGTCCTGGTCGGCGCCATCGCGCTCGCGATCAATTTGGCGGATTCGCACTGAGGAACGCTGGCGGATTAGGTCAGCCTGGCTGACCAATCTACCAACCGATTTGAAGGCTACTTGATGGACTGAACAGATGGGAGCACTGTTCCCGCTATGCTGCGCCTCGCGCCATCAAGCGATTCGGCCAACGGATGAACATCATGAGCGCCACGTCGATAAGCCGAATGGTCGTGCCGATGCTGGCATTTGCCATCGCCGGCGTCGTCGCGCTGTTCTTCCTCATTCCTCCCGCGCGGCAAACGCCACCGGTGGACACCAGCTCCGCCACGACGTCTGCGCCTGCAGCGCAGGATTCGGCATCGGACAAGCGCGATCAGGCACCATCGGCTCTATCGGCCCTGCAATCGGAGGCGGCCAACCTCGCAACAGCGCTTACCGGCCCGCCTCCCGCGCCGGGTAGCAACGACGGCATGCCGGAGTTCGACGTTGTCCGCATCGAGCCAACAGGCGAAGCCGTGATCGCGGGCCGGGCGACGCCGGGTGCGACGGTGGAGCTGCTCCGCAACGGCGAATTGCACGATCGCATCGTAGCCGATCAATCGGGACAATTCGCCATGATCCCGCGTCCACTGCCGCCGGGGAATTACGATCTGACGCTGCGCGTCAAGCAGCCGGACGGCAAGGAGACCGCGTCCAAGCAGAGCGTCGCGGTGGCGCTCGAGCCTGCCGGGAAGGAGCAGCCGATCGTAGCGCTGATAGCGCCGGATAAACCTGTGAAGGTGCTCTCGCAGGATCCCGCCCCGACGCCGGGGGCGGAGCGCGTGATCGTCGTGGAAGCGGTCGAGACCGAGCCGGGCGGAAAGCTCCGTGTCAGCGGTCGCGCGCATCCCGGCGCCGCGGTGAGACTCTATCTCAACGACAGCTTTGTCACCGCCGTGACGTCGGACGACAACGGTCGCCTCTCCGTCGCGATCAATGCCGGCGTCGCGGCAGGCAATTACCGGATCAGGCTGGACGAGGTGGAGGCTGCTTCAGGCGCCGTCCGCGCGCGCGCCGAGGTGCCGTTCAACGTTCCGAGCACATTGACGACTGCCTCCTTGCCGGCGCAGGCCAAGCCCTCGGAAGCTGCCCCGACCAAGCTGGCCGCTGCCCAGACGACCGCTCCGTCCGACAAGGGCTCGCCCTCCGCCGTGGTGGTGCCGAAGATCACGACCGCCACCGTCTCCCGCGGTGACAGCCTCTGGCGCATCAGCCAGCGCGCGTTCGGTGCGGGGCAACGCTATGCCGTCATCTACCGGGCGAACAAAGAACAGATCCGCAATCCCAACCGCATCTATCCCGGCCAGATCTTCGTCGTGCCGACGCACTGAAGGCCCGCCCGCGCGACGACGGGAGCTGCGGACTCATGGGCCGGACGACTTCAGGAAAGCGATAATCTTCGCCTTGTCTTCGGCGGACCGGACTCCGGTATAGGGGGTCATGCCGTTGCCCGGCACCAGTGCATCCGGATTTTGAATGAAGCGTCCGAGCTTGTCTTCGTCCCACACGAAATCGGCAGATTGCATCGCCTCGGAGTAGCGATAATTCGGCAGCGAGCCGGCCTTGCGGCCGATAATGTTGTGCAGGTGAGGACCGAAGCGATTGTCACCCTCTTTCGTGGTGTGGCAGGTGCGGCAGGAATTGTTGAACAGTTGCTTTCCCGATGCGCCCGCGTCCTGCGCCATCGGCTGCCCGGAAACAAATGACGCGAGCAGCAACGTCGTCGCGCCGAGGGCCATGATCAACTGCCGCTTCATTCGCGTGACCTCACGGTAAGACAACGGCGCCAAAGGCAGCGCGCGGCGAGGATACGAGAAGACGTCAGTGCGTGCTACGCCTTGATATCGACGGCAACCGCGTCGCGCTCGACCTTGTTCTTGGCCGCGAAGACGTCAAGGACGGCTTCGTTGATGACACGAGGCGGGGCCTTTTCCATCTGATGGGCGAGAAGCTGAACCCTCGCCTTCGTCACTTCGACAGGTACGGGGTAGATGAGCATGCTGCACCTCCGGTGCGGAGGCTGCGCTTGCAGGTGTTTACGGATTGTTAAGAGGTTGGGTTAACGGGCGCGGTAAGTGCCTGCTGGCGAGCCCGGATCTGGCGAACGACATGACGCAGTGCGCAGGGCTTCAGCCCAGATCTCCCGCCGGATTGACAGAACAATTTATCTGACTAAAGTCAGATATCATGCCGCTCGATCCCATCGCGCGTGTCCGCCGCTTCAACCGTGCCGTCACCTCCGAGGTGGGCGCCCTCGACACCTCCTTTCTCGGGCGCGGACGCCCGCTCGGCAGCGCCCGCGTGCTCAACGCGATCGGGCATTGGCAGTCCGATGTCGCGGCGATCCGCGACTATCTCGGCCTCGACTCCGGCCTAATGAGTCGCCTGCTGCGCGGCCTGGAAGACGAAGGCCTGATCGAGACCGTGCCGCATCCCGAGGATGCACGGCGGCGCGTCGCCCGGTTGACCAAGGCCGGCCGTTCCGAATTCCGCGCTTATGAAGCGCTCTCCAACGCCCAGGCCAAAGACGTCCTGGCCCGCCACTCGCGGCAGGAAGAACTTCTGCGCGCGATGGACCTGGTCGCTTCCGCGCTCGGGCGCGGCCGCATCGTGCTCGAGGAAATCGACCCGAGGCGCGAGGACGCCAGATATTGCCTCGGCGAATATTATGCCGAGCTCGCGCGCCGCTTCGAGCACGGCTTCGACGTCTCGCTGTCCCGCGATCCGGAAGCCGTGGACATGATCCGCCCGCGCGGCGCGTTCCTCGTCGCGATGTCGGATGGCCTGCCGATCGGCTGCGTCGGGCTGAAGGGCGGTGGCGGCGAGATCGCGGAAATCAAGCGGCTGTGGGTCGCACCATCAGCGCGCGGCCTTGGGCTCGCACATCGTCTCATGGGGGCCGCCGAGGACATCGCGCGCGAATTGTCCATCAAGGTCCTGCGTCTCGATACCAACAGCGCGCTGCCGGAGGCGCAGCGGCTTTACCGCAACAGCGGCTGGAACGAGATCGAGCGTTTCAACGACGATCCGTATCCGGACACGTTCTTCGAGAAGCGCCTCTGAAAAGTTGCCGCGGTTGCATTTTGTGCGCACCGGCTGCCTTGTTGAGGCCGCGTTTTCTACCTTACCTTGCACACTTCAAAAATAGAACTGGGAGGAACCCGCGTGACCACCCGTCGAAACTTCTTGAAGGGCGGCGCTGCCGCCAGCATCATGTTCTGCAGTTGCGGCCTGTTGCGCAGCGCGCACGCGCAGCAGCCGGCGCGCCAGACGCTGCCAGTCAGTGTCAGCGGCAAGCGTGTGAAGACCATCGACGTTCACGCGCATTGCCAGATCCGGGAAGCCGGCGCACTGCTGGGCAACGATGCCAGCAAGATCCAGGTGCCTCCGGTGCGCGGCGCCGAGGAAGCCTTCATCAATCTCGATCAGCGGCTGGCGGCGATGGACGCGCAGGCGGTCGACATGGAAGTGCTGTCGATCAATCCGTTCTGGTACGGCCGCGATCGTGAGCTCGCCGGCAAGATCGTAGAGATGCAGAACGAAAAGCTGGCCGAGCTTTGTGCATCCAAGCCCGAGCGTTTTGCGGCCTTCGCGTCGCTGACGCTGCAGGCGCCCGATCTCGCGGTGAAGGAGCTGGAGACGGCGGTCAGGAAACAGGGGCTGAAAGGCGCGGCGATCGGCGGCATGGTCGAGGGCATGCCGTTTTCCGATCCCAAATTTCACCCGGTCTGGGCCAAGGCTGAAGAGCTCGGCGTCCCCTTGTTCATCCACCCGCAGGGGATCGCGGAATTGAACAAGCATCTTGCCGGCAACGGCTGGCTCTCCAACCTCGTTGCCTACCCGACCGAGACCAGCATCGCGCTGGCACACCTGATCTTCGAAGGCACGTTCGATCGCTTCCCCGGCCTGAAGATCATCGCCGCGCATGGCGGCGGCTATCTACCTTCCTATGCGGATCGTGCAGATCACGCTTGCCTGGTCAGCCCGGCCAATTGCAATCCCGACATCAAGCTGAAGAAGCGGCCGACCGAATATCTCAAGCAGATCTATTTCGATTCGCTGGTGTTCACGCCGGAGGCCATCCGGCATCTGGCCGCGCAGGTCGGCGCATCCCAGCTCGTGCTGGGCAGCGACTATCCGTATCCGTGGCAGTTGCAGCCGGTCGACCACGTCTTCGCATGCACGTCATTGAGCGACGAGGAGAAGGCCGACATCCTCGGCCTGACCGCGGCGAAGCTGATCAACGTCCAGGCGTGATCGTCAGCCGCAGCGAAAACGAGAAACGGCAGCGATGGTCACAGCACGTTCGCGGCGAAGGCTCAGACGCTGCGGACTTGCGCTCCGTTCCGACGGACGCGCTCTTCGTCCGGACAATCCCGCCCTGCAAGTTTCCAGAGGCAGGAGAGAATCACCTTTGCCTCGGTTTCGTCGAGCCGCGCCATGATCCTTTTCTGATGGTCCCGGGCGCGCCGTTGCAGCACCTTCACGAGCTGATGGCCGCTCTTGGTGAGATGGATCTGTCTGACGCGGGCATCTTGCGCGACTTGGGTCCGCTTGGCTAGCCCGCGCTGTTCCAGGCTGTTGAGGGTCGGAACGATCCTCGGGCGCTCCACTTCAAGGCTCTTGGCGAGATCAGCCTGGTTGATGCCGGGGTTCTCCGCCACCACCACAAGCACCAGGAATTCCGCAGCCGTTACGTCGGACTCAGCGAAACACTGAAGAATTCCCTCAAACACCGCCAATTGTGCCCGATGGAGGGCATAGCCAAGGGAATCGTCAAGGTAAGACATTTCTGCTGGTTCAATATGCTCGCGGGACAGGATGGGCATGACCGACGGCGCCCCCGACTGCTCCTTCTGGAAGCGACCCTGGAGCGCCGACAGGGCGCGGGATGCTGCATCGGCCGCCATAGGAAACGCCAGAGCGAAAATCGAAATTCACCGGCCGGTTCTGCATAAAATATGAGCAAAAGCGGAACACGCGCAACAACAATATGTCGCGCGGACACCATGTCACGTGAATAATATGTCATCTCAAAGGAAAGACCTCCGGCGGGGCATCGCCGGAGGTCCCTGGAGGTCAACACGAAGATCTGTTTGCGGCAGGTCTCTGTTGACGTTGGCTAGAGCATGATCCGGAAAAGTGGAAACCGGTTTCCCTCGCGACAAACGCGAGGCGTTTGCGCGGAGATCATGCTCAAACAGATAGATGGACCATGATCCGATTGGTCTAATCGGATCATGATCTGGAGCCGCAGACGAGCTGCGCTGCGGCTCTTTGTCCTCAGAAGTTACGCTGCGCGCGGAGCTGGAGCAGGTAGGTATCCTGGTCCTTGAACTCGTAGCGGGCCGAAGGCTTGGGCGCCGACGGGCCCAGGACGGCGGAGCCCTGGAAGCTCTGGTCGAGGTGGAACCACTGGAATTCGGCCGAGAAGGTCAGGTTCTTGACCGGGGTCCAGCGGGTGACCGCGCCGAGCTGCGAGACGTTGAAGTCGGGATTGCAGACGTAATTCGCGCTGACCGCCTTGGCCGGCGTGGTGTAGTTGAGGCACATGAACGCCTTCGCCGCACCATCATACCGGACCGCCGAATAGCTGCCGAAGAGGCTGGTCGACCAGTACGGATCCCAGTTGTGGTTGAAGGCGCCGCGGACGCCGAAGGCTTCCGTCAGATGCAACGATCCGTCGCCACCGGCCGCGACCGGCAGGTAGACGCCGTCGGTGGTGGCACCGAAGCCGATGCTCTGATAGGCGCCCGCGCCGCCGCCGCCGAAGATCGCAAAGCTCGGCGAGGACGACGAGGTGGCGATCACGTACTTGGTCGCGCCCTTGGCGTAGCTGACGTCGAACTTGATGTCGTCGCCGGGGCCGGTCGGGATGTTCTTGATGTTCACGCCGATCATCGCCGCACCACCCCACTTGGTATCAGGGTGACCGGAAAGCTCGGACGCTCCGGTCGGTGCCGCACCCGGCAGACCCACGCCGCCGGCCGGTGCGCCGAGTGCGTTGAGCGTGTTGTAGGAGCCGCTCACTTCATGCGCCGCGGCCGAAATCTGGAACAGACCCCAAGCCTGGTCGATGCGGATGTTGCCGACCACGTCAGG
Organism: Bradyrhizobium sp. Ses1; assembly: GCF_059512365.1. Classification (NCBI taxonomy): domain Bacteria; kingdom Pseudomonadati; phylum Pseudomonadota; class Alphaproteobacteria; order Hyphomicrobiales; family Nitrobacteraceae; genus Bradyrhizobium; species Bradyrhizobium sp. Ses1. The sequence goes on from NZ_JCAMOQ010000045.1 coordinate 74,350, forward strand.
CGCGTGAACGCCCGCATAGGCGTTGCCCGTATTGAACGTCGCGTTCAGAGGCAGCGACAGGTTGTAGACCGCGGTGCGATCCCAGACCGTCGGATCATCCAAGCCGATGCTGGCCGAGATGCCGTTGCCGAACTGCGCGGTGTACTGGATGTTGTTCACACCGGTGTCGGTGTTCTGGCCGCCGAGCAGGTTGGAGTTGATGTTGCCCGGGAAGCCCTGCCACGGAGTAGCGTAGGCGGAAGCAGACTTACCAAACGTGAAACCGGCAAACTGAATGAAGACGTATTCGACCGCGACATAGCCGCCGCCGGGAGTGTCGAGCAACTGCGAGCCGGCAACCGGCAAGCCGGTATTGATCGAGTTCGGGTTGTAGGTGCTGCCGCCGAGCGTCGAGAACTGGAAGTCGGCCTGACCGAAGGTGCGGACCACGCCATATTCGGTGGCGGTGCGTGTATCGATCGTCAGCGCCATACGGGAACGAGCGGCGAAGTAATCGCGATAACGGTTCCCCTGACCGATATCGCCGTTCCACGCCGGGGTGCCATGGATGCCGCCGTTGAAGGTCGCGTCCACGCGCAGATAGCCACCGATCTTCATGCAGGTGTCGGTGCCCGGGATGTACCAGAAGCCGGCGCCGTACAGCGAGCAAACCTTCACATATTCGACGGCCTTCGCCTTCACCGGAAGATCGGCCGCTTGCGCGCCCGCCAGAGTGATGAGGCTTGCGGCCCCACCAAGTACGAATGTCCTAACGACAGTCATTTTATTGCAACCTCCTGATCTGACGGACTGGTGTCAGTCGAAGCGGAACGAGCGGCCTGAGACCCATCGCTCTCGCGTAATGCCCAATTACAAGTGTCTCAAGCTGACGGAAAATTTATCGCGTCGAGCCAACCAGCCCCCTTGCCCGAGCATAAGTAACGAACTTATTTGTCATGATCTAGATAACACCATTATCAAATGACAACAAAATCGATCTTGTTGCAGCCAAGCTACACTCGGTGACATGACCAATGAACGGAGCAGATGTATTCGCAATGAGGAAGCGAGACTCTATTCGACAGTTTGGTCGGGAAATCGCGTCGCTCCACGCATCTCTTGATGAACTCTATCAGTCCTGGGCGAAAACGCTCGGAATCACCGGCCCGCAATGGAAGATCATGCTGATCCTCGCCGATGCCGCCGACGACAACGGGTTGTCGGTCGGCAACGTCTCGAAAATTTTGAACGTCGAAGCGTCGTTTGTCACAACGCAGTCAAAAATCCTTGAGAAAGAGGGCTTAATCCAGAGAAAGACATCGCGACGAGACGGACGAATCGTCAACCTGTCGCTGACGCATCGAGCGTTGGAGCATCTGGAAGGATTGGCACCGCGACGAGATTCATTGATTGAATTTATCTTCGCGGAGTTCGCGCCCGGCGAACTCGATGAGCTCAGTGGAAAACTATTCTCTCTCAAGGAAAGGCTGGAGAAAGCACGTCTGCAGGTGGCAGAGCCTTAGAGAACAGGCGCACCGGCGATGGACCTTCTCGGCAGCCTCGGCATTCTCGTACGCGTAGCGGAAGTTCTTTCGTTTTCCGCCGTCGCGCGCGAGCGTGATGTGAGCCAGGCCGCGGTCGCCCGCCAGATTTCGCAGCTCGAAGAGCACTTCGGCGTTCGCTTGTTCCATCGCACCACGCGAAAGATCAGCCTCACCGATGACGGACAGATGCTTGTCCTCCTCGCGCGACCGATATTGGACGGCGTCGAGGGCATGCTGACCGCCGTGGGACGACAGAGCGCCTCTCCCATAGGCCTGGTCCGCGTCGGCGTGACGGGGACCGCAGGTCGCTTCCTCGCGCGGCGTCTGCCCGAGTTGCTGGCGGATCACCCGGGACTGAAGGTCGAGCTCGTGGTGAGCGATCGGATCGGCGACATGATCGAAGATCGTCTCGATCTCGCGATGCGCGCCGGCGAGATATCAGATGCATCGCTGGTCGTTCGTCACGCCGGCACGATTTCGCGCGTCGCCGTGGCGGCGCCGAGCTATATCGAAAAGCATGGCGAGCCTTCCTTGCCCGCCGAACTTGCAGAGCACACCTGCATCGTGCACGCCACCAGCCAGAATTCGGATATGTGGACGTTCGTGACCAACGAAGGCACCCAGCAATTTCGCGTGTCGGGCGGATTCCTCGCCAATGACGGCAGCGCTGTGCATCTGGCCGCCAGAGGCGGATACGGGATTGCCTATCTCACGCTGGTCGACGTGTTCGACGATCTGCGCAGTGGCCAGCTTATCCGCGTCTTGAACAACTTCCCGTCGCCGAACATTCCGCTCAGCCTGGTCTACTCCTCACGCCGACATCTTGCGCCGCGCACGCGCGTGGTGCTGAATTTCATCCTGGAAGAGCTGCGAGAAATTCGCGCTTTGCTTTCCGAGGACCCGGGCGCGATCCGGAACCAGGGAAGCGACCAAAGCGCTCCAGCTCTCAGCGTGTGAAGCGCGGGCCGCCAAAGCGAACCCGCACTGTCGTTCGACATTCAGGACCGACGATGCATCAGTCGCAGCGAAGCTGCCGATTGTCCGCTGCAGCAACGGCTCGCGATCCGGATTTCTGAGACCGAACCCGCGGCGCGCATTGCGAAGCACGACCGCCTTCCATTGCCGCATAGGCGCTGGCGTCATTCACAAGCTTGTTTGCGCTCGCGCCGGAATTCAGCACGTCCGAGTTCGGGTAATAGAATGCCCGCAGGCCGGGCTCTTGAATCGCTTGCTGCGCGAACACCGGCGCCGCCGCCAGCGCCGAAAGCAGCATGGCCGAAGCGACTGATATTTTGAGGCTGGTCATCTTGTTTCTCCGTAACTGCCTTGGTGAGGATCACGGCAGCAATCATCGCCCGCGCAACAGCGTGGTTCTGGTAATCGCTTGAGGGACATGCCCGCCTGACTCGCAATGGCTGCAACTGATCTGACAGCAGAGCTATCGCGGAACACCGATTCGGAAAAAGCGCGCCGCGCTTGAAAGACTTGTGCGCAAATCGCAGAAATCGGCGCGTCGCCAAGCGGCGCAAGGGAATGCATCGCGCTCGTGCGAAAATAACGATGAATTACCTCTACACGACCGCGTGAACAACACGATAAACGCCGCTATACGCTCATCGGATGTTCGATTCATATCTCGCAAAATGGCACCTCGTCCCTGATGGCGAACCCATTGTCACCCATGCGGCGCGGCTGCTGCCGGTGCTACGGCACGGCGAACCCGCCATGCTCAAGCTGTCGTCCGAGGAGGACGAACGCCTCGGCGGCGCGGTCATGGAATGGTGGGATGGAGACGGCGCAGCCTGCGTGCTGGCGCGCGACGAACACGCGCTGCTGCTGGAGCGCGCCACCGGTCCGGCCTCTCTCAGCGACATGGCCCGAACGGGGCAGGACGATGAGGCCTGCCGCATTTTGTGCCGGACAGCCGCCCGCCTTCATGCGCCCCGCACCAAGGCCTTGCCGAAGCTGATACCGCTGGCGCAATGGTTTCGCGAACTCGCGCCAGCCGCGCGAACCTACGGCGGGATTCTTCCCCGCTGCACCGAGACGGCCGAAGCCCTGCTCCGCGATCAGCGCGACATCGTCGTCCTGCATGGCGATCTGCACCACGACAACGTGCTGGACTTTGGCGCGCGCGGCTGGCTCGCGATCGATCCCAAGCACATCATGGGCGAGCGCGGCTTCGACTTCGCCAACATCTTCACCAATCCCGATCTCGCCGACCCGACGCGGCCGGTGGCCACCGTGCCGGGCCGCTTTGCACGGCGTCTGGACATCATCGCAGAAGCCGCAAAGCTCGACCGGCTTCGCCTGCTGCGCTGGATTCTGGCTTGGACCGGTCTGTCTGCAGCCTGGTACTTGGGCGACGGCGATCCGATGGCGGAGATCGATCTGCATATCGCGCAACTCGCTGCGGCGGAGATCGATCGGATGGGTCGATGAGGAACTTCGCACCTGGCCTGAAGGTTATCGTGGGACATCATTGGGAGAAGCGAATGTCAAAAAGTAAGCTCTCCATGCTGATCGCCGCAGCTCTCGCACTCGCGCCACTTCAGGTGTTTGCGCAAGGCGTCGGCAGTCCACCGCCGCCCCGGCCTGGAGACCCGGCCGCTGCAACAGGCGCCGTGGGCGGAAGCGCGCCGCCACTCAAACCTGGAGCCCGGACCGGCGGTACCCCCGGCAGCGTGGGCAGCCCACCGCCACCGAGGCCTGCGCCTCCGAGCGATGGCAAGAAAGGCGACTAGCGCGCCAACGGCAGGGCATGCTGTTTTCCGTCGCGATGCATCTTGCCTTCGACTGTTCTGCATCTGACTTCATTTCGTTCTCAAGGAACGAATCGAAGCCGCGAACATCGGTCCGGACGGCGTCCTAACGATTGGTTTCCGCCGAACGTGGCGGCGTCATCTCATTGACGCTGCGTCGTAGCTTTGACTAGGGTCTGTACCTAATTAGCGCACTCTGATTCCCTTGGACCGAACTGATTCGGCACGGGGGACTTCGATGCGCAA
>NZ_JCAMOQ010000046.1:0-74915 GCF_059512365.1 Bradyrhizobium sp. Ses1
TCGTGACGATCGCGACCCGCCCCTCATCCGCCGTGAGACGCGCGGAGTTAAATCACTGATTTGCCCGACGGCGAAAGCGGAATATTTTTCACGCGAGGGGTGGACAGACTTTCGGCTGATTTGCCCGTCGAGTTAATTTGTCGCACCGAAATCAACCACATCGTCATTGCGAGCGAAGCGAAGCAATCCATAGCGCCGCTTGTGGAGACCATGGATTGCTTCGCTCCGCTCGCAATGACGGCGTGAGCAGTCGGCCGATCTCCCGATCGATCACAAACAAATCATCGCAAGCCTTCTGGATAGCGTCACAGTGCTGCGTTAGTCCGAGGCCGCCTGACATTCCAATCCGCAGGATTGCCCGATGATCCGTTTTGCCGCTCTGTTCAGTCTCGCGTTGACCACCGCTGTGAGCCTCAGTTCACCGGCTTCCGCCGCCGACGAGGGACCGGCCTATGGGCCTGAGCTGCAGGGGTTCGAATACCCCTTCCCGGTTGAGCGCTATCGCTTCTCATCGCAGGGCCAGGACCTGGAGATGGCCTATCTCGACGTCAAACCGTCGAACCCGAACGGCCGCACCGTCGTGATGCTGCATGGAAAGAATTTCTGTGCCGCCACCTGGGAAGGCTCGATCAAGGCGCTGACGGCGGCCGGCTATCGGGTGATCGCGCCCGACCAGATCGGGTTCTGCAAATCCAGCAAGCCCGAGCGCTATCAGTTCACCTTCCACCAGCTCGCGGGCAACACCCGCGCGCTATTGGCGTCACTCGGCATCGAGCGTTCGGTGATCATGGGCCATTCGACCGGCGGCATGCTGGCGATGCGCTACGCGCTGATGTATCCGGCGGCCGTCGATCAGCTCGTGCTGGTCGATCCGATCGGGCTGGAGGACTGGGCGGCCAAGGGCGTGCCGTGGCTCAGCCTCGACGGCTGGAACGAACGCGAGAAGCGCGTGACCGCCGACACCATTCGCGCCTACGAGCGCGCGACTTATTATGCCAACACCTGGGACGCGTCATACGAACCCTGGGTGCAGATGCTGGCCGGCATGTATCGCGGTCCCGGACGCGAGGCGGTGGCATCGAGTTCGGCGCGGCTCTACGACATGATCGCGACCCAGCCGGTGTTCTACGAATTCGAGCGCATCACCGCGCCAGTGCTGCTCCTGATCGGCGACAAGGACACCACCGCAATCGGCAAAGACCTCGCACCGCCGGACATTCGCCCAACGCTCGGCAATTATCCCGTGCTCGGCAAGGAAGCGGCCAAGCGTTTCCCGCACGCACAACTGATCGAATTCCCCGATCTCGGCCACGCCCCGCAAATCCAGGCGCCCGCACGCTTCCACGACGCGGTGCTGGGATGGCTGCAGCATCCGGAGACGGGAGGGATGGTGACGAAATAGGGGCGGCCTAGCAGCGTAGTCGCAGGGTGGGTTAGCCGAACTCACACTCCACTGCTTCAACACGCAAAGCCGCAAGGCGCAACCCACCATCCTTGGTGCAGCGCCAGTGAACGGCGGATTATGCTTTCCACCTTCGCTCTTCGAGCTGCGGCGCAAAGCTAATCCGCCCTACGGCCCTGTCAGGTCATTATCTTGTTTGGAAGAACGAAGATCACGAAGCAGATAATCGCAAGCAGGATACCTACGCCCAGACTCTGAATACTGACCACGGACCAAAAGAGCATGGGGTTATCGCGCTTTGCGAGCACCACGCCAACGCCCATTCGGACTTCCATCTGTCGCAAACTGCTCAACAGCTTCCCTGCCATCCAGGCAAAGCCAATGACCACGATGATGAAAAGGGCATATGCGTACATTTGCGGCCGTTAACGCTTCCTATCAGCAAGTCGTAGGGTGGGTTAGCCGAACTCGCACTCCGCTGCTTCAACACGCGAAGCCGCAAGGCGTAACCCACCATCCTTGATGTAGCGCCAGCGAACGGCGCTTTGCCTAGGTGCCTTCCGCTCGGGTCCGGTTATCCCGATCGTCATGGCTTGATGATAGCGGAAATGAAGGACGCTTGCCGCTTCTTTCGTGATCGGGATTGAGCGTTAAAAATGGGGACGACTACCCGCGTTTTTCGCGACTTCTGCACCGGGCCAGAGCGATCGAGAATTGGGCCAAGAACGCTGCCTTATCGGTGATACGTACGCCGCGACGATCGCCTGTTGGTGGCAAAGACAGAGAGCATACCAACGCCAATCTGAAGCGTTGCATCGCACCCCGGTCACTGACGAAGAATTGCGGCTGGCGGATGGAAGGAATATGTTGGCCTTATAATGACGCAGCCGCCCATCGTAAGGCGAGGCTCGGCAGGAAAACCTTACGGCGGATGGTTTGCCTACCCGCACCGGAGGTCACGTCATGTCCATCGCTCCCACACTGCAAAAATACCTCGCCGCTGAAAACATCCAATACGAGGAGATCCAGCACGAGCCGAGCATGTCGTCCACTCGCACGGCCGAAGCATGCCATATCTCGGGCGACCGTCTTGCCAAAGGCATCGTGCTGCGACGCGACGGCGAATATATCCTCGCCGTCGTGCCGGCATCGCACCACCTCCGCCTGTCGGAACTGCGGGCGACACTCGGTGATCATGTCGATATGGCGAATGAAGCCGAAATCAATCGACTGTTCCGCGACTGCGCACTCGGCGCCGTTCCGGCCATTGGCAAGTGCTATGGGCTCGATATTATTGTCGACGATAGCATCGAGACACAGCCGGAAATCTATATGGAAGCCGGCGATCACGAGACCCTGCTTCATCTCACGCATGAGCAGTTTGCGCGCCTGACGGCGAACGCACCGCATGGGCGCTTTAGCGCGCACGACTGAGGATTGGTCGCGCGCATCAAGTGCACCTGAAATCCAGCAATGGAGGTCCGCCATGAAAGTCAAAGACGTGATGCACAAGGGCGTCGACTGGGTCAGCCCCGACACCCCCGTCACCGAACTCGCGAAATTGATGCGGGGGCATGACATCGGCTGCATTCCGATCGGAGAGGACGATCGGCTGATCGGGATGGTGACCGACCGCGATATCGTCTGCAAAGGGCTTGCGAGCAACGACTTCGATGCGCGTCGCGCGACGGCGCGCGATGTCATGACCGAAGGCATCCATTGCTGCCGCGAGGACGATGACCTCGCAAAGGCGATGCATCACATGGAGAAGCTGCAGGTCCGCAGGCTGCCGGTGATCAACAAGAGCAAGCGGATGGTCGGCATCCTCAGTCTCGGCGATGTCAGCCATTCCACGTCTGGCGACAATCTCCTGTCCGAATGCGTCAGGAGCGTCTCGGCTCATCACTGAGGCCTGGCCAGCGTGACAACCGCCAAGCCGCCGCCAAAGGCTGGAGGTGCGGCAGCGTCTTGCTTTGACCGGGGAGTGGTGCCCAGGGAGGGAATCACGGGGTCCGCGCGAGCTCCGGTCCACAATCGCGGATTGGGCGGACAAGTTGTGGACCTGTAGCCCAGGGATTTAGCTCTGATTTCTATCGCCCCCCACAGTGGCGAAGTGGCACCATATCGTTGCTTTGACACGTGCAGCGTAGTTGCGGGCCGCCCTGCTCAACGACCGTATGGTGCGCCAAGCCTCCGTGGCTTCTAACCAAGCTTTCGCTTGCTGGAACCTGACATAGACCCAAGCAAATGCGGGGATCTTCATTAATTTGTCTCGGGTGAGTCTGAATAGACGCTCTACCAGCACGAGCTTTAACAGCTCGCCCGTGATCAATGTTAAAGCGCTGCTCAGAAACTGCCCCGTCGCGGCTAGATATGCGGCGAGAGGCTTAACAGGTTCCAGAAGAATCACAGGAACTGAAAAGAGTGCAAGCGATGGGTAAGGCGGTAACGATCTGATCCAAGCCCGTAGTCGTCTCAACGGAACGTGGTCAGCGATCCAGTTTGAGATCGGCTTGGCAAGCGCCAAAAACGCCGCATCCACCAGGAAATACACGGCGGCGAAGACGTAAGTAACCGGCCTAAGGATTCTGTTCACAGTCGACCTCTGCGAATCAGACGATCTTCGCAAAGCAAAGTCGGGAACGCTAAAATAGTTTCTTACCAGCAACCGGTTATTCTACCCAGGCCAGGAGCTTTTCACGTGTCCTTTCCAATGGAGGCGCCTTCTTCTGCTCGCTCGCGTTCGGATCTTCGTCCTATTGTTTGTTCGACGGGCAGTTCCTTTACCTGCGCGATCGGTCGCCGAAACTGGACCGAGGAAAATCACTGGCCGCTCTCAGGACTCCCCTTGCCGCTCAGGCTCGGCCTAGCCGTGCTCGGCGGGTCAATGGATGACGGCCGAGACAGTCATCACGATCCGGCAACGTTTCTAGGCGGTGGCGACTACACGTAGTTCGGTGGCAGTGTATTGTGGATGTGGCATGCCGCTACTGCAGCATGACCCAGTGCGACCGATATCTGGTGCAGGTCACTGACGACGTCACCAATTCCGTACAGTCCCTGGACCGTGCTCTGCTGTTTTTGGTCCACGATCAGAAACCCTTCCGCCGTATGATCCGCGCCCACCGCAAGTGACAGGGCGGATCGGACCTCGCTGCCCATCGCAGGATAGATAACATCGAACCCGACTGAGGTGCCATCGATCAGCCGAGCCGCTAATCGACCATCGACTTTTTTAAGCTGAGCGAGTGGCGCAGTGGTGGCAATTGTTGCCTGCTTCAGCTTCATCTCCAGCCCGTCCTCACGCGCGTCATCGGTCGGAACGAGGACTACATCAGTGGTGAAAGTACGAAGGAAAAGCGCCTTGCTCGCTGCATGCGCAAGCGGGCCGATCACCCCTATCCTTTTCGCGCGCGCCTCGAACGCGTCGCATATCGGACAATAGCGCAGCAGACCTTCCTCTACCGCGCTGGCCCAATCCTTCATCGGAGGCTGCCGATCGACGATACCGGTCGCGAGAACGACTTTCGACACCAGGATATTCGCGCGACCGACCGTGGCAGTAAAGCCGCTGCCGGCTCGCGCAAGTGCCTCGACCTTGCCGTCGATCAGCCGAACACCGAGCGCGGCCACCTGCTCTCTCATGCGCGCAAGCAATTCGGCACCGGAAATTCCGTGTGCGAATCCCGGAAAATTGTGGCTTTTCGGAATCAGTGCCGCCCGAGACTCACCGGAATCGACAACCAGAACCTTTCGCTCGAATCGCGCAAGGTAGATCGCGGACACGAGACCCGCTGGCCCGGCACCGATAACCAAGACCTCAACATCTTCAGGCATCTGCGACTAACCCGTTCGCACCGATGAGGTTCTTACACGCTGGAGAATTGGTTTTCAGGAACGGCCTCAAGCCTGGGCCGTTTACCAACTGCCTGAAGCAGACAGTTGAAGAGGCCTTACCGGCGAACCCCAGCCCGTTCGAGGAGGAGCGTGCCGAGGGCTCGCATGACATCGCCGAGGGATGGCTCAAGAAACAATAGCGCCACAAACAGCCGCCAGTTGTCGCCAACTGACGCTTTCGGTCGCCGAATACACAAACATTTGCGGCGCCTGGATCCAGAGCTGCAGTTCACGAGCGCGACCACAATATCCGGTCTGCCCCGGACAGCCGATATGATGACGGATTCAAACGTTATTCGGCTCAGGGCCAATTGGCGACCACGCCCGACCCGTCAATCCACGACAAGAGCGAGCGCCGACGTCGGATTAACGCGGCACCAGTCCGGCGGCCTTCAGGGCCGCCGTGATGATCGGGCCAGGTGCAACGCGCGGCGGCGTGCCGGGCAGCGCGATGGGAAACTCCGGAACCGGGAGACCTGCGGCTTTAAAGGCCGCCGCGATGATGGTGTTGGGGTCGAGCGGCGGACGCATCTGCTGGGCTCGATCATTAGCAGTTGAGGCGCCGCCTGAACCGTGCGTGCCCTCCGCAGTTGCTGCAGCAATGAGCAGGGCGTGGTCATCAGTTGGCATCTGAATGGTGGCTGACGTCGGCGCGGCACGGGGCATTTCAACCGGAGATTCATGCAAACCCCAGAAGCGAGAGATGTGATGCGTAGAGGAAATTCCCACATCCAGGAAAAATGCACCGGCAAAGCTGCAACTCTCTTCCATCTTCGTCGCGATCGGCACACCGTGGCCCATGCCGCGGATGGAAAACGCCTCGATCAGTGGCTCACCATTTGCGTCGCTCCATACGCGCCGATTGTGGCTCTCGAGGAATTCTTGATGCGAGGGGCTGTCCGAAAGCCCATGCACGCTGGTCCATTGCCGAATAATGTCTTCACCGTTGGACGGCTTCACGATCGGATCGCGGGAGCCGTGCCATACCGAGATCTTCGGCCACGGCCCGGAATGTCTGGATGCTGCCCGCACGCGATCGCCAAGCGCCTGCGTGGCATGTCCGTGCTCGGTAAACATGGCCTCAAATGCTTGTTGAACGTTGCTGGCGCATCCATAGGGCAACCCGGCGATGATGGCGCCGCCGGCAATAACCTCTGGATAGGTCGCGAGCATAACAGAAGCCATAGCGCCACCGGCAGAGAGGCCGGTCACGAATACTTTGCCCCGATCGCCCGCAAATCTCGTCAGGGCATGCTCGATCATTTCCCTGATCGAAAGCGCCTCGCCATGACCGCGCGCGATGTCGCCCGGCAAGAACCACGAGAAACAATTCTTCGGATTGTTGGTGGGCTGCTGCTGCGGATAGACGACCGCGAAGCCGAGCCTATCGGCGAGCGCTGACCAGCCGGTACCGTGATCATACTCGGCGGAGGTTTGGGTGCAGCCATGTAGCGCGATGACCACAGGCCTATTGGGCGGAAGGTCCTCAGGCGCGTAGGCAAACATACGGAGATTGCCGGGATTTGCTCCAAACCCGGTCAGTTCTCGCAGCCGTGTCGGGCGGCGGGCGGGCGCCCCGCGAATGGACGCCGCGTTCTTTCGGGCCGCCGCAAGAAGACCTTCGAATTTACTGCGAAACTCCTCGCGCATCGGTGCACACCTATACCAATCACAGGGAGATTTATTGTGTGCACCGCAACATCGCAGGCGTCGGAAGCAGAGTCAAGACCGCGGCCGCCAGCTCGCCATCCCGAGCAGACTACGAAAGCCTCAGATCGCCGCTTGCGACACGCGGTCGAAGAAATACAGCCGCTCGGGATTCAGCGCGAGGCGAAGCCGGTCGTGGACTTTCGCTTTGACGATCGGCTCCGAGGCAGAACCACGAACAACCCTCCTCGCTGTTGGTGCGACTAGCCGCTTACGAAGCTTCCGGTGTTGGTCGTGCGGTCCACGCTGGCGTAAGCAGGCCAGCCTTGCACGCCTTGCACGCCCATATTGATCTTGGCATTGATCTTGGCCCAACGGGTCGCGCCAGCAACGGGATGCTTCGCTATGCGCCTATCACCACCACCCGCTGTTCCAGCCCACCCCTACGCTCGGGCCAAATCCCACGCTCACGCCCCATCCTGGGCGCGCGCCCCATCCCCACCCCGGGCTCGCGCCCCATCCCCATCCTGGGCTCGCGCCCCACGCCGGGCCCGCAGACCACGCCGGTCGTGGGCTCCAGGCATAGGCGCCGCGCCATCCCGGACCCCACGCCCGCCGCGGAGCCCAAGCGTTGGCGCTGCGCCATCCCGGACGCGACACGCGGCGCGGATTCCAAGCGTGGGCGGCACGCCATCGCGGACCCGAGTGCCGGGCGCTGTGGCGCGGGCCGCTGGTCCAGCGCGCCTGCTGGATCCTTGAAGTTTGCAAGACGATCTCGTTCGCCTTTGTGATCCGATTTGGCATTGCGGAAGCCGCCGTCGAGGTGAGAGCGACACCACCAAGCGCGGCGAAGACAACAGCAGCAATTTTCAGTCTCATGGATGATCTCCTTCCTTGAGACTACCGAAACGTGTTGCTCGTTCGGTTGTTGCTAAAAGCGCGAGCAGAAGTTTCGATTTGAGCTGCGAAGTTCCCTCCGGCAGCCGCCTAGCGCCTCGAAACGGTGTCCCAGCTCTCGCCGAATGTCGGTTGAGGGTCCAGATGCTGACGTTAAGTGCCGCCGGATCCTTGCCTTCGATCTGCATCTGAAAAGCGGGCGGTGGCGGCTCCAGCGGCCGGGTTCAAGAGCTGTCGATCGGCCCGCTGCAGCGCAACAGGGCGATGAAGCTTCAGACGCAACCTTTCGATGAAAGACTTGGATTTCGCAGACTTGGATTTTCGCAGAGTGGATCGATGCGTTTCCTTCTAGTGCGATAAGAGTACGGGAATTTCGATCCTCGCGTTGAAGATATCTCGCGTTGCGCTGCCGAGCATCAGCTCGCGCTCGAATCCATGTGCGAACGCGCCCATCACCAGCAGATCCGCGTCTGCTTGCTGCGCATAGGCCAGAAGGGTCGCGCCGACGTTCAGAGTCTCACGACGGATCGTGCTGAATTTGGCATCAACCTGCCACCGCGCCAGATAGCGGCAGAGTGCGTGTCCGGAATGAGGTGTCGGAAACAGCTTGTCGTCCATGACCGATACGACGAGCACCTCACGCGCCTGAGCGAGAAGGGGCAAGGCGTCGTGCACTGCACGAACTGCCGAGCGTGTTCCGTCCCATGCAACGACAATCCGGTCTTTTGCGAGCACAGGGGTGTTTGGTGGCACGAAGACAATTGGCCGACCGCTCGCAAACAGGGCGGCCTCGACCAGTTCTTTGCGAGGCGCATCAAGTGGTCCGCGCACATCGATCACCAGGACGTCGTGCACCTGGGTGCAATGGATCATTCGTTCGCGAAGCGAGACGGACTGGTTTTCGGCCTGCAGAATGTCACACGATACGTTTGCAGCCGTCGCAGCGGACTGAACGAGCTCCGCGGTTCGTGCCACCCGTTCACTTGACGTTGCTGGCCTGGCGGCAGGACTCCCGACCTGCCGAATGTCCGGTTCAGGCGGCAAGTCGCGGAGATCGGTCTCCACATCAGCAATCAATGCAGATAGATGCGCCCCATACATGCGAGCCAGGGCGATCGCATAATGCGCGCCGCGCGAGAGGTCATCTCTGCGCGACGGAGACAGGAAAACGAGTATGTCCTTCATGTTCCACCACCATACAGCTCAAGAGATCCGCATTCATTGGCGCACGTGATCAATTGTCCTCAGGCTGCCGGCTCCCAATTGTCCACCTGCAATGCGACGGGATCGTGTTGAGTGTCCCTTCCCGCCGGCCGGTTCCGCAACCTCTTCTCGTGAAGCGGGATGATGATCGCCGGTGGCGACGTTGACGCAAATGTCGCAGGCCGTGCAGCGCTCGGCGTCGATGACCTCGATCATTCGGCGGCCTCCGCATAGGCAAGATCGGCACGCGGACGCACCGAGCTCCAGACCTCGTCGAGACCGCCGGCCGTGATGTAATGGCGCTCACGCTCGTCCCGAGCCGGAAAATCGTCGCGCCGGTGCATGCCGCGGCTTTCCGCGCTGCGATACATCCAGCGCGCCGTCGCCAGCATCGCTGCGCTTTCCCGCGCACGGAGCACGTCTTCCTGCGCCGCGGCACCCGCTTGCGATACATTGATCCAGAGCGCATCGAGCCGCTCCAGCGAGGCACTGAGACGCTCGGCCTCACGGAAATAGTTCAGCTCATAGGGAAAGAGCTCGTCTTGAACCGCTCTTGCGAGCTCCGCGGGCTTGTACGCCCTTCCGTTGCGCGTCCGAAGCGCCACTGTTCCCACCGATGACAGTTCACGTCGCGGCGCGAGCGAGGCTGCTTTCAAGGCGCGAGGAGAGATCAAGCGGAGGCGCTGAAAGATATTCTTTGCGGTCTTGCACGCGCAAAGAAATCAGAAAACTCCCGGACAGCGGACAATTGGAAAACCGCTCTATTTCTGTCCGGCCAAATTCGTGGGACATTTTTCGACGCGTGGAAGGCTTGCACTCATCAGAGGCACGCCGCTGCCCGCGAAAGGCTGCTTCCAGCGGGAGCATAATTCCGCGAGGTTCGACGAGAGGAGCAACCGATGGCCAAAGCGGATATCCATCTCGTCGATGAAACCGACGAGATCGAGCGCCAGTTTCGCTCCGTCATGCGCCGCCTCGCCGGCGGAGTCAGCATCATCACCGCCGGACGCGACGACGACATCACCGGAATGACGGTCACCTCGCTGACCTCGCTCAGCGCCGCCCCGCCGCGATTGCTCGTGAGCATCAACAGGCAGGCATCTTCCTTCGCCTTGATCGAGCGCCACCGGTTGTTTGGCGTCAACATCCTGGGTTCGGACCAGCAGGTGCTGGCCGCCCGCTTCAGCAATCGCCGGCTGAAGGGCAGCCAGCGCTTCGACGGCACGACATGGTTCACCGGCTCCTCCGGCGTGCCGCTGCTGGGCAAAGCGCTGGCGACCGTCGAGTGCCAGGCCGAGGAGATCATCGAGCGTTATTCGCACGGGATTATCGTCGGCCGCCTGCTCAGCATGGAGCTGTCGCATCGGCTGTCCGGCCTGATCTACTGGAACCGTCAATACATCCAGATCGACCACGACACGGACCTGGACCGTCTTGCGGAGGTAAGTATCCCCTTGGCGCACGTCCGCTGAGGGCAACGGGGGTCGAGACAGCATGAAGCGCGAAACTCCACCGCAATCGCAATTCGCTGCAGCGGGCGACAGTGCGCCGTCGACCGCGCGCTGGCAACTCGACCGGATCGTCGCCGAATTGCGCGTCTCGCGCGAGGAGACCCACAGCATCCGCCGCGACGGCGAAGCGCGACGAGCGCCGTCTCGCGAGGCGCTGGAGGCCGTTCTCGACGGGCTGACGGAGGCGCTGTTTCCAAGGCATTATGGGCGGTTCGATCTCGACGGCGAGAACATCGACTATTTCGTCGGCAACACGCTGAGCGTTGCCCTGGATTCGCTGTGCGAGCAGATCCATCGCGGCGCGCTGTTCGTCGGTGACGAGTTGTTGCCGGGTTTTCGCCGAGAGGATGCGATCGAGCTGACGCGCAGCCTGGCTTCCCAACTGCCTTCGGTGCGCGGCGTGTTGATCAACGACCTGCGAGCGGCGTTCGTCGGCGACCCGGCCGCGCGCAACTTTCCGGAAATCCTGATCGGCTATCCCGGCATGACCGCGATCATCCACCACCGCCTCGCCCATATCCTGCATCGCCAGGGCGCGCGGCTCGTCGCGCGGCTGATAGCCGAGATCGCCCACGCCCGGACCGGCATCGATATCCATCCGGGTGCCAGCATCGGCTCGGGCTTCTTCATCGATCACGGCACCGGAGTCGTGATCGGAGAGACCGCCGTGATCGGCGACAATGTGCGCATCTACCAGGCCGTCACGCTCGGCGCGCGGCATTTCCCGACTGACGACGAAGGCAACCTGATCAAGGGCGATGCGCGGCATCCGATCGTGGAGGATGACGTCGTCATTTACGCGGGCGCGACCATCCTCGGCCGAATCACCATCGGCCGCGGCTCCACCATCGGCGGCAATGTCTGGCTGACGCGCGACGTGCCTGCAAACAGCGTGGTGACGCAGGCCACGGCCCGGAACAAAATCGGTACAGGTGTCGACCCGAGCTAGCTAGGCTGCCGAAGCCGTTAGATATGTGAGGGGTACTGTCGTCCGTACTTCGACAGAGCCACAGAATTACTTTCTACTTTGAGGGATAAATTTAGAAGATTCCAGCTGATAAAGCCCGAATAACGCAATGGACCAAACGTTCTCGAAAAGAGACGTTGCGGCCACATTTCCCCTGATCTCTCGGAAGGATGACGATGCGCCTCGTGACAAGCATGTTTGCTGCCCTTGTGGCGGTCGGGATCGCGTTGGGCCAGCCGGTGTCGGCGCGGGCGCAGCAGCCGTTGCGCCTCGGCTTCATCCCGGTGATGGGCGCGGCACAGGTCTTCGTCGCGGACGGCGAAGGCTGGATCAAGCAGGCGGGACTGACGCTGACCACGAGCACGTTCGAGTCGGGCCCGAACATGATCCAGGCACTGCAGTCCGGCACCCTCGACGTCTACGTCGCTGGACTTGCGCCGCTCTTGGTCGCCCGTGCGAAGGGCATCGACGTGCGCATCGTCGCCGCGACAGTGGTCGAGGAAATGGGATTTGCGACCAGCGCCGCGTTCTCTCCGCAGATCGAAGGCAAGGATCCGGCGGCTGCGTTCAAGGCGTTTCGTGAAAAGAACGGCCGCCCGGTCAAGCTCGCGACCCAGCCGATCGGCTCGGGCCCGAACACCGCCTTGCAGCACTGGCTGTGGGAAGTCGTGAAGGCCGACAAGGCAGATGTCCAGATCGTCGAGATGGGCATCGACGCGACCCAGCGCGCGATCGCGACCGGGGCGGTCGAGGGTGGCTCAGTGCGAGAGCCCGCGCTTTCCATCATCCGCAAGCAGAATCCGGCGATCAAGCTGATCGCGACCGGCAAGGACATGTTTCCGAATTTCCCGGGCGTCGTGGTCGCGGTCATGGGCTCCTTTGCGGACAAGAATCCCAAAGCAGTCGACGGCCTCGTGCGTTCGATCATCCGCGCCACCGCACTGCTGAAAGAGCACCCGGAGCAGGCCGTGAAGCATGTCGGCGCCGCTTTCGGCAATGGCCTTGTGCCCGATGACATCCTGTTGGAGTCGCTGAAGTCGCCGCAGACCCAGTTCACCTCCGATCCGCGACGCATCGAGGAATCGACTCGGCAGCTGCAGGAGTATCAGGTGAAGATCGGCGCGCTCCAGAAGGCGGAACCCCTCGAAGGCTTGTTCGCCTTCGATGTCTATAACCGCGCCACGGCCAACTAGCGACGCCTGCAATTCACGGAACGGACGCGGCCGGTGACACGCACACGATCGTTGACGCTGGGCGCGTTGGGCTTTGTCGCCTTCCTCGCATTGTGGGAGGCAATGCCCGCCTTCCAAATCGTGCCGGCATCGGTGCTGCCGCCGCCGAGCGCGTTGCCGCGGGCTTTCTGGCGCGAGCTCTCGAGCGGCATCTGGTTCGCGGCGTTGACGACGAGCCTGCGCAATTATCTCGCGGGGCTTGCGATCGGCAGCCTGCTCGGTATCGCGCTCGGCGTTGCGACCGGCATGTCGGCAACGCTGGAATCGTTCCTCGCCTGGATCGTGCGCATCTTGCGGCCGATCCCGGGACTCGCATGGGTGCCGTTCGCGATCCTGTGGTTTGGCATCGATCCGGCCGCCGCCATCTTCATCATCTCAACCGGCGTGTTCTGGATCTGCTATTTCGCGGCCCTTGGCTCGGTCCACTCGGTGGAGCGCGACCTGATCGAGCTGGCCGATGCGTTCGGATTCCGTCGCGCGGATCAGAAGCTGGTCAAGGTGATCCTGCCTGCCGCCGCGCCCGGGATCCTGGTCGGCCTGCGGACCGCGCTCGGGCAGGCCTGGATGGCCGTCGTCGCCTCCGAGATCTTCGGCGTGCCCGGTCTCGGCCAACGCATGATGCAGGCCTCCAACCTGCTCGCGAGCGACGTCGTGGTGATCTACATGGCCACGATGGCCGCGCTGTACGGGCTGATCGACACCTCTTTCGTCGCGCTGCAATCACGGGTGCTGCGATGGAAGCGATAATTTCGCTGCGCAGCGTCGGCCTGTCATTCGTACGCGATGGCGAGCGGACGGAAGTGCTGCGCGACCTCGACCTCGACGTCGCGCCTGGCCGTTTTATCGCCGTGCTCGGTCCCTCCGGCGTGGGCAAGTCGACGCTCTTGCGCGTGATCGCCGGGCTGCTCCAGCCGAATGCCGGAGAGGTCCGCGTCAATGCGCGCGCGGAAGGATACAGGCTCCCGGTCGCGCTGGTGTTCCAGGACGCGCGCATGCTGCCTTGGCGTACCGTGCTATCCAATGTCGGTTTCGGCCTCGAGCACGGCAAAGTCGGCACGCACGAGCGCCACAAGATGGCGCGCGCCGCGCTCGCGCTGGTCGGCTTGTCCGGTTTCGAGAAGCGCTATCCGCACGAGATGTCCGGCGGACAGCGTCAGCGGGTGGCGCTGGCGCGCGCGCTCGCCGTCGATCCCGACATCCTGCTGATGGACGAGCCCTTCGCCGCCGTCGATGCCCTCACCCGGGAAGCGCTGCAGGACGAATTGGCGCGCATCCATGCCGCCACCGACAAGACCGTCATCTTCGTGACCCATTCGATCACGGAAGCGGTCTATCTCGCCGATGAGGTGATCGCGATCACGGGCAAGCCGGGGCGCCTCGCCGCCTCCATTCCCATCGACGGTGCCCGGCCTCGTCGCCGCGACGATCCGGCGAACCGGGAGTTGATTGCGCGGCTGCGCGCGATCCTTGGGGACGAGGATCCGGCCTGAGCCACCGCGCGTCAGGCCGTCACCGTCGCCTTCCACCGCATGAAGCGCCGCTCGAGCGCTTCGAGGATCGCATTGAACGTCAGGCCGATCACGGTGATGCCCAAAATCCCGAAATACATCTGCGGGATCAGGAAGCTGTATTGGCTGTAGATGATGAGATAGCCGAGGCCGGCCTTCGCACCGACCATTTCGGAAGCGACCAGCACCAGCATCGCAGCCGCGCTCGCCAGGCGGATACCGACGAAGATCGTGGGAAGAGCTGCCGGCAGAATCACCTTGCGGAACAACTGCTGCGGTGTCGCGCCCATGGTGCGCGCAGACTTGATCAGGAGCGGATCGACCTGTTTCACCGCCGCAATGGTGTTGAGGAGCAGCGGCCAGGCGCAGCTATAGATCACCATCGTGACCTTCGAGACCTCACCGATCCCGAGCAGCAGGATGAACACCGGTAATAGCGCGAGCGGCGCCGTATTGCGGCAAATCTCGATGGTTTGATTGAGCAGATCGCCAAGCCGGGCATACCAGCCGACGGCGAGGCCCAGCGGAACAACAAGTACGACGGAAATCAAGAAGCCGCTCAATGCACGCAACAGGCTGGCGGTCACGTCATCGTAAAGCTCCCCGCTCTGCGCAAGCTGCCAGCCGGCCGCGATGACTTCCGAAAACGGTGGCAGGAATGCGCGATCGATCAGCCCGAACCGGGGCGCCGCCTCCCATGCCGCAAGCAGAACCAGCAGCAGCAGCGACCTGCGGCCGAACGCGACCAGCCAACGCAGGAAACGATGCAGCGCACGCGCCATCGCCGACGGTTCCTCTTCTATCTTGCCAAGCGACGCCGGCCGTCCGTGCGCGAGTTCGAGCAGCGTCAGCATCTCAAGGCTAGACATGCGCAACATCCTCCACAGAACGATCGGCGCGCGACGCGACATGAGCACCGGCAAGCTGTCCTTGCTGGGCCTTCAACACTTCCTCGCGCAGCAAGCTCCAGACCTCGTGCCGGACCCGCCCGAATTCGGGCAGCGATCGCACGTCATCCATCTCGCTTCGCAACAGTTCGGGAATGTCGACGACATGCTTGATGCGGCCGGGCCGCGACGTCATCACCGCGACACGCTGGCCGAGCACAACCGCCTCATCGATCCCATGCGTGATGAAGACGATGGTCTTGCCGGTGGTCCGCCAGATGCGCAGGAGTTCGCCCTGCAGCGTCTCGCGCGTCTGCGCGTCGAGTGCTGCGAACGGCTCATCCATCAGCAACACTTCCGGATCGTAGGCAAGGCTGCGCGCGATCGCCACGCGCTGCTTCATGCCGCCGGACAGTTCGTGCGGGTACCGGTCGGCAAAACCCGCGAGCCCGACCAGATCGAGATAGTGCAGCGCGATCGAGCGGCGCTCCCTCGCTTTCAACCCTGCAATGTCGAGCCCGAACTCGACATTCTGCGCCGCCGTCCGCCAGGGAAACAGCGCGTATTGCTGGAAGACGATGCCGCGGTCGCGCGCCGGGCCCGAGATCGGTCGTCCATCGAGCAGGATCTGGCCGCTGGTCGGTGCGGTCAGCCCACCCAGGAGATCGAGCAAGGTCGACTTCCCGCAGCCGCTCGGGCCGACCAGCGCCAGGAATTCGCCCGGATAGACGTCGAGCGTGACATCCTCCAGCGCGACGAACCGCCGCGCCGGTCCACCGCTTTCGCCGCGGACGAGGAACTCCTTGCGAACCTGTTCGAAGCGGATCTTTGCGGTGCTCATCTGGCTTCCGCTGCCTTGCCCGAACGATAGTAGTTGAACTGGTTGATGTAGGTGTCGGAGGCCTTGATCTGGTCGGGCTTCAGCAGACCATCCTTCACCAGCCAATCGATCCACACCTGCAATTGCTGGTCGGTGATCAGCCCGCCCTTTGATGCGACGCCGGTGCTCTTCCAGTATTTGATCGACGAGGCGTCTTCGTTTCGCTTGCGCTCCGCAACGATCTTGTTGAAGCGAGCCCGCACTTCCTCCGGCGGGGTTTCGCGTGCCCATTCGATGGCGCGAGAGATGCCCTCGACCAGTTTGCGCGCTGTATTCGGATTCTCCTTGATGAACTTGTCGCGCAGCACATAAGCGCCACCGGTGAAGTTGCCGAACAGGTCGGTGTCGGCGAACAGTTTTCGCAGGCCGCCGCGTTCCAGCGCCTTGTCGCGCAGCACGCCGTTGAGCGCGGCCACCTCGACCTGGTCCTGCCGCAGCGCCTGCTCGCCGGTGACCGGTGGGACCGCCACCAGCGTCACCTGCTTCGCCTCGCTCGCGCTCAGCCCGTTCCGCGCCAGATATTCGCGGAGCACGAATTCAAGGTGGGCGCCGAGCGTATTGACTGCGACCTTCTTTCCGATCAGGTCGCGCGCCCCCTTGATCGGACTGTCCTCCTTCACATAGTAGCCGTAATAGGTATCGGCGTCGGAGCCGTAATAGCCCACCACCGCCTTGATCGGCGCTCTCGCCGCAGTCAGCTTGATGATCGCCCCATAGAAGGCGCCGCCGATGTCGATGTCACCGGTGACGACGGTCTGAATGTCCTGCGGCCCGCTGATGGTGTTGCCGACCCATTTGAGCTTGAGCGGCGCGAGGTAACCGAGATCCTCGGCCAGTTCGGGGAACGTCACCTGGCCAGCCCAGCCCTGATAGCGGATCTCGGTCTTTTCCAATGGCTCGGCCAACGCCTGGCCGAGGAAGCCAAGCATCAGCGCGAATGCCCACAGAATATACCGGATTTTCGTTGCAGCACTGCTCCCGGACCAGAAGCCAGCCGATCGATGCGTCATGCTCATCTGCCGAACTCCCCGCTACGCGGCCTTGGCTGCCTGCGGCTTGGTCGCCTTGATGCGTGTCACGCTGTGGCGACCGTCGATGCTGACCGGCACCTCGCCATCGACCGTGGCGCGGCGGACGACGCGATGCTGGTCGCCGTAGTCATTGACGGCATAATGCTGCGTCGCGCGATTGTCCCAGATCGCGACGTCGCCTGCCTTCCAGCTCCAGCGCACGGTGTTTTCCGGCGCGGTGATATGCGACTGGAACAGGTCGAAGAGTTTCTGGCCGTCATATTTCGGCAAGCCGACGAACCGCTGCACGAAGTTGCCGAGCACCAGCGTCCGCTCGCCGGTTTCAGGATGGACGCGAACCACCGGATGTTCGGTCTCGTAGACCGTACCCGTGAACACTTCGTCGAAGTGTTTCCTGTCAGCGTCGGTGGCGCGCGACTTCACCGCATAATCATAGGCGTTGCTGTGGACCGCCCAGAGTTCGTCGGCGAGCCGCCGGAGCGGCGGCGGCAAATCGAGATAGGCCGCCGCGGTGTTCGACCAGATCGTGTCGCCGCCATAGGGCGGGATCACCACGCCACGGAGTACCGAGATCTTCGGATAGGCGTCGACAAAGGTGACGTCAGTGTGCCATTGGTCGGCGCGGCCTCCGCCCCTTCCCGAGTCCAGTTCGAGGATCGACGACGTGCCCTTGGCCGGGCCGATGGTTGGATGCGGCACCAGTCTGCCAAGCCGCACCGCAAAGCGTTCCTGCTCGGCATCGTCGAGATGATCTTGATTGCGGAAGAAGATCACCTTGTGCTCAAGCAGCACCTTGTTGATCGCGGCGATCGTCTCGTCAGGCAGATCGCCCGCCAGATTGATGTTCCTGATCTCCGCACCGAGGCGGGCCGCACGCTCGACGATATCAGCGCGCGGGATGACGTTATCGATGCCATCAGTTTGAGCCATGGTTGTGTCCCCTATTCGGCCGCAACAATCTGCGGCGATCGCCAGAGTGCTGATGCGTAGAGATCGGCGGCATGTTTCGACCTCGCGATTGGGCGTAAATCGTAAGAGCGATCGACCGTCAGTCAATGAAATGAAACCAGCTTTGTTTTCGACGACAGACAATGATCGCGTTTCCGTCGATGCGGGTGCTGGAATATTTGCGATGACGATCGTCTTGCGGGCACCGACTGCATGCATGGCCAGTCGAAATCGAAGCTCTTTAAGCCGAAAACTCTCGTACTGACGTCGCACAGGATGCCCGATGCGTCGTCATTCCTATCGCAGCATGCGGTCTCGTCTCCTATCGACGAATAACCCAAAATGTTCATGCTGGCTTCCGACGCAACTATGTAAATTCATTTCATCGACATTCTCGCGATCGCAGACGTAGACTCTTTCGCACTGCAGCTTGAGTGCGAGCAGGAAACGCAGTGACGACGGATGCCCGGAAATGTCGCAGCCCGACGGCGTCATCAGCCTTCAAACATGCGCGGGTCCTAAGACATGAGCGATCGACGGCAGCTAACCCTCAATCTCTTCATCTATCCCGGCGGCCATCACGAGGCCGCGTGGCGCTACAAGGGCTCCGCGACGGACCGGATCCTCGATATCACCTACTACCAGGAGCTGGCGCAGCGCGCCGAGGCGCACAAATTCGATGCGATCTTCTTCGCCGACGGTCCCGCGCTTGGCGACAATGTCCGCTATGCGCAGCGCTTCCGACTGGAGCCGATCACCTGGCTCGCCGCGATTCGCATGACCGCCTGATCTTTCCGGATCATGCCCCGCGTCTTCCGCGGGCATTTTCGTGCACGCCAAGCATCACAACCTCTCCGAGACCGCAATGAATACGCCTCGTTTCCTTCTACTTTCGGCCTTTCTCATCATCGGCGCGCTGGCAGGCGTCCCGTCCCGTGCCGAACCCGCCAAGGCTGAGCTCAAGCTCGGCTTCGTGCCCGGCCCCTATATCGACGAGTTCAAGGCCGGCGTTCAGCCGGAACTCGAGAAGAAGGGCTACCGCATCAAATATTTCGAATTCTCGACCGGGCTCGAGGCCAACAACGCCGTGTTCAAGAGCGAGATCGATGCCAACGTCATGCAGCACACGATCTTCCTGAATTCCTACAATGAGCGCCAGAACACCGACCTTGTCGGCATTGTCCACGTGCCGACGCCGCCGATGGGTCTCTATTCGAAGAAGCATGCGCTCGGCACGCCCATCAAGCCCGGCTCCACCGTGGCCGTCCCCAATGATCCCGTCAACCTGCAGCGCGCGCTGTGGATCCTGCGCGACCTCGGCCTCGTGGAAATCCGCGACAGCAAGCCGGTCGACGTCACCGAGCTCGACGTCATCAAGAATCCGGGCGGCATCAAGATCGTGCCGCTGGAGGCCGCGCAGGCGCCGCGCGCGCTTGACGACGTCGACTTCGCCGCCATCCAGGGCAATTTCGCGATCTATAGCGGGTTGAAGCTGACGAACGCCTTCGCGCTGGAAAAGATGACGACCCCTTATATCAACGTCGTTGCGGTGAAGCGCAGCAACGCGGAGAGCGCATGGGCACAGGACATCGTCGCCGGCTATAAGTCGGAAACCTTCAAGGCCGCGATCCGAAGCGACCGCTTCTATGACGGATTCACGCTGCCGGATTATTTGAAATGACCGGCTCGCCGCGAGCGAACCGCCGCGTAGCGCGCCGTCCGGCCAAACGGCGCGGCGGCCGGATCTCAGCTCAGTTCGTACGGGTCACCGGAAGCCGCAGTCCAGCCTGCTCCATCAGCGGCAGCACGCGGCGACCGAAGAACTCGAGATCAGGCTTGAAATCGAAGAAGCTGAGCTGAAGCCCGTCGATGCCGGCCTTCTCGAGCTGGATGAACTGATCGACCACCTGCTCCGGCGTGCCGATCACCTCGATATTGCCACCGATCGCACGCCGTTTTGGCGCGTCACGACCTATCCTTCCCTTCCAGGCGTGCGCATCGCTGGCGAAATTCTGGAAGCCAGCGACGGGGTCGATGTGATCGACGATGGCGTCATGGTACTGCCACGTCTCCCGCTCGGTCTCGCGGCAGATCACCATCGGATTGAGCAGCGTCCGCACCTCGCGTCCGACCTCGATCGCGGCCCGCTTGACACGTTGCGCATGCGCTGGAAGCGCCTCGATCGCGCTCTCAAAGGACGAGCCGGCGGGGCTCGTGATGAACACGATGTCGGAATAACGGCCGGCAAACGCGATGCCGGCGTCCGATCCAGTGGCATTGACGAGGATGGGCCGTCCGAACCGCGGCTTCGGCGTCACGAACGCTTTGTTCAGCCGCCACGGCGATTTGCCCGAGAAGGAAAAATTCTCGTCATCGCTCCACAGCCGCTGCAGCACCTCGATGAACTCCGCCGCCAGTTCGTAACGGCGATCATGCTCGATCTGGTTCCATCCGAAGGCCTCGTGCTCGATCGCGCGATGCCCGGTCACGACGTTGATGCCCCAGCGTCCGCCCGAGATGTGATCCAGCGTTGCGCCGTATTTGGCGAGATGCAGCGGATGGATCGGACCGTAAAGCACATGGATGGTCGAGATCAGCATGATCTTTGACGTGAGTGCCGCCAGCGACGCTGTCGTCATGAACGAATCGAGCGCCTCGCCGGTGAATACCCCGCCATAACCGCCTTTCGGCAACCATTGCGACAGCGCAAAGACCAGATCGAAGCCAAAAGCTTCGGCAGTGAGCGTCAGATCCCGGTTGTAGTCGAACGTCCACGTCGTCGTTCGCGGCAAGGTCGAGGCACTCCAGCCGCCCGCCTGGATCGGCAAGAACAAGCCGAGCAGCAAAGGCTGGCTCAGCGACTTCGATAGCGGACTGTCCGGAAATTGCGTCGGACTCGGAAAGATCGGCGATCCAACAATCTCGCCCGGCTCGTGGACTATCGTCATGCTAACCCCTAGAAGGCCGGAATCTGGCCTGGCAATGTGTCCTTGATGAGCTGCCGGATCGTATCGTTCTGATAGGCGCGCACCAGCTTCGACACCCAAGGGGCATCCTTGTCCCGCTCGCGCACGGCGATGAAATTGTTATAGGGATTGCTGACGGCGGATTCGGCGGCGATGGAATCCTTGCCCGGAAGCAGCCCGGCCGGGACCGCGTAGTTGGTGTTGATCACGGCGGCGTCGAGGTCATCGAGACTGCGTGGAAGCTGCGCCGCATCGATCTCGCGAAGCTGCAGCTTCTTGGGGTTGTCAGTCACGTCGAGCACAGTCGGCGATATCCCGACACCGTCCTTGAGCTTGATCAGCTTCTCGGCCTGCAGCAGCAGGAGCGCACGCCCTCCATTGGAGGGATCGTTCGGGATGCCGATCGACGCGCCGTCCTTGATCTCGCCGATGGACTTCACCTTCCTGGAATAGAGGCCGATGGGGGCGACGATCGTCTCGCCGACCGGCGTGATCTTGTAGCCTCTCGTCTTGATCTGGTTCTCGAGGAAGGGCCTGTGCTGGAACGCGTTTGCATCCAGATCGCCTGCGTCGAGCGCGGCGTTTGGCAAGAGATAGTCGTTGAACACCACCACAGTGAGGTCGAGTCCGTCCTTGGCGGCGATCTCCCTGACCTTCGCCCAGACGATATCGCCGTCGCCGGCCGCAATGCCGACCTTGATCTTCTGCTCCGCCCAGGCGGGCGTGGCGAGGAGCGCGACCCCAACGACAACAGAGAGCAACCAGCGTTTCATCTATAGATCTCCATCCAGGCAGTGTGAGCGCAAGAATCTAGGATTTGGACTTATGTCCGGCGCGAGCGAGAGCATCTTTCAGCTTGTCGTATTCCTCGCATCCGCCGGGGTGACACAATAGCCGCAGCAGCTCGAGGTTCTTCTCTGCGCGCGCGACATCGCCGATATCGATGAACAGCTCGCCCTGGTATTCCAGCGCCGGCCGGTGGGTCGGATCGTAGAAGATGGCCTCCTTGTACCACCGCGCCGCCTCGTCGTAGCGCCTGAGCTTGCGCAGCGAGAAGCCGAGCAGATTGTACACGTCGGCATGATGGATGGTTTCTGCAAGCGTCAGCAGCTTGGCGGCCGCTTTCTCGTATTCGCCGGAATAGATCTCGACCCGCACCGCCGACAAATCAGGAAGATCGCTTGACGGGGCGGTGTCCATGGCTATGGCCGCCCCGCTCGCGGCGAGCCCGATCGCAACGATCACGTTGCGAAGCAAGCTGAGACCGTGGAGCCGTGCCGTCGTCTGCGACCTCAGCATGATTGGACCTCGCAGGACAAGCACGTCGGCCATCAGGCCGCCTGCGGCTTGCCGCCATATTCGCCCATGGCGGACAGGATTCGTCGCTTGTAGCTGGCGAACTCAAGGTCCGCACGGTCGCGGTCGCGTGGAAGGTCGATCTTGATGTCGTCGACGATCCGGCCGGGACCGCCGGCCATTACCACGACCCTGTCGCTGAGGTAGATCGCTTCATCCACGTCATGCGTCACCAGAATCATGGTGATCTGTTCGACGCGCCAGATGCGCTGCAATTCGGCCTGGAGATGGACCCGGGTCAGAGCGTCCAGCGCGCCGAGCGGTTCGTCGAGTAGCAGGATCTCCGGGCGGTTCACCAGGCCACGGGCGATCGCCGCACGCTGCGCCATGCCGCCGGACAGCTGATGCGGATAGGCCTTCTCGAAACCTTTCAAGCCGACAAGGGCGATATGCTCGGCGATCGTGGCAGCCTTGTCCGCGGCACTCCTGCCCGAATTCTCCAGGCTCAGACCGATATTGTCCTCGAGCGTCAGCCACGGCAGCAAACGGTGATCCTGGAACACGATGCCCCGCGAGAGCGCGGCACCGGTGACCTGCCGGCCGTCGATAAGGATATCGCCGCGATAGTCGCGGTCGAGACCGATGATCAGCCGCAGCAGCGTCGACTTTCCGCATCCGCTCGGCCCGACCAGCGAAACGAACGCGCCCGGCTTCACATCGAGATTCACATGGGACAGGACGTGCACCGGCGGGCGGCCGGCGACAGCATAGGTCTTGGATACGTTCCTCACCTCGAGCTGGCCGGATGCGGCCATGGCATACTCCTGTTGATGTGATGCGGCCGCCGTCGCGTGCTTCAACCTTCGTAGCCCTGCTTCCAGCGGAGCACGCGGCGCTGCAACAGATACATGCTGCGGTCGATTGCGAAGCCGACGAGACCGATGATGACCATGCACACGACAAGCTGGTCGGTGAGCAGCAAGCCCTGCGCGCGGAAGATCAGGAAGCCCAGCCCCTCCAGTCCGCTCAATCCTTCCGCAACGACCACCAGCGCCCAGGCAAGGCCAGCCGAATAGCGCAGCGCAACCATAATCGACGGCGTTGCAGCGGGCAGAATCACCTTGCGCACCAGCTGCCTGCGGGTGAGCGTGAGGACCTCCGCCAGCTCGATGTAACTCCTGTCAACGCTGCGAATGCCTTGCAACGTGTTGAGGAACACCGGGAAGAACACCGACTTGGCGATGACGAGCACTTTCGCCGGTGCGCCGATGCCGAGCCAGAGGACGATCAAGGGCAGCCAGGCAATGCCGGGAATGTGCCGGATCGTATCGAAGGTCGGGCCGAAGAACTGCTCGACCTTGCGCGACAATCCCGCCGCGATCCCCAGCGCGACGCCGGCGAGCGAACCGTAGATGAACGCCTGCCCGACGATCTTGACGCTGGCGAGAAAATCCAGCGCCAGGTTCTGCTTGGTCAGCATCTTCCAGAACGCCGTGACGACGGTGATCGGCTCCGGCAGGAACACCGGGTCGATCCAACCGCGAGTGGACGCCGTTTGCCATAGGGTCAGGATGATTGCGGGCAGCACAATGCCGATCAGCGCAGGTCCCTTGTACGCGCGCCCTTGCCGCGCCGCGACTGCCGAGCAGCCGGTTCGGATTCCGGAGCCGTCGATCGCCTCTACGCTATCGGTCATGCTGACAACATTTCACAGATCATTACGACGCCCCGGCACTCGCCGCGTGCCGAGGCGTACGCATCGGTTACGTCCGCGCGTCAGTTGTAGATCGAGTGGGTGCCGCCTGCGAAGAAGCGCCCATCGACGAAAGCATCGATCTGCGCGTCGGTCAGCTTGCGCTCGGAGAGGATGTCGTCGCCGTTGGCAATGTACCAGGCCTGGAACTTCTTGATCGCATCGCGCGCACGGTCGGCATTCGGCTCGCCCGCCATGAACTCCCATTCGCCGGCGTGGGTGATCTGGAACTTCGCGACCTCGATCGGAACGCGCGTCTCCTTGGCGACGATCTCGGCCGCTTCGTCGACGTGATCGGTGGCCCACTCGCGCGTACGCTCGCGCGCGGCAAGGAACGCCTTCACAAGGTCTGGATATTTGTCCACGAAGTCGCGGCGAGCGAAATAGGTCACGCGGCCCGCATTGTTCACATAGATGCCGTCGTCCGGCGACCGGCCGACCACCTTGAGCTTACCCGACAGCCATGCGCCGGTGGCGGCGGCGCCCGCCGCAAGATGGAAGGTCGTGGCGTCGGCGGCGCCCGAGAGCACCGCGCTGATCGCAACGGCGGTGTTGTCGATCGAGGTGTAGCGTATCCGGCCCTGCTTCTCGCGCGAGTCGAACGGCAGCCCCGCCTTCTGCGTGATCTCGAACGGCGACGACCAATAGCAGCTTATGCGGCTCGAGCCGAACTTCTTTCCGTCAAGGTCGGCGACGGACTTGATGTTGTCGTTGTCGGCGCGGGCGAGAATGGGCGCGCGATAACGATTGGACGCCTCCGAAACCCAGATGATCTCGCCATCGAGACCGTTCGCACGGTGGACCGTGGCCGGATAGATCATGCGCTGCGCGATCGCGATCGCTCCACCCTTGACCGCGGCGGATTCTGCACCGATCAATTCAGCGGCGCCAGAGGCGATGAGGTTGATCTTCCTGGTGCCGATCTTGTCGAACTCCTCCTTGAAGAAGCCTTTCTCGCGCGCGATCACCGTCCAGGGCGTGAGCTGCAGATTGATTTCCGGCAGCGGCTCGGCGGCGCGTACTGGAGCGATGTGTGCGACGGCGAGGAGCGCGCCCGCCACTGCTAGATAACCGAATGGGCGCCTGCTGCTTGCCGCGCGCGTGGTTCGCATGTGAATTCCCCGTTCAGTGATGACAAATGAACGTTTTCACGATACTTCATCATCGCGATAAGTCTATATGTTCTATAGACAATTTTATTCTGTAATCATCTCAGTTCAAGGACGATTATTCGCAGCACACGTGCCAGCTCGCTTCATGAAATCAGCGCAGAAGATCACGCGATGAACGCCAACAACGCACGCTTCCCGATCTGGCAAATCCTCGCTGCCGTTGTGTCCGGCTTGCTGCTGCCCGCTCTGATCGGCGGCGCCATCGGCATCACGCGAGCTGACTTGGGCTTTGCCTCGTCTGATTTCGCATCTGCCGAGAGGCCTCGTGATAAAACCGATAACGCGCATCAGTTGAGGCTTGGCATCGCCTATGTGCCGCCGGCCAAGGCACCTGACATGCGCCTCTACATCGAGGAGGGATTCGAAACCGATCTCGCGAACGAGATCGGGGAACGGCTTGGTGCCGACGTGAAGCTCGTGCTCGTGCCGCCCGCGGACCGGCTCGCGGCGTTGAATGAAAATCGAGTGGACGCGGTGCTGGCGCGCGTCGCCGATGATGATCCGCTGCGCAAGGCGGCGGAGATATTGCCGACGGGATACGAGTCCGGCCTGAGCCCGGTCATGCGCTCGGACCGGCCGTTGCGGCAGTGGAGCGACTTCAGAGGCCGCGTGGTTTGCGTCACCCTCGCCAATGATCGCGGGCAGAAACTCGCCCAATCGCTCGGCGCCGAGATACGGACCTTGCGGGCACCGGCGGAAGCCTTGATGCTTGTGAGGACCGGCGAATGCGCAGCCACCTTTCACGACCGCGCGGTGCTTGATCCCTTGTTCACGAAGCGATCCTGGCAGAAATTCTCGGCGACCTTGCCTCCCGTCGATCCGACTTCACTCGTGATTGCCGTGGCAAAGCGTCGAACCGATCTCGCCGTGACGATCGGGCGCGCGCTGGCTGCGATAGGCAGCTCTGAGCAATGGCGGCGACGGCGAGAACGGTGGGCGGAGCTCGCCTCCTTCGAGGTCTACAGGGACCAGGCAGGTCCTGATTGCCATTGAGCCGCGCGATTCCTTCAAGTAAAGCGGCAAGCCTTTGTGGTGCGATTGGCGTAACCGCTCTGACGATGCTCGGCATGATCTTCGCGCATGCAACGTCGGCGACACCAGGGGATGAGCATCTGTCGACGCTGCGGCAGTCCTACGCACGCTCTGCAACCGAATGGCCTGCACCGTGGCTCGACGCTGACGTTGCCTTTGTTGAGCTCGGCAAGCTGAACCTGCCGTCGTCCCCATCCACCCAAGAGCAACGTCATATCGCGCTTGGCGCGCGTCTCTTCCACGACGCGACGCTCTCTGCCGGCAACGATCTCGCCTGTTCGACATGCCACAATGCGCAGCACGGCTGGAGCAGCGGGACCGCAACGGCGCCGGGGCATGCGCTTGCCCGCGGGCGGCGTAATCCTCCATCGCTCCAGAACGTCGCCTTGCGGCCGTATCTGGCCTGGGATGGTCGAGGATCGTCTCTGGCGGCCCAGTCGCTGTTGCCGCTCACGATATCTGAGGAGATGAGCAATCCGGATCTGGATTCCGTGCTGGCGCGCCTGCGCGCCGATCCCGACTATGCAGCCCGCTTCGCGGAGGTTTACGGCGCGGGACCGATTTCGGCAGACGCACTCGCGGATGCGCTCGTTGCCTTTCAAACCCATCTCGAGACCGAGACGCGCTTCGATCGCTTCGCAGACGGCGACCGGAACACGCTGACCGAACAGGAATTGTGGGGCCTGCACCTGTTCCGGACCAAGGCGCGATGCGCCAACTGCCACTTCGGCCCGCTATTGACGGACGATCGCTTCCACAATCTGAAGATCTCGTTCTTCGGCGAGAAGGCGCAGGATCTCGGCCGTTACCAGGTCACCCATCTCCCTGACGACGTCGGGCGTTTCCGCACACCGAGCCTGCGTCATGTCGGAGAGACTGCGCCCTATATGCACAACGGGCTTTTTCCGACACTTGAAGGCGCGATCAACCTCTACGATCGCGGTGGCGGTGAGGTATGGGCGCGAAACCGCAGCGAAGCGGAATATCCGCTTTATCCGTTCGCGGCGCAACTGTCGTCTCACATCCGGCCGCTCGGTCTTTCCGACGAAGAGAAAGCCGCCCTCGCCGCGTTCTTGCGAACGCTTTGAGCGGGAGTTGAAGTCGGGGCGCGGCCAATTCAGAAGCCTTATCTTTCAATGGCCGCATCAACGTGTGAATTATTCCAAGATAACCGCCAAATGGCGGCGATATATCCTATAGTATATCTATTACCTATTCTAATTCGAAGACATCAGATGCTAACAGCCAAGGGAAAATATGGCCTCAAGGCACTCGTCCATCTGGCGGCCCTGAAACCCGGCGAAACGATTCAGTCCATCGACATTGCGCAGACCAACAACATCTCCAAGAAATTCCTGGACACGATCCTGGGCGATCTCCGCAAAGCCGGCCTCGTGCATACGAAGAAGGGACCGGGCGGCGGCGGTTATATGCTGGCTCGGCCGCCGCACGCTATCAATATCGGGCAGGCGATCCGAGAGCTCGATGGTCCGCTAGCGCCCATCGCCTGCGCAAGCCGTACGGCCTACCAGCCATGCGAGGACTGCGAAGATCCTCGCAAATGCGTCGTACGCATCACAATGACACGGGTTCGCGATGCCATGTCGGATGTATTGGATCAGATGAGCCTGGCCGATTTGGCCACGACGAAGCGCAAGAAGCTGGTCTGACGCTGCCTATTGTCCGACCTTCCAGGCTGCATCGGTCACCTTCGCGGCCTTGGGAACTCAGCTGCAGCTTTGCGAAGGTATACGCTCTATTCTCCCGCGGCGCTCCCGGCCGGTCGCCGATCATCGTGGGCGCCGTAGAAATAGCCGGGCCGCATCCTGCCGCTCCGAGCGGCATCATTGCCGGACGAGCGCGGACCTGCAGCGCCGCCATCGGGAGGACCGATCGCGATGAGCTCAGCCGCTCCCCACGATGTCTGTTCGACCAGTTTGTAGCCCATCTCACGAAGCAGCTTTGCGGTGTCGGGTGAGATCGCATACGGCTCGTAGTCGAGTTCGTCAGGCAGGCCTTGAAGATGGATCCGCGGCGCATCGACTGCCTGCCGCGGCTCCATGCCGTGATCGATCATGTTGAGCGCGGCCTCAAGTGTAATGGTGATGATGCGCGGGCCGCCCGGGCTGCCGAGCACAGCAAAGACTTTGCCGTTCCGGGTGATCAGCCTCGGGGTCATCGATGACAGCGGGCGCTTGTTCGGCGCGATGAGATTCGCCTGGTCCTGCACCAGCCCGTACATGTTCGGCACGCCGCGCTTGATGGTGAAGTCATCCATCTCGTCATTCAGGACGAAACCAGTCCCCGGCGCCATCACCGCTGCGCCGAACAGACCGTTGAGCGTGTAGGTGACAGAAACAGCGTTGCCGGCGTGATCGATGACCGAGTAGTGCGTGGTATCGCCTTGTTCATGCGGCTCGAGTCCGGGCCGCGCCGCCTCCGAAGGCGTCGCCTTGTCGGGCAGAATCTTGGCTCGGATGGCTGCTGCGTAGTCCTTGGACAGTAGCCGATCAACAGGATTTCTAACGAAATCGGGATCGCCCAAATACGTATTGCGGTCGAGATAGGCATGACGCATGGCCTCGGCCATGACGTGGATCGAGGCGGCCGAGTGGAAGCCAAGCGCCGCCATGTCATAGCCCTCGAGGACATTCAGGATCTCGCACAGCGTCGTGCCGCCTGAGCTCGGCGGCGGCGCGGAGACGAAGACGTAGCCGCGATAGGTGCAGTACAGCGGCTCCGTCTCGGTGATCTTGTAATGAGCAAAATCATCGGCTTTAACGATTCCGCCGCCGGCCTTCGACGCAGCCTCGACCGCAGCCGGGATTCGGCCGGCGTAGAAGGCGTCCGGCCCGTCCTTGGCGATCGCTTCGAGCGTCACCGCCAGATCCGTCTGCACCAACCTGTCGCCCGGCTGGAGGTTGCTTCCGTCGCGGCGCAGAAAGATGCTTGCGACCGACGGATCGTTATGAAACCGACTTGCCGCATAATCCATGATGTCGGTGTCACCGCGGGTTAGCGCGAACCCATCGCGGGCAAGCCGGATCGCGGGCGCCATCACCTCGGCGCGCGACATCGTCCCATATTCGGTCAGGGCCGCATCCAGTCCCTTGACCGTTCCCGGGAGAGCAACCGCCTTGTAGCCAAATCGGCTGGCGCCCGGAATCGGATTGCCGCCGACGTCGAGATACATCTTTTCGCTCGCCGCTGCCGGCGCAGTTTCGCGAAAGTTGATGAACCGGTCGCGACCATCGGCCAAATGCATCACCATGAACCCGCCGCCACCAAGATTGCCGCAACACGGATTTACGACCGCTTCGGCGTTGCCTACGGCGACAGCCGCATCGATGGCGTTGCCGCCAGCCTTCAGAATCTCCAGGCCTGCCTCAGAGGCGAGGTGTTGCGAACTCACAACCATCCCGTTCTGCGCCTCGAGCGCCAACGGTGTTGCCGCATGCGCCCCGCCCACCACCATAGCCAGGAGCAGAGCCATCCATTGTATGTTGATCATCATATCATTCCGGTACGCGCGGCCCTGCCTCGGGCGCACGCTCCTCCGCATGAGCAGACGCCGCGATCGCGCGCTTCGCAACACCCTAAATGATTACGTTTGTCACGATCCAACATTCTCGCCAGGAGTTGAATGGGCAGCGTTGGGCCGTCGCCCCTCGCCGGGGAGTATATGAACTATCGCAAGCCCGCTGGAATGCTTTGGCCAAAGCTTGGAGCGGCGAAGCAGCAACCGTGATAGCCACCTCGCCCACATGATGTGCTGGATCAAGAGATGGGCGAGCGAGCGAAACTCAGTTCCGCTTTTGGATCAGATGCTGACGTTAAGTGCCACCGCCACCCGCCCTACTTCGATCGAAGAGGAAAAAAGCCCGCAGAACGCGGGGCTTACTCTTGGGGCTTGCGCCCGAGCCGGCTATCGCTGCGACTACATCGGCGTCACGGAGACATCGAGATGCCTCCTCCATCGCGGGATATAGCGAAGACTGTTGCTGCCGGTTCAGGGCTTTAGGGACATCACTTCCAACCGGAGCCATTCAGCCGCGGCTTGCACGCGTGGGTTCTTCGCGCGATCTTCACTTGTCACCAGATGATAAGTGAACCCGTCCACCTTAGGGCCGAACGGCTGTACGAGGTGGCCGGCGGCGAGTTCGTCGGCCACGAGGGCCAGACTGAGCAGCGCGATCCCCTGGCCCGCGACAGCCGCCTGGATGGCATAACCTTCGTCCGAAAATCGGAGCTGTCCGAGGTTCGAGGGGCACGACAACCCGGCCTTTGCAAACCAGTTCTCTCAGGTCGGATTGAACGGGTGCTTTCTTGTCCATTCAAAGTGGATCAGGGGACGACGGTTCAAGTCCGCGAGATCGCGCACGCCGAGATTCGGATTAACGAGCGGTGCGAACTCGTCCGCAAACATCGGCTCTGAAATGAGGCCTGGATACGGCCCTGTGCCGTAGCGGATTGCGATGTCGACGGAGCTGGCTACGAAGTCGACGGCCTCGTCCGACGCATGGAGTTGCAGGTCGACGCCGGGATGCAGCTTTCGGAAACCGGCAACTTTCAGGACGAGCCATTTCACCGTGAAGGCGTTGGTCGCCGAAATCGTCACTTGCGCGGGCCTCTTTGACTGCGAGAGTCGTTCAAGCACGGCCTCGAACGCTTCGAACCGTTCCCGCAGCACAGGATAGAGCTGCGCGCCGGCCTCGCTAAGGCTCACCCTGCGAACCTTCCGCTCAAACAGGGTGAGGCCAGTGCGGACAAGCATCGTGCCGGAATAGTGCCTGTCGCAAGCTGAGGTGCACGTACGCACTGGATCTACTCGACGGCCGACGACTGTTGTTGCGCGTCATGAACGTCCATTGCCATGCGGCATCGCGCATCGGGACTCGCGGATCTTGATGCGGCCTCTCTATCTCGTCGTGCGCGTCAGAAGAAACTAGTGCGACAACAGTACGGGAATTTCGATCCTCCCGTTGAAGATATCTCGCGTTGCGCTGCCGAGCATCAGCTCGCGCTCGAATCCATGTGCGAACGCGCCCATCACCAGCAGATCCGCGTCTGCTTGCTGCGCATAGGCCAGAAGGGTCGCGCCGACGTTCAGGGTCTCACGCTGGATCGTGCTGAATTTGGCATCAACCTGCCACCGCGCCAGATAGCGGCAGAGTGCGTGTCCGGAATGAGGTGTCGGAAACAGCTTGTCGTCCATGACCGATACGACGAGCACCTCACGCGCCTGAGCGAGAAGGGGCAAGGCGTCGTGCACTGCACGAACTGCCGAGCGTGTTCCGTCCCATGCAACGACAATCCGGTCTTTTGCGACTACAGGAGTGTTTGGTGGCACGAAGACAATTGGACGACCACTCGCAAACAGGGCGGCCTCGACCAGTTCTTTGCGCGGCGCATCAAGTGGTCCGCGCACATCGATCACCAGGACGTCGTGCACCTGGGTGCAATGGATCATTCGTTCGCGAAGCGAGACGGACTGGTTTTCGGCCTGCAGAATGTCACACGATACGTTTGCAGCCGTCGCAGCGGACTGAACAAGCTCCGCCGTTCGTGCCACCCGTTCACTTGACGTTGCTGACCTGGCGGCAGGACTCCCGACTTGCCGAATGTCCGGTTCAGGCAGCGAGTCGCGGAGGTCGGTCTCCACATCTGCAATCAATGCAGATAGATGCGCCCCATACATGCGAGCCAGGGCGATCGCATAATGCGCGCCGCGCGAGAGGTCATCTCTGCGCGACGGAGACAGGAAAACGAGTACGTCCTTCATGTTTCACCACCAGCCTGTCAAAGGCGATCCGGCGAATAGTCCTTACAACCCAGCAGTGTACGAGGTGGCACACAACATCAGATTGCCGCCTGCGACACGCGGTCGAAGAAGTACAGCCGGTCAGGATTCAGTGCGAGGCGAAGACGGTCGTGGACTTTCGCTTTGACGGTCGGTTCGACTGCGGCCACCATCGTGTTGGGACCGACCCTGACGTCGAGGAGAATCTGGGAGCCGAGCTTCTCGATGACCTCGACCACGGCATCGAAGCTGAGATCCGCCTCCTCGCTGCCGGATGCGACGCGCAGATCCTCCGGCCGGATGCCGAGCGTGACATTCTCTCCGACATGCGGCCGGAGCCGGCCTGCGATGTCGGCCGGCAGCTTGATGCGGATGCCTTCATGGCGGGCCCAGAGGGCACCCTCGGTATCAGCCATTTCCACCGTCGCGAAGTTCATGGCTGGCGAGCCGATGAAGCCTGCGACGAAACGGTTGGCGGGCTCGTTGTAGAGTTCCAGCGGTTCGCCCACCTGCTGAACGAGACCATCCTTCATGACGACCACGCGATCGCCGAGCGTCATCGCTTCGACCTGGTCGTGGGTGACGTAGATCGCGGTGGTGCCGAGGCGGACGTGGATCTTTTTGATCTCCACCCGCATCTGGATGCGCAGCTTGGCGTCGAGGTTCGACAGCGGCTCGTCGAACAGGAACACCTGCGGATGCCGAACGATGGCGCGGCCCAAGGCGACGCGCTGCCGCTGGCCGCCGGAGAGCTGCCGCGGCTTGCGTTGCAACTGTTCCTCTATGCCGAGGATTTCGGCTGCGGCCTTCACTCGGTTAGATATCTCGGTGCGATCGAACCCGCGCATCTTCAGGCCGAACGCCATGTTGTCGTAGACGCTCATGTGCGGATAAAGGGCGTAGTTCTGGAACACCATGGCGATGTCGCGGTCCATCGGCGGCAGCTCGTTGACAATGCGGTCACCGATCATGATCTCGCCCGAAGTGATCGATTCGAGCCCGGCCACCATGCGGAGCGTCGTGGTTTTGCCGCAGCCCGAGGGACCGACGAGCACCACGAATTCCTTGTCGTGGATATCAAGATTGACATCCTTGACGGCATGGACTCCGTCAAACCTCTTGTTCAAGCTCCGTATGATGACCCGAGACATGGCTCACCCTTTGCCTCACCCTTTGACGGACCCGGTGATGCCGGCGACGTAGTACTCGACGAAGAAGGAATAGATCAGCGCCACCGGCACCGAACCGAGCAGGGCGCCGGCCATCAGCGAGCCCCAGTAGAATACGTCGCCGCGGACCAGCTCCGAGGTGATGCCGACGGAGACCGTCTTCTGCTCCGGCGAGGACAGGAAGACGAGGGCATAGATGAACTCGTTCCACGACAGCGTGAAGGCGAAGATACCGGCCGAGAGGATGCCGGGCACAGCGACCGGAAAGACGATGTAGACCATCGCCTGCCAGCGGGTCGCGCCGTCGATGCGCGCACATTCCTCGAGCTCGCGCGGGATCGCCTTGAAGTAGCCCATCAGCAGCCAGGTGCAGAACGGGATGAGGAAGGTGGGGTATGTGAGAACGAGCGCCCATGGCGTATCGCCGAGGCGGAAGTTGCGGATGATATCGGCGAGCGGAATGAACAGCAGCGTCTGCGGCACCAGATAGGTGACGAAGATTCCAGTGCCGAGGCTGCCGGCGAACGGAAATTTGAGCCGGGAGAGCGCGTAGCCGGCGAGGAGCCCGCAGAACAGCGAGATCAATGTGGCAAGCACCGAGATGAAGAAGGTGTTCAGCATCCACCTGTTGAAGAGCGTCTCGTTGAGGAGATACCGGATATGGTCAAGGGTCGGATTGAGCGTCCAGAACGGCGTGTAGTTCGGCGCCATCCAGGGACGATAGAGCTCGGCGTCCGGCCGCACCGTCGTCACCATCATCCAATAGAACGGGAACAGCAGCCCGATCACGAACAGCGCGAGCGGGAGATTGAAGAAGACCCAACGACGCCAGCGCGCGCCCTCTATCATCAGAGTGTCTCCACGCGTCGGATGTAGAGGAGCTGCACGACGACGACGACGAGCAACACCGGGAACATGGCGAGCGATATCGCCGCGCCCTCGCCCAACAGACCCGTGCCGACGCCGATCTGATAGGCGTAGGTGGCGAAGAGCTGCGTGGCGTTGGCCGGTCCGCCGCCGGTCAGGATGTAGACGAGCTGGAAATCGGCGAATGTCTGGATTACCGAGAACAGCACCACAACCATGGTGACGGGCAGCAGCAAGGGCCAGGTGATGTAGCGGAAGCGCTGCCAGGGCCGCGCTCCGTCAATCGCGGCCGCCTCGGCGAGCTCCGGACTGATGGTCTGCAATCCGGCGAGCAGGCTGATTGCGTAAAACGGCACGCCGCGCCAGACATTGACGATCATCACCGAGATCAGGGCAAGTTGGGGGTCGCCGAGCCAATTGATGCGGGTGCGGATGATGCCGAGGTGAAAGAGCGTCCAGTTGATGACGCTGAAAGTCGGATCGAACATCCACTTCCACGCGAAGGTCGAGAGCACGGTCGGGATGATGAAGGGCAACAGGATGAAGGCCCGGGTCAGGGCCTTTGCCCGAAAGTGGCGGTTGAGCAGCAGAGCAAGCCACAAGCCGAGCGCCAGCTTGAAGACGGTCGTCACCGCCGTGTAGAGGATGGTGTTCCAGACCGCGATGCGGAAGATGCTGTCGTTCATCAGCACCGCAAAATTCTGCAGTCCGACGAAATTTCCGGGCACGCCGACCTTGGCGTCGGTCACCGCCAGCAGCACGCCCTTGACGAAGGGATAGGCGATAAAGAGGCCGAGCAATACCGCGGTCGGCAGCAGCAGAAAGAACGCGAACCAGCGCTCGTTCTCAAGAACTCGCGTAACCGGCCCGCGGCGCGGCGCGGCCACATAGGGTTTGGCGGCGGCGACATAGTCGACGGCCATCGCGCGATTCTCCGAGCGGATGCCGGAGCGCTGCGGCCGCGGGCCGCAGCACCGAGGCGAGATCAAAACCTAGCGCGCCGAGGAAGCGGCTTCAAGCGGCATAAATCCTTGCGACCTCGTCGTGCGCCCATTTCACCGCGTCTTGCGCCGGCATGCCCTGTATCGCCTTTGCCGTCATGTCGACGATGATGTACTTGCTGAGCACTTCGGCTGCGCGACGATCGGCTGGTCCGGCGTAGCCGGGGAAACGTCCAGCTCGCGCCGCGGTGCGGAATGGCAGCATCACAGGGTCGTTGTCCCAGAGCTTGTCCTGCTCCCAAACCGTGGTGGCCCCGACGGAATAGCCCTGCTGCGAGTCGAACCACGCCTGATAGACCGGCTTGGAGGTGATCCAGCGCAGGAACTCCTTGCCGGGCTTTGGGTCCTTCACATACTTCATCAGCATGTTGGACATCGGCAGGTGATAGCCGAACTGGCCGGCGGCGCCCTTGGGCAGCGGCGAGTGCAGGATGTCCTGCCAGAGCGGGGTGCCGGTTTCAGTCAGATAGACCTGGGGCTTGCGCTTGGCCTCGAGATAGATCGAGGCGCCGTTCAACGTGGAGCTGATCGTGCCTGCGAGGAAGGCGCGGTTGTTGCTGGTGTCGTCCCAGGCGAGCCCACCCTCGTCATAGGCGTCGTTCCAGAAGCCGACCGCGAAGTTGACGGCATCGACCGTCGCCTTGGAGTTCAGCGTCACCGTCTTGCCGTCCGCTTCGACCTCCTTGCCGCCCCATGACCAAAGATACGGATAGGCATAGGTCGGCGGGTCGCCGAAGCTGTGGCCGACCGTCTGCCCCAGCGGCCGGCCCTTCGCCTTCAGCTTCTTGCCAGCCTCGCGATATTCCTCCCAGGTTTGCGGGAACTTCGGCGCCTCGTACCCGATCTCCGCGAACCAGGACTTGCGGTACGCCAGTTGCGCGCCGAGCACGCACCAGGGGACCGCGATCCATTTCTTGCCGTCATTGGCGACGACGCGTGATTCCTCGTAGAAACCGCCCTGCGCCTGGCCGATCTCCTCCGCCACATCGCTGACGTCGACGACGCTCTCGGGATAGAGCTGCGCCCAGTTGTTCAGCGCGCAGAT
Source organism: Bradyrhizobium sp. Ses1 (assembly GCF_059512365.1). Classification (NCBI taxonomy): domain Bacteria; kingdom Pseudomonadati; phylum Pseudomonadota; class Alphaproteobacteria; order Hyphomicrobiales; family Nitrobacteraceae; genus Bradyrhizobium; species Bradyrhizobium sp. Ses1. Next base: position 36,112 of record NZ_JCAMOQ010000046.1, read on the forward strand.
CACGTCGGGACCGGTGCCGGACTGAATCGCGGAGGTGGTGCGTGCCTGGATATCGTTGCCGTTGATCATCTCGATGTTGAGCTTGATGCCGAGCGCCTTGGCGCATTCGGGAACGATCACCTTGCGGAGCACCTCGTCCGAGGCAGGAACGAAATCGTTCCAGCGCAGCCAGTGAATCGTCGTTGCCTGTGCGAAGGCTGGTGCCTGCTTCAGGGCAAGGATTGACGCCAGTCCCCCAGCCCTCGCCGCCACTGCACCACCGCCGGAAAGCTTCAGAAGCTTACGCCGACTTATGCGAGCCATGATCTGTCCTCCCTGTTATCTCGTTAAGTTGAATTCTCCTCTTTGCATGCAGACGTCACCCAAGAGACGTTACCGAAAATACTTGGGCGTAAAGAATACTTGGGCGCGAAGAACTGGAGATATTAGCACGCCTGCGCAATTTCGATATCGGCGAGGTGGGCGGAAGCTCGCCCGAACCGGCATTAAGCCGGGATGGCGGCGGCTCTGCCGCGCAGTCTTCCGCACTGCACCGTTCCGGCAATCCATGCGTCAGCGCAGCGCAGCTTGCTTTGCCGACATGAAAAAACGCCCTGTGCTATAATGGTCGGGTCCGCAATCATGTGGAGCGGTGCCATGCGCGCACTCGAGGTGTTCGCGATCTACGTCGCGCCCTTCGTCGTGATCGGAATCGTCGCCAAGGTCCTGATGAAGCGAAGCAGCGTCGATCTCACCGACGTCCAGGCGCAGGCGGGAGCAAATCGCAGACCGCGCAGAGTTTTCCTGTTGGGAGGCTGGCGCAACGAAAATTGAAGTTGCCTGTTCCGTCTTCTTCAAGGGCCGCAGCGCAAAAAATTGCGATGGCGCCAGGAGCCGGCCGCGTGTATAAGCCGGTAGCTTCTTCCGTAGCATGAAGAGGCTGATATGAACGACTTGCATGCATGGCTCTCGCAACAACACCATGGCTTGCGAACCTTCCGAAACTTCCAGCAAAAACTTGACGCCTTGGTGAAGGACGAGCCCGGGCAGCAGGCCTTGTGCCGGCTGCTGAGCGATCTCGTTGGTGGCTATATCGAAACCTTCGATGAAGAGCCTCTGCCCGTTGATATCGCGGACCATGCCTATCAGCGTCTGCTTGAGCTGGTTGGAAGCCTCGACCTTGAGGCAAATGCCGATCGGCGCCTGGCCGACATCAATCGCGTCGCGGCGTACGACTTGCTGCATTAATCGCAGATCGCTCGACTGCCAGACTATAGCATTTTCGGTTCTGATGGATCAGAACCGAAGCTCTAGATTCTTGTTTTGACGCGTTTTCTTCACGCGATCCGGTGTCCACTTCGCTCGAAAACGCTCTAGTCCTCGTCGCCGAACAGCCTGATCCTCGGCGTCCCGACGCTTACCGGTTCGGCCTCCAAGACGCGTGACCGCTCGGTATCTTCCCTGACGCTGCGCTCGACGTCGCGCAGTTCGTCATCGCGCGGCTCGCGGACGCGGCGACGCTCAGCCCATTGCTGTCGGCGCTCCGCCTTGCGCCGCTGCTCGACACGGCGGGCGTCACGCTTGGATTCGGCGTCGCGTGCTCTTGCCAGCGCGTCGCCGGAAGAAGCCGACGAAGTGCGCGCGGCGGTTTGCGCCGACGGCTGTGCGTTGGCTGCAGGCTGCGCAGATGCATTGGGACCGCGCTCCGGCTCGCTCGACGCCGCGTTGGTTGGAGTGGTGTTGGTTTGCTGCGCCGGCTCGGCCTGCTGCGGCGCCGCTTGCGGCGCGGGATCGACGACGACCGGATTGGTCGCGGCGGCCCGGGTCGCTGCGAGATAGGGTACCGGCTCAGCCGGTGCATTCGATGCCGCGACAGGCTCCGCCGCGCGCCGTTCGAGCTTTGTCAGCTCGGCGCCTGCCTTTGGCTGATGCGGGCTTAGGATGTTCGAGATCACCATGCCGCCACCGAGGCCAACGGCGATCGCGATGACCACAGTTCCCACCCCCGCAAAAAATGCGGTCATTGTGCGCATGACGGGCTCCCTCTCCTACGCCGCGAGCAACGTGCGAGCGGAAGCGATGTTCCTGCGGAACCCGCGCGACGAAAAACCTGTGCGACCAAGCGCAACGTCGCGGATGAAGGAGATTGCAGAAGGCGCGAGGGCGAAGTGGCGCGCTCAGATCATCGCGGCGACTTTTTCCAGGCCGATGACGCGGGCGAGCGAGCGGACTTCGTTCTTCTGGTCTTCGCGGAGCTGGAACAGGAGCGGCATTGCCGCCGATTTCAATTGCTGCACTTCGTCGGAGTCCGGATCGATCGGCACGCCGGTCGCGTTCGGATCGGCTTGGCGCTTCTGGTGGATCTTGCGGGCGACGGCGCGGAGCGCGGTCTCGACCGCCGGCCAGTAATATTCCTGCGACGAGGTCAGCTTCAGCCGATCCTTGATGCCGGCGATCTGCGCATCGCTGAGCAGCGCGTAGTTCTTCTGCGGCGCGGGCTTGGCGGCAGCCTTCGGCTTGGCGGGGGCCGCTGGCGTAGCCGGCTGGGCGGTTGCCGGCTGGTTCGCGGGGGGCTCGGTCAATTTCGGCAGTCCCACATCGGCCGGCTCGGCCGAGGCATAGGCCTGGCGCAGCGAGGCCGTGAGATCCGGGATGGCAGCCTGGGCCTGGGCCTGAAGCTGCGCCTGTGCCGGGGTCTGCGGCTGCGGCTCATAGGCGGCGAGCGCGTAGGCCACCACCGCCAGACGATCCTTCTTGCTCTCCTTGTTGGAGACGGGATGAACGGGCGCGGCGTCCTCCGCGACACTGCGCGGCATCGGCACGCTGTCACGGCTCAAAATGCTGGTGGCGGCGGCGCCGACCACGAGGAAGCAGGTCAGCGCGATGATGGTCATGGCCCTGGTCAACGACGTCTCCATCCCGGCCGGATTACCCTTTGAAATTGAACGCCAATTGCGGCGTTAGCATGCCCTCGGAACCGCCAAGGCGGGAAAAGGCCGAAAAAATCGTATCCAAGCAAGCGAAAATCAGGCCGCGACGGCCAGTTCATAGGCTTCCTGGATGTCGGCGACGATGTCATGGGCCTCGAACAGCGCGGACCCTGAGACCGAATGCAGGCTGATGGTCCAGTTGGTCCGGCGGGTTCGGGGCATCCTGACGACGTCGAATTCGACGTTTCGGCAGAGCGGATGGCGCTGCAAGGCGTGGCGGACACGGGTCCGAAGCTCATCAAGGGTCGCGGGGGTTTTGGTGAGAGAGGCCTCAAGAAGCACGTCGCATCCCCTTTGGTCTTGCGCCAGCCCGGCCGTGGCGGCGGGCTGTCCTGCGCAGCTATTGTTGGGGCGAACGTGGTTAAGGCCGGGTTAAATGGTGAACACAGGGTTGCGAGCCGGACGGCAGGATGGGTACCAGCTAGGAGAGCTCGATACGGCGCGCCGCTGCACGATATTCCTCAACCGTCCGCGCCACCAGTTCATCCACCGCGAGCACATCAGTCACGCCGGAGACCGAATGGCCGGCGCTCCAGATGTCGCGCCAGCGCTTGGGGCGGCTTTCGCGGGCGCCGATGTCGATATCCTTGCCGATGTCGATGGCCCCGCGCTGCGGCAGGTTGTCCGGGTCGAGGCCGGCGGCTTCGATCGAGGACCGCAGCATGTTGGTCTGCAAGCCGGTGAAGGCGGTGGTGAGCAGGATGTCGTCAGCGCCGCTTGCGACCAGCATCTGCTTGTAGCGCTCGTCCGCCATGCTCTCGCGCGTGGCGATGAATTTTGTACCCATATAAGCGAGGTCGCAGCCGAGCGCTTCGGCGGCGCGGAGGGCGTGGCCATCTGAGATGCCGCCGGCGAGCACGATCGGACCATCGAAGAAGGCGCGGACCGCGCGCACGAACACGAACGGATTGAGCCAGCCGGTCTGCCCGCCCGCGCCCGCGGTGAGCAGCACCAATCCGTCAGCACCGGCCTCGACCGCGCGCTCGGCATGGCGGATCGATGCGACGTCGGCGAACACCAGCGCGCCTGTATCATGCAGCGGTGCCAGTACAGGCGTGGGCGAGCCGACCGAGGTGATGACCATCTCCGGCTTGTGACGCAGCAGCACCTCAAGATCCTGCGGCAGCCGCGCGTTGGAGCGATGCACGATCAGGTTCGGACAGATCGGCGCGGCCGTCTTCCCGCTCGCGTCGGAATGACGCTGCAATCGATCTTCGATCTCGGCGAGCCACTGATCGAGCTGTTCCGTCTCGCGGCAATTCACCGTGGGGAACGAACCGATCACGCCATTGCGGCAGGCGGCGACCACCAGCTCGACGCCGGAGACCAGAAACATCGGCGCCGCAATCAGCGGCAGCGCGAGGCGTTCGCGAATACGCGAGCGAAAGCTGTCCGACGGCAAGGCGTTCCTTCCCTCTCCCGGCTTGAGCCGCTTCCTTGTTGTGCTAGCGTCATCGTCAACATTGGCACGAAGAAATGCCAGACACAAAATCGGCAGGGAGGAATCTTTCAGATGAGCCATCCGCTCCATGCGTTTCCACCGGTATGCGAACAGACGCTGCGGGCGCTGGCACGCTATCCCTCGCGCACGGCCTTTAGCTGGCCTGATGGATCGATCACTTACCAGGGCGCGACCGACCTGATCGGGCGGATCCAGAACGTGTTCACGCGGCTCGGCTTCGCGCCCGGCACCCGCGTCGCGCTGCTGAGCGCCAACCGCGCCGACGCCTGGTGTGCCGGCGTCGCCGCGCAGCTCGCGCGACTTGCGATCACTTGGCTGCATCCGTTGGGATCGCTCGACGATCAATTGTTCCAGATCGAGGATTCCGACGCGCAGATGCTGATCATCGATGCCGCGACCTTCCACGACCGCGGTGGTGATCTCGCAGCGAAAGCCACGAATATCAAAACCGTGTTTACCCTCGGCCCAGCCGATTACGGCATCGACCTGTTGCAGGCGATCGAGCAGGCGGGACACGTCACCGCGCGTTGCCTGGCCGGACCGGACGACGTCGCGACGCTGAACTATACCGGTGGCACCACAGGCAAATCCAAGGGCGCGCTGCGTTATCACCGCGAATATGGCGGCTTCGCCGGCGCGATCCTCGCCGATTTCGAGATCCCCGACACGCCGCGCTATCTCACGGTGGCGCCGATCAGCCACGTTGCCGGCACCAAGGTGCTGCCGACGCTGATGCGCGGAGGCACCGTGCACATGCTCAAAGGTTTCGATCCCGAGGCCGTGTTCAAGACGATCGAGCGGGAGAAGATCAACTTCACGCTGTTCGTGCCGACCATGATCTATGTGCTGCTCGATCATCCCGCGCTTGATAAGACCGATCTCTCCTCGCTCGAACTGTTGCTTTATGGCGCCTCGGCGATGTCGCCGAGCCGGCTGGTCGAAGGCATCGAGCGGATCGGGCCGGTGTTCTCGCAGCTCTACGGTCAGACCGAATGCTATCCGGTCTCGGTGCTGCGCAAGGCCGACCACGATCCGAAGACGCCCGAGTTCCTCCTGTCCTGCGGCTTCCCGATCGCGGTCTGCGACGTGAAGATCCTTGATGACAATGACGAGGAGGTCAGAGCCGGCGAAGCTGGCGAGATCTGCGTGCGCGCGCCGCATGTGATGGCGGAATACTGGAAGCGGCCCGACACGACAGCGGAGACACTGAAGAACGGCTGGCTGCATACCGGCGACATCGCCCGCGCCGACGAGCGCGGCTACATGTACATCTTGGATCGCAAGAAGGACATGATCATCTCCGGCGGCTTCAACATCTTCCCGCGCGAGGTCGAGGACGTGCTGTCGCAGCATGCCGATGTCGCGATGGTCGCGGTCGTCGGCGTGCCCGACGACAAATGGGGCGAAGCGGTCACCGCTGTCATCGTCGCCCGCGACGGCGCGCGGCCGGATGCCGATGAGCTGATCAACCTGGTGAAAGCGAAGAAAGGCTCGGCGCATGCGCCGAAGCAGATCCGTTTCGTTGAAGCATTGCCGATGACCGGCGTCGGCAAGGTCGACAAGAAGGTGCTGAAGGCAAGCTTCTGGGCCGGCCGCGAGCGGATGGTAGGGTAGTCGGGCGGAGCCGAAATGCTCCGACGTCATTGCGAGCGGAGCGAAGCAATCCATCGCGCCACTTGCGGAGGCGTGGATTGCTTCGTCGCTTCGCTCCTCGCAATGACGTGGAGAGAGCTGGGGCGACGTTCACCGCAGCAATTGGTCCAGCCGATCGCGCAACTGGTCCTGATGATATGGCTTCGCCAGCCGCGGCAGGTCGACCTGCACGCCGTCGGGCAATTCGGCGTAGCCGGTGGCGAGCAGGATCGGCAGCGACGGGCGCACCTTGCGGGTGGCGGCGGCAAGCTCGAGCCCGGTCATCCCAGGCATCACGTGATCGGTCATCATCAGATCGAGCGGCTGCTCGCTGCGGAGGATATCGAGCGCATGCAGGCCCGAGGTGGCGCCAATCACGTGATGACCGAGGTCCTCCAGCATCTCCGTGGTCGACATCGCGATCAAGGGATCGTCGTCGACGAACAGGATCACCGCGGAGCGCTCCAGCTTTCGCGACGGCAGCTGCGGGCTCGCTGCTTCCGCCAGTACGGTCGCAACCGGCAGCATCAGCGTTGCGGTGGTGCCCTGGCCTTCGATGCTGGAAAGCTGCAGCGTGCCGCCGAGCTGCACGGCGAGCCCATGCACCATCGACAGTCCGAGCCCGGTGCCCTTGCCGAGTGGCTTTGACGAGAAGAACGGCTCGATCGCGCGCTTCAGGATCTCCGGCGACATCCCGGTGCCGGTATCGATCACCGACAGCCTGATATACCTGCCCGGCTTGAGCGCCGGATCCTTCACGGCCTGATCTTCCGACACCTTGATGTCGATCGCGCCGCCATCGGGCATCGCATCGCGCGCGTTGATCGCGAGATTGAGGATCGCAAGCTCGAGCTGGTTGGCGTCGATCCGCGCCGGCGGCAGGGCTTCGGGCAAATCAAGATGCAATGCGATCCGCGGCCCCAGCGAGCGTTCGAGCAGATTGCTCATGCCCTGGATCAAGACGCGCAGATCGACCGGCACCACGCGCAGATCTTGCTGCCGGGCAAAGGCGAGCAGCCGCTGCGTCAGCGAGGCGCCGCGCTCGGCCCCCTGCATTGCGCCGTCGATGAGACGATGCAGGCGCTGGTCGCCCGGCAGACGCTTGCGCAAGAGTTCGAGATTGCCCATCACCGCCATCAGCAGATTGTTGAAGTCATGGGCGATGCCACCGGTGAGCTGGCCGACGATCTCCATCTTCTGCGCATGACGGAGCTGCTCCTGCGCCTTTTCGCGCGCGGCGACTTCTTTCAGGAGGTCGGCGGTACGCTGTTCGACGCGCTGCTCCAGCGTCGCCGTCAATTCCGAAAGCGCAATGCGCTCGGCTGCGAGCTGCGCCAGCAGGTTTTCGCGCTCGATCTCGGCGGTCTTGCGCAAGGTAATGTCGGAGCAGACGCCAACCAGCGACCTGAGACTGCCGTCGGGCCGCCGCACGGCGCGGGCGCGCACGTCGAGCCAATGCTGCGAGCCGTCCGGCCAGATCACGCGGTATTCGATCGCGTAGTGCTTGCCGGTGCGGATGCTTTGCTCGAGGACGCCAAGTCGCCGCTCGCGGTCGTCGGGATGTACGGCGTCGAGGAGCTCCGGATAGGTGAAGTGCTCGCTCGCGCGACGCCCGAAATAGGCCTTGCAGATGTCCGAGGCCTCGAGCTCGAATTCCGGCAAATGCAATTCCAGCGCGCCGAGCTGGCCGGCATTCAGCGCGGTCTGCAGCAGGCTCTCGCTCTCGGTGAGATCTTCGAGAATGGCGCGGGTCTGGTACTGGCGGCGCCGGCCACGCACCGCGGAGCCGACGATGCTCGCAAGCGTGGTGGGATGAAACGGGCGCTCGATGAAGGTGACATTGCCCAGGATCTTGCCGAGCCGTACCGCGCCCGGATCACGCTCAAGGCTGCCGCCCTGGGTCAGAAGCACGATCGGGAAATCTGACCATGCCGGCTGATCGTTGAGCCATCGCGTCAGGTCGGTCAAATCCGCCCCCTTGATCGCGTCGTCGGCAATGACGGCTAGGCCGGCGCCGCTTGCGATCTCGCGCCTCAGCACAGCGAGATCACCGCAGATGTTGGCGTAGTAGCCGGCGTCGCGGATCAGGCAGGCAGTCTCGACCGCTTCACGCTCGCTCGAGGCAAGGACCACCGCACGCTCAGAGGAAGGACCGGGCCTCACAACACGCTCCGGCTTGAAAAGGACTTGGCTGCAATAGGATAGGAAGTGTCGACGGCTGACGCTTGCCTGGCAGCGAGCGTCAGTCCGCCGGCGGCTAAATCAACGCGCTTCATGATGGCCCTCGACGAGTGCCAAACTCGCCCGGCCGCGAAGCGTTCCAAGGTGAGGCAGCGATTTTTCGCCGCGTTGCTCTACCGCTTCTCGATTACGAGGCTTTGCACGGCGCGGCCGAAATAGCCGCGCTCGTCGGCGAGACGCGACATCGCAAGCCCCGTCCCGTCGGGGCCGATCCAGCTTTCGCCGTCGAGCAGGATCCACTCGCCGACCGGTTGTCGCAAAAGGCTCACGGTGAGGTCGGCATTGATGAAGGTCCACTCCCGGAAATCGAGCGCGGACGAAGTGCCGTTACTGAAATCGGCGGCGACCACCGCGCGCATGGCCTGCGACACCGGCGATCCCGCGATCAGCGGCCGCTCGACGCGAAACCAGATCGCGGCAGGACCAACCATGCCGAAGCGGCCGCGGACGGCGCGCATCGAGATACATTTGGTGAACGGGCTGCCGGCGTTATCGGCAGGCTCGAACGTCGATTGATCGGGGCCGGGAAGTCCGAGCGGCAGATCAACGACATCCGGCGGCAATGCCTGTGCCTGCGACTTGATCCGCAGCACGGAGGCCGCGACCACAGGCACACCTTCGGCCAGCAGCCGCACGCCGCAGAGCTGGATCTTGCGGCCCTCGCGCAAGATCTCGGTCTCGATGGCGAGCGGCGCGACCGGCACCGGCCGCATCAGGTCGATGGTGACGCGCGCGATCTGCATCGGCACCGGCGTGGGCAGGGACTCGGCGGCCCACACCACCAGCGCCGCGGGCGCGGAACCGTGCTGCATCTGCGGATGCCACGGGCCGGCGGCATCCGGGCTGGTGACGACCTTGTTGCCGTCAACGCGGAAGATGGGGTCCATGATAACTGGGCCTATTTGGTGCCGAACATGCGATCGCCGGCATCGCCGAGGCCGGGCAGGATGTAGCCGTGGTCGTTCAACCGCTCATCGATGGCCGCGGTCCAAAGCGGCACATCGGGATGCTCCTTCTGGAAATGAGCGATTCCCTCGGGAGCGGCCAGCAGGCAGACGAAGCGGATGTCGCGCGCAGCACGCTTTTTCAGGAGGTGCGCACCGGCGACGGCGGAATTGCCGGTCGCCAGCATCGGGTCCATCAGGATCGCGGTGCGGTCGGCCAGATCGTGCGGGGCCTTGAAGAAATATTCCACCGCTTCCAGCGTCTCGGGATCGCGATAGAGCCCGATATGCGACACGCGCGCCGACGGCACCAGCGCGAGCATGCCGTCCAGGAAGCCGACGCCGGCGCGCAGGATCGGCGCGAAGGTCAGTTTCTTGCCTGCGATCATCGGCGCCCGCATCGGCATCAGCGGCGTCTCGATGTCGACCAGTTCGAGCGGCAGGTCGCGCGTCACCTCGTAGCAGAGCAGCATGCCGACCTCGTTCACGAGTTCCCGGAAACTCTTGATCGACCGGTCACGCTCGCGCATCAGCGTGAGCTTGTGCTGTACCAGCGGATGGTTGACGACGTTGACGGCGGCGGCGCTCATGGCGGTATTTGTCGCACAGGCGTGATGGCTGCATCAAGGGTGTGCGGAGCGTCCACTTGCGCTTGCTCCGTCATGGCCGGGCTTGACCCGGCCATCCACGCGTTTCCGCAACGCGCCAAGAACGTGGATGCCCGGGACGAGCCCGGGCATGACGAGACACGATGCGAGTTATTCACAACGCCGGATCGACGGCTTCCTCGTATTCCTTCTTGAAGCGCGCGATCAGTTCGGCGGCGGGCACGATCTTTTCGACGCTGCCGACGCCCTGGCCCGAGCCCCAGATCTCCTTCCAGGCTTTCGGCTTCGCCCGCTCGCCGGAGGCGTCGGTGCCGAAGCTCATCTTGGAGGGATCGGAGGTCGGCAGATTGTCCGGATCCATGCCGGCGGCGACGATCGACGGCTTCAGGTAATTGCCGTGCACGCCGGTGAACAGGTTGGAATAGACGATGTCTTCGGCGGCCGAGCCGGTGATCATGCTCTTGTAGCCTTCCACCGCATTCGCCTCCTTGGTCGCGATAAAGGCCGAGCCGATATAGGCGAAGTCGGCGCCGAGGACGCGCGCGGCGCGGATCGCCTTGCCGCTGCCCATCGCGCCCGACAGCGCGATCGGGCCGTCGAACCACTGCCGCGTCTCCGTAACGAAGGGGAACGGCGACAGGGTGCCGGCATGACCGCCCGCGCCGGCCGCCACCAGGATCAGGCCGTCGGCGCCCTTCTCGATCGCCTTGTGGGCGAACTTCTGATTGATCACGTCGTGGAAGACGATGCCGCCCCAATTGTGCACGGCCTGATTGAGCTCCTCGCGCGCGCCCAGCGAGGAGATGATCATCGGCACCTTGTGCTTCTCGCAAAGCGAGAGGTCATGATCGAGCCGGTTGTTCGACTTGTGCACGATCTGATTGACCGCGAATGGCGCCGAGGGCCGTTCCGGATGCGCCCTGTCATAGGCCGCGAGTTCTTCCTTGATGCGCCCCAGCCATTCGTCGAGCAACTCCGGCGGCCGCGCATTCAGCGCCGGAAACGATCCGACCACGCCGGCCTTGCACTGCGCGATCACGAGATCAGGCACGGAGATGATGAACAGCGGCGCACCGATCACTGGAATCGACAGACGGCCTTTGAACAACGCAGGCATGGACATCAGTGAAAATCCTTCGGGTTAGCTCGGAAGAGAGACTGGGCTTAAGATGCCAGACGTCATACCAGCAGGGCAATCTTTCCAGTGTCAAGTATTGCGTCTTGGCGCTACTGCCGTAGCCCGGGTGAAGCGGAACGCGCAACCCGGGCATCTGTGGCAGCGTTTACCAGCGGCCCCGGGTTACGCTGGCGCTCCACCAGGGCTACGAGCGCTACAGCGCACTACTGGCAGATCGCCCGCGTGACGAAATTTTCCGTCCGGCAGTCGTTCGGCTTGCGTTTGTGGCCGGGCAGGAACACGATCGGCGAGCATTTCTCGGCGGCATCGGTGTCCAGGCTCTTGCCTTCCTTGTAACCCTTGCTCTGGCAGAGCCTGTCGGCGCCGGCCTTGCAGTCTGGCGCGCCGTTGGCTGCCACCAGGCAGGCCGCGCGGCCGGTGACAATCAATGACGGTCTTGTGAGGGCAGACAGGTTCTCGCCCGCATCCCTGGCGCTGTTGTTGAGGTCGTCGACGGTCTCGCCCGGGCTCTTCAAGGACGGCAGGATCGACCTGGACTTTTCGAACAGCTTGCCGATCTCGTTGATGAGGCCGGGGTTCTCCTCACGCGCGGGTGGCGGAGCTTGGTTCGGCTGGGGCTGTGACTGGACACCGAGCGAGATTGGAGGCGCGGCCTGCGAAAAAGCGAGATCGGAGGCGAGCATCAGTGTCGACACGACAACAGCCGCCTTGGCGACGGGCGGTCCGATGCGAAACGAAAGCTCGACTCGATCAAGCATGCCGAAGCGTAACCGAGGACGACGACACGGCAAAGCGCTTTACGCCACACCTATCGCCCTCATCCCGAGGAGCCGCGCAAGCGGCGTCTCGAGGGATGGGCCACGGGCTCGATTGGGGCCTCATGGTTCTGAAAGCGATGCGACGCATCGTCCGGAGACGGCGCTTACGCGCCTCCTAACCATGAGGGGTTAGAGCACCGGTTTGTCGCGCAGGATCAAACCAGCTTGAAGGCGATGTAGAAGCCGAACACCAGCACGATTGCGCCGAGCGCGACGTAGAAGCCCAGCCGCTTCTCCAATTCCTTGCGGATGAAATCGCCGTAGCGGTTGAGCAGGACCGCGACAATGAAGAAGCGGCCGCCGCGCGCGACGATCGAGCACAGGATGAACAGCCAGATGTTATAGCCGGCAAAGCCCGAGGTGATGGTGACGAGCTTGTAGGGGATCGGGGTCAGGCCCTTGAGCAGGATGATCACCGCGCCCCATTCGGCATAGGAGGCGCGGAAGGCGTCGACCTTGTCGCCGAGGCCGTAGATGGTGATCAGCCAATGGCCGACCGAGTCATAGAGCAGCGCGCCGATGGCGTAGCCGAGCACGCCGCCGGCGACCGACGCGATCGTGCAGACGGTGGCAAACCACCACGCGCGCCTCGGCTGCGCCAGCGACATCGGCAGCAGCATGATGTCGGGCGGAACCGGGAAGAATGAGCTTTCAGCGAAGGCGACCGCCGCGAGAATCCAAAGCGCGTAGGGCTTGTCGGCGGCGTCGATGCACCAGTCGTAGATCCGTTTCAGCATGGGCGCGATCAACCATCATGGAGCGCATTTGTCCATGCCGGCAAAAGAGGATTGTTGGCGGGTCAGCGCCGCTTCCGCAGGCTGCTTTCGAGCGCGACAATTCGCCGCCGCACGACCGGCTCGGCCGACGGCTTGGCCAGTCTGGCGCCAGTCTTCGGCAGTTTTTCGGCGATTCCGAGCAGATGTTCGCGCCGTTCCATCTCTTTCCAGACATCCTCCGGCTTGACGCCGGCGGCTGCCCACAAAACAGTCAGATTATAGAGAAGGTCGGCGCTCTCGCGCACCACCGCGTCGGTCTTGCCGCTGAGGGCGTCGATCACGACCTCGATCGCTTCCTCGGCCAGCTTCTTGGCCATCTTTGACGGCCCGCGCTGAAACAGCCGGGCGGTGCGCGACGTCGCCGGATCGAGATGCCGGGCCGCGAGAACCGCCCGATAGAGCCGTTCGACCGAATCACTCATTTCTCAAGCCTAATTCAAACCTCTGGCCAGCGTGTTAACGGGCAACCATGACACGCAAAAAAATCCACCGGCCGCGCGGGCGGCCGGTGGATGTCGTTGCGATCAAGATTACGTTTACCAGCTCGCGATCGGGTGACCGCGATAATACGGCACGCCGCGGCCATAGCCGCCGCCGTAATAATACGGACCGCCGCCATAGTAGGCCGGACCACCGTAATAGACCGGGCCGCCACCATAGTAGCCGTAGGAATCATAGTAATCACGGCGGTTCTGGGCGGCGGCGATCGCAAGCCCCGCGCCAACGATGCCGGCAAAGGCGGCCGCAGCAGCCGCGCCACCACCGCCACCGCGATAGTATCGCCGGCGCGCGCTGATATCGGTGACGTCACTGGTGCCGGTCTGCGCCGTGACCTCCTTGGCCTTCGGGGCCGAGCCCGCATAGGCCATCGACGGCTCGACCGCCGTCAGCGCGACCGCCGCGACCGTGGCCAGCGCGGCTCCGCGGCCGATCGATGAAAACACACCTTTTCGCGCAAACATCTGAGTAGTCCTCCGTGGAAGCTCGGCCCGTCGGGCCACTCACAGCCAACCACGGGTGCGATCCTAAGTTCCCCAAACCAAACGCAGGCTGAACGATCCCTGGCGAAATCGTGGCAGTCATCAAGCATTCAGGTTAGAAGCGGCAGAATGGCACCGCTGAACGGGCGAAAACGCGCGTTCGGCGTCACGAAACAGACACACCCCAGCGCGACAGATTGTCTCGCGTCTCCTGACGTCATCATGCGCGTAACCTCAACTTCCACCCGCCGCGACTTCCTGGGCCTTGCGATCGGCCTCGGCGCCAGCCTGTGCCCTCGCGCAAGCCGCGCGCAGAGCGCAGGCGCCGCCAAGCAGCCGATCACGATCCAGCTTACGCTCGACCGCCCGATCGACGCGGCGGCGTCGCCCTTCGTGATGGCAGCCGTCGGCGGATCGTTCGGTGCGGAGGGACTTGCGGTCACCACCAACATCGTCAGCGGATCGCAGGACGCGATCGCGCGCGTCGGCGCGGGGATGAGCGATTTCGCGCTGGTCGACATCAACACGCTGATCCGCGCGCGCGACCGGCAGGGCGCGGCCCCGGTCAAAGCGATCTTCGTCCTGTTCAACCACGCGCCCTACGCCATCATCGCGCGCAGGAGCCGCGGCATTCGCGCCCTCTCCGACATCGAGGGCAAGAATCTCGGCGTCGCCGAGGGCGATCTCTCGATCCGGCTGTGGCCTGCGGTCGCCAGGCAGAACGGCATCAAGCCGGCAAGCGTGAAGCAGAGCAGCATCAGCGCCGCGGTCCGCGAGCCGATGCTGTCGGCCGGACAGGTCGACGCGGTCACCGGCTTCTCCTATCTGTCGGCGATCAACCTGCGCGATCGCGGCGTGCCGGCGGACGATCTTGCGGTGCTGCGCTTCGCAGATTACGGCTGCGAGGCCTATGGCGCCGCGCTGATCGTCAACCCGAATTTGGCAGCCGCCAAGCCCGAGGCCGTGAAGGGCTTTGTGCGGGCGGCGATCACGGGAACACATCTTGCGATCAAGGACCCGGGCCGCGCGGTGACCGAGGTGGTAAGCCGCATGGACGCCGGCTCGCGCGAACTGGAATCCGAGCGGCTGCGCGCCATCATCGGCGACAACATCCTCACCGCGGAAGTGAAGCAGCACGGCCTCGGCGGCATCGATACGGTCAGGTTCGAGCGGTCGATCGACCAGATCGCGGAGGATTTCAAATTCCAGAAGCGGCCGACCGCGGCGGATATTTTCGATGACGCGTTCCTGCCGCCGGCCGACGCGCGCGTGGTGAATTGAGCAAGAATATCGCCGCGCCCGTCATTGCGAGGAGCGACAGCGACGAAGCAATCCACGCCTCCGCAAGCGGAGATATGGATTGCTTCGCTGCGCTCGCAATGACGTGGAGAAAGAGCCCAAAAAACCATCGCGCTCTGGTTCTCGCCCGCGATCCCGGATTACAATGGCGGCATGTCGCTGCTTCGTCTTTATGTTCGCGTGCTCGAATTGCTCGGCAAGGAGGCGCGGCTCGGCTGGATCCTGGCCGGCGCCAATCTCCTGCTCGCCTG
The DNA here is from genome assembly GCF_059512365.1 of Bradyrhizobium sp. Ses1. Lineage (NCBI taxonomy): Bacteria > Pseudomonadati > Pseudomonadota > Alphaproteobacteria > Hyphomicrobiales > Nitrobacteraceae > Bradyrhizobium > Bradyrhizobium sp. Ses1. The sequence goes on from NZ_JCAMOQ010000046.1 coordinate 51,230, forward strand.
CGCGCAATTCGCCGAGCCGGTGCTGTTCGGCAAGATCGTCGACGTACTCTCGGGCAAGCCGGTCACCGGGCTGCTCGCATCCACGTCGCCATGGCCGCTGCTCGCGGCCTGGGTCGCGTTCGGCCTGTTCACAATCGGGTGTAGCGCCATCGTGGCGCTGCATGCCGACCGGCTCGCGCATCGCCAGCGGCAGGCAGTTCTGACCGATTATTTCGAGCACATCCTGCAACTGCCGCTGACCTTCCACACCGGCACCCATTCGGGACGGCTGATGAAGGTGATGCTGAACGGCACGGACGCGCTGTGGCGGCTCTGGCTCGGCTTCTTCCGCGAGCATTTCGCCGCAATCCTGTCGCTGGTCGTGCTGTTGCCGCTGTCGCTCTACATCAACTGGCGGCTTGCGATCCTGCTGTTCGCGCTCTGTGTCGTCTTCACCGTGCTGACGACGCTGGTGGTGCGCAAGACCTACGGCATGCAGAGCGAGGTCGAGGAGCACTACAGCGATCTCTCCGCGCGCGCCTCTGACGCGCTCGGCAATGTCGCGCTGGTGCAGAGCTTCGTGCGCATCGACTCGGAGGTGCAGGGCCTGCGCTTCGTCGCCGACAAGCTGCTCGCCGCACAAATGCCCGTGTTGTCGTGGTGGGCGCTGGTGACCGTGATCACGCGCGCCTCCACCACCATCACCGTGCTTGCGATCTTCACGGTCGGCATCGTGCTGAACCAGCAGGGGCTGACCTCGGTCGGCGAGATCGTGATGTTCGTCTCCTTCGCGACCATGCTGATCCAGAAGCTCGAGCAGGTGGTGAGCTTCATCAACAACGTGTTCATGGAAGCGCCGCGCTTGAAGGAATTCTTCGACGTGCTCGACGCGGTGCCGGCGGTGCGCGACCGTCCCGGCGCGATGGATGCGGGCCGGCTGTCGGGCCTCATCGAATTCAACGATGTCTCCTTCTCCTATGACGGCAAGCGGCCGGCAGTGGAGGATTTGACCTTCACCGCGCTGCCCGGCCAGACCATCGCGCTGGTCGGCTCGACCGGCGCCGGCAAGTCGACCGCGATCGCGCTGCTGCACCGCGCCTTCGACCCGCAGTCGGGCATCATCAAGATCGACGGCATGGACATCCGCGCGCTGAAGCTGACTGCGCTGCGAAGGAACATCGGCGTGGTGTTCCAGGAGGCGCTATTGTTCAACCGCTCGCTTGCCGAGAACCTGCGCGTCGGCAAGCCTGATGCCACCGACGAGGAACTTCGCACGGCAGCAGCCCGGGCGCAGGCGCTGGAATTCATCGAGCGTAGCGAGAAGGGTTTTGATACCCATGCCGGCGAGCGCGGCCGCATGCTGTCAGGCGGCGAGCGGCAGCGCTTGTCGATCGCCCGCGCGCTTCTGAAGGATCCGCCGATCCTGATCCTGGACGAGGCGACCAGCGCGCTCGACGCCGTCACCGAGGCCAAGGTCAACGCCGCTCTCGATGAAGTGATGAAAGGCCGTACCACCTTCGTGATCGCGCATCGCCTCTCCACCATCCGCCACGCCACCCGCATCCTGATGTTCGACAATGGCAGGGTGATCGAAAGCGGAACTTTCGATGAACTCGTCGCAAAAGGCGGCCGTTTTGCCGATCTGGCGCGGGCCCAGTTCATGGTCCAGGAGAACGCGCGAGCGAGCCTGCAGGCGGAATAGGCCGCAGTCCGCCGGTCGCGGAATTGTCGAAATTCGGCCGATTTCGTCCACGATTAAGTCGGCCGGCCTCTGTTCTCGAAAGGCGGCCCGGTATAGGGTTTGCATCGCCGCAAAATTGGCCGGCGCCGGACACGCTTGAAACCGGAACGTCACATCTGAAAGCCCACCTTGTTCAAGGCGGGTCTTCAATCAGAACCGGACCAGGATAGTGCACCTTCTTCGCCCGCTGCTTCGCCGATCGCTTCTCCTCTTCGTCGCCGCCGCGGCTCTCGCTCTCGCGCCGCGCGCGACCAACGCCGAGGCGCTGCTGGTGGTGGAAGCCGATAGTGGAAAGGTGCTGCAGGCCGACAACGCGACCATGCCCTGGTATCCGGCATCGGTCACCAAGCTGATGACCGCCTATGTGACGCTGAAGGCGGTGAAGGACGGCCGCATCTCGCTCGACACGCTGCTGACGGTGTCGCCGACGGCCGCCTCGCAATCGCCGTCGAAGATGGGCTTCCGCCCGGGCACGCAGGTCACCGTCGACAATGCGCTGAAGATGATGCTGGTGAAGTCGGCCAACGACATGGCGGTCGTGCTCGCCGAAGGCGTCGGCGGATCGATCGACGGCTTCTCCGCGATGATGAACGAGACCGCGCAGAAGCTCGGCATGGTGCAGACGAGCTACGTCAATCCGAACGGACTGCCGGCGGACGGTCAGATCACCTCGGCGCGCGACCTTGCGATCCTCGCCCGCGCCATCATCCGTGATCTCCCGGAATACGAATATTTCGTGCACATCCCCTCGATCCGCTTCGGCCGACGGGTCACGCAGAACTTCAACCGCCTGATCGGCCGCTATCCCGGCGCTGACGGCTTCAAGACCGGCTTCATCTGTGCCTCCGGCTACAACCTCGTGGCGTCGGCGACGCGCGACGGCAAGCGGCTGATCGCAGTGGTGCTCGGCGCCTCGTCGGGCCGGATGCGCGCGGTGCGCGCGGCGCAGCTGCTCGATCGCGGCTTTGCCAATAACGGCCTGTCCTGGCTCAAGCCCTCGCTCGGCACGGTGGAGAATCTGGCGCCGATCGATGCCACGCCGCCGAACCTGCGCGACGAGATGTGCGGCCCCAAGCGCAAGCGGCCGGCGAGCGACGAGGATGAGGACACTGTCGCCAGCAGCACAAGCAGCAGCAGCGGTGAGACCGGCGCGACCTTCTTCGCCGCCGCCCTGCCACCGCCGCTGTTCAAGCCGGCTGACTTGCTGGCGCAGCCTGCGGAGGCGTCCGAGCCGGTCGTGGTCTATACCGGCCCAACGCGGACGGGTGCGGCGCTGATCGCCGCGGTTGCGGCGGACACCGAGAAGGACACGCCAAAGCCACACAAGAAGAAGGCGCATGTCGCGGCCAAGAAGCCCGACGCTTCTGCCGACGCCAAGTCGGACGCTAAGTCCGACGCCAAGCCGGCTGCAAAGCAGGCCAAAGCGGACACCAAGCAAGCCGCTAAGCCGGAGGCCAAGCCAGCGGCGAAACCTGCCGCTGTGCGGCATGCCAGCGCCAAGTCGAATGGCGCTGCCGCAAAGCCTTCGGAGAAGCCCGCTGCCACCGCGGGTGATAAGCCAGCCGCCAAGCCGGCGAAGCCGAAGGCGGCGGCCAAGCCGAAGAACGACAGCAGCAAGCCGGCCAGTTAACCGCGCCGCAACATCCCCCGATCTGCAGATGCGTCGAACGGGCGCGGGCGGCTTGCCATCGGCTGCCGGCTAGCCCAATACTGCCCAAAAGAAGGCAGTCCGGGCCAACGTCCGGGGACGAGGAGAGAGGGGATTTCCATGGAGCGCATCTGGCTCAAGCATTACCCGGCCGGCGTGCCCGCCGACATCGACGTCACGCAATACTCATCGCTGGTTGAGCTGCTCGAGGAAAGCTTTGCGAAGTTCGCCGACCGCAAGGCCTTCATCTGCATGGACAAGGCGATCACCTATCGCGAGCTCGACGAGATGTCGACCGCGCTCGGCGCATACTTGCAGAGCCTCGGCCTGCAAAAGGGCGCGCGCGTCGCGCTGATGATGCCGAACGTGCTGCAATATCCGATCTCGACCGCCGCCGTGCTGCGCGCGGGATACGCTGTCGTGAACGTCAACCCGCTCTACACCCCGCGCGAGCTCGAGCACCAGCTCAAGGATTCCGGCGCGGAAGCCATCATCGTTCTGGAGAATTTCGCCAGCACCGTGCAGCAAGTGCTGGGCAAGACGTCTGTCAAGCACGTCATCGTCGGCAGCATGGGCGACCTGCTCGGCTTCAAGGGCGTGATCGTCAATCTGGTGGTGCGCCGGGTGAAGAAGATGGTGCCGCCGTTCTCGATCCCGCGCGCCGTCCCGTTCAATGCCGCTGTCGCTGCGGGCCGTGGCATGAAGCTCAACCGGCCCAGGATCACGCCCGACGACGTCGCCTTCCTGCAATATACCGGCGGCACCACCGGCGTCTCCAAGGGAGCCACCCTGCTCCACCGCAACATCGTCGCCAATGTGTTGCAGAATGACGCCTGGCTGCAGCCGGCGATCAAGAAGCCGCCGCATGTCGACCAGCTCTTCATCGTCTGCGCGCTGCCGCTCTACCACATCTTCGCGCTGACCGCCTGCTATCTGCTGGCGGTGCGCGCCGGCGGCGTCAACCTCCTGATCCCGAACCCGCGCGACCTGCCCGGCTTCGTCAAGGAGCTCGCGAAATATCAGATCAACAGCTTCCCCGCGGTCAACACGCTCTACAACGGCTTGTTGAACACGCCCGGCTTCGACAAGCTCGACTTCTCCAAGCTGAAGACCTCCTTCGGCGGCGGCATGGCCACGCAAAAGCCGGTGGCCGAGAAATGGCTGGCGGTGACCGGCTGCGCGCTGTCGGAAGGCTACGGCCTGTCCGAGACCTCGCCGACGCTGACCTGCAACCCCGCCGACACCGACAAGTTCTCCGGCTCGATCGGCTTGCCCGTGCCTTCGACCTATCTCTCGATCCGCGACGATGACGGCAATGAACTGCCGCTCGGACAGGCCGGCGAGATCTGCGCCAAGGGCCCGCAGGTGATGTCAGGCTACTGGAACCGGCCGGACGAGACCGCGCGAGTGATGACCGCGGACGGCTATTTCCGCACCGGCGACATCGGGGTGATGGACGAGAACGGCTACACCAAGATCGTCGACCGCAAGAAGGACATGATCCTGGTCTCCGGCTTCAACGTCTATCCGAACGAGATCGAGGAAGTGATCGCGAGCCATCCGGGCGTGCTCGAATGCGCCGTGATCGGCGTGACCGACGCCAAGACCAGTGAGGCAGTGAAAGCGTTCATCGTCCGCAAGGACCCGAGTCTTACCGCCGAGGAGATCATCAAGTTCTGCAGCACCCAGCTCACCAACTACAAGGTGCCGAAGCAGATCGAGTTCAGGACCGAGCTGCCGAAGACCAATGTCGGCAAGATCCTGCGCCGCGAATTGCGTGACGAGAAGAAGCCGGCGGCTGCGGCGTGAATCGCGCGGGAGCGGACGTTCGGACCATGATTGACGCTCCCGACATCACGCCGGGCGAAATCCTGGCGCTTTGGCGCGCGGCCGGCCCCAATCGCTGGTACGCGCGCGACGATGTGTTCGATGCGGAAATACGCGACCGCTATCTCGAGCTGTGGCGGAAGGCGGCGGGCGGCGAGTTGTCATCGTGGGAGATGAGCGATGACGGCGCGCTGGCGCTCGTCATTGTGCTCGACCAGTTTCCCCGCAACATGTTCCGCGGCAATGCCCTGACCTATTCGAGCGATGCGCTGGCGCGCGAGGTGGCGCATCGGGCCATCAGCCGAGGCGTGGATGCGCGGATCGATCCCGACCTGCTCGAATTCCTCTACATGCCCTTCATGCATTCGGAGCATCTGCCTGACCAGATGCGCTGCATCGAACTGTTCCGCAACATCGGCAATACGGAGCAGCTCGAATATGCGGAGGGGCACGCCGATATCATCCGGCGGTTCGGCCGTTTCCCTCACCGCAACCGCATCCTGGGGCGCGCGACCACGCCCGATGAGCAGGCCTTCCTGGATCAGGGCGGATTTTCCGGATGATGACGGAACGGTGAAGGCGCGCGCCCGTTGCGGTTTTGAGCCCCACGAATATTGTGCCGGCAAGCTGCACGGTCTACAAAACATCAGCTCATTCAGGGAGACTGGACGATGACGATCCAAGTTGGCGGCAAGCTGCCGGATGCCAAGTTTCGCGTGATGACCGAGGAAGGTCCGCAGGTGCGGACAACAGATGATGTCTTCAAGGGCAAGAAGGTGGCGCTGTTCGCCGTGCCCGGCGCCTACACCGGCACCTGCCACAAGATGCATCTGCCGAGCATCTTCCTCAACGCCTACGCCATCAAGGACAAGGGCGTCGACACCATCGCGATCGTCTCGGTCAACGATGCCTTCGTCATGAACGCCTGGAAGCGGGACACCGACCAGCGCGACGAGGCGCTGTTCCTCGCCGACGGCAACGCCGATTTCACCAAGGCGATCGGCATGGAGCTCGACGCCTCCGGCAATGGCCTTGGCATCCGCTCCAAGCGCTATTCGATGCTGGTCGAGGATGGCGTGGTGAAGAAGCTCAACCTCGAACCGGCCCCCGGCAAGGTCGAGGTCTCCGGCGGCGACACGCTGCTGGCGCAGCTGTAAGCTTTACCGCGTCATTGCGAGCAAAGCGAAGCAATCCACCTCACCACTTGCGGAGACATGGATTGCTTCGTCGCTAGAGCGTGATGAGATAAGGTCGAATTGTGTTCCCATGGGCGCTGCCTCTTCTCACCTCTCCCATAGGGAGAGGTCGGCGCGTAGCGCCGGGTGAGGGGATTTGCTCTATCGAGGGACCGTAACCCCTCACCCGCGCCTCCGGCGCGACCTCTCCCTTCGGGAGAGGTGAACTTGCGGTCAAGCCGATTCAACCAAATGACATCGCGCTCTAGGCTCCCCGCAATGACGAGCTGAGGCTACGGAACGCCGTCATGCCCGGGCTTGTCCCGGGCATCCACGTCTTTGCTTCCGAACGCGCAGCGACCCGTGGATGGCCGGGACGAGCCCGGCCATGACGAATGCGGCAAAATTGCGCGCTACTGCCCCACTCTCTCCTTGAGCCGCGCCATGGCGACGCCTTCGCGGGCGAGCTGGTCGGCGCGCTCGTTTTCGGCGTGGCCGGCGTGGCCCTTGATCCAGTGCCAGCGCACCTCGTGCGGCTTCAGCGCGGCATCGAGCCGCTGCCATAGCTCGACGTTCTTCACCGGCTTCTTGTCGGCGGTGCGCCAGCCGTTCTTCTTCCAGCCGAAGATCCAGCCTGTGATGCCCTGGCGGACATATTGGCTGTCGGTGGTGAGATCGACCACGCAGGGCTTCTTCAGCGCCTCCAGCGCCGAAATCGCCGCCATCAATTCCATGCGGTTGTTGGTGGTATGGGCCTCGCCGCCCTTCAATTCCTTCTCGACGTCGCCGAATTTCAGGATCGCGCCCCAGCCGCCCGGACCGGGATTGCCGGAGCAGGCGCCGTCGGTGAAAACAGTCACATGCGGCTTTTCGCTCACGCCACGCACCCTGCCTGCGTCACGCCGTAGTCGCGCAGCGTCTTCACGCTCTGGTGGAAGCGCAGCTTCCGCGCGTATTCCAGCGGGTCCTTGGGCTTCACCAGCGCACCCGCCGGCACGTTGAGGAAATCGACCAGGCGCGTCAGCAGGAAGCGCAGCGCGGCGCCGCGCGCAAGCAGCGGCAGCGCCGCCTGCTCTCCTTCCGACAGCGGCCGCGCCCGGCCGTACGCATTGAGCAGCGCGCGCGCCTTGGTCGCGTTGAAGGAATGGTCCGGCTCGAAGCACCAGGCATTGAGGCAGATCGCCACGTCATAGGCCAGGATGTCGTTGCAGGAGAACGGGAAGTCGATCAGGCCGGACAGCCTGTCGCCGAGGAAGAACACGTTGTCCGGAAACAGATCGGCATGAATGACGCCGACCGGCAGACCGGCCGGCCAGTTCGCCTCGAGATAGCCGAGCTCGCGCTCGACGAAATCGCGCAGGCCCGCCTGCACGCTGTCGGCGCGCGCGCTGGCGAGATCGAACAGCGGCCGCCAGCCGGCGACCGAGAGCGGGTTCTTCCGGAACATCGGAAAATCGAGCCCGGCAAGATGCATTTTCGCCAGCGCCTCGCCGACCGCTCCGCAGTGCCCGACAGTCGGCCGCCGCGGCCACATGCCTTCGAGGAAATTGATGATCGCCGCCGGCCGCCCCGCAAGCCGGCTATAGACCTCGCCGTTGCGGTTTCGCGCCGGCTGCGGGCAGCTCACGCCGCGCTCGGCCAGATGCGCCATCAGCGACAGGAAATACGGAAGATCATCCTCCGCCACGCGCTTTTCGTACAGCGTCAGGATGAACGAGCCGCGGCTCGTGTGCAGCAGGAAGTTGGAATTTTCGACGCCCTCGGCGATCCCCTTATAGGAGAGGAGATCGCCGATGTCGTAACCCTTGAGGAATTCCGCTAGCTCTTCGGCGGCGACGTCGGTGTAGACCGCCATAAAAGACTACTCGGCGGCGGCTTCGGGACGCAGCGAGCGCGGCAGCGGAAAGAACTCGTTTTCTTCCGCCGCCGACACGGTCTCGACATGCAATTCAAAGCGCTCGGCGAACGCGTCCATGATCTCTTCTACTATCACTTCCGGCGCGGAGGCGCCGGCCGTGATGCCGAGGCTGCTGATGCCCTCAAATCGCGCCCAATCGATATCGCTGGCACGCTGCGCCAGCACCGCGATCGGGCAGCCCTCGCGCTCGGCGACCTCGCGCAGGCGCTGCGAGTTGGAGGAGTTCGGCGCGCCGACCACGATCAGCGCATCGACCACCGGAGCCACCTTCTTCACCGCGAGCTGGCGGTTGGTGGTGGCGTAGCAGATGTCTTCCTTGTGCGGCCCGTTGACGTTCGGGAAGCGCTCCTTGAGCAGCGCGACGATCTCGGCGGTATCGTCGATCGACAGCGTGGTCTGGGTCACAAAGGCGAGGTTGTTGGGATCCTTCGGGGTGAAGGTCTTGGCGTCCTCCGCGGTCTCGATCAGGGTCACGGCGCCCGGCGGCAACTGGCCGAGTGTGCCGACCACCTCCGGGTGGTGGGAATGCCCGATCAGGAGGATCTCCCGCCCCCGCTTGAAATGGATGGCCGCTTCCCGGTGCACCTTGGTGACCAGCGGACAGGTGGCGTCCAGCGAGAACAAATGGCGCGCCTGAGCATCCGCCGGAACCGATTTCGGAACCCCATGGGCGGAAAAAACCACCGGCGCGGTGGTATTTTCGGGGATTTCGGCCAGTTCCTCGACGAAAATCGCGCCCTTCTTCTTCAGGCCGTCCACGACGTATTTGTTGTGGACGATCTCGTGCCGGACATAAACCGGGGCGCCGTAGATCGTCAGCGCCCGTTCCACGGTGTCGATGGCCCGGACCACCCCGGCACAAAAGCCGCGTGGCGAACAAAGCACGATTCTCAGGTCAGGTTTGGCTGGCATGGAGCGATCTCGCGACCGAATCACCCCTTGCCGGCGGGCAGGGAACGGTCAGTTGGGGTAGGACTTGGGCTCGGTTTCCGGCGGTGTCAAGGCACTCTAGCAGAACCATTGCGCCACCGGTACCCGAAGGATTATATAGGGCTTAATTCCCGTCATCGCTGATGACCCCCCGGTTTCGCCTCCAAAGAGGTGGGCGAAGCACAAAGGAGATTTGCCATGAGCAACGCACCTCTGATGCCCAAGGCGACCGCCGTCTGGCTACTCGATAATACCGCGCTGACCTTCGACCAGGTCGCCGATTTCACCAAGATGCACCCGCTCGAGGTCCGCGCCATCGCCGACGGCGACGCCGCCCAGGGCATCAAGGGCATGGATCCGATCTCGACCGGCCAATTGAGCCGCGACGAGATCGAAAGGGGCGAAAGGGACCCCAACTATCGCCTCAGGCTCGGCGAGAGCAAGGTGGTGCTGCCGGCCGCCGCCAAGCGCAAGGGCCCGCGCTACACCCCGGTGTCGCGCCGCCATGAGCGGCCGAGCGCGATCCTGTGGCTGGTCCGCAACCATCCCGAACTGAAGGACGCCCAGATCATGCGGCTGGTCGGAACCACCAAGACCACGATCGCGAGCGTCCGCGACCGCACCCACTGGAATACCTCGACGCTGACCCCGATGGACCCGGTGACGCTCGGCCTGTGCTCGCAGATCGAGCTCGATTTCGAGGTGCAGCGCGCCGCCAAGGAGAAGCCCGCCACCGCCACCTATGGTGGCGCCACGCTGCTGCCCGCCTCCGAAACCACGCGGAAGGAGCCGGAGTTCGAGCCTGCCGAGAAGACGAGCGACGACCTCAACGTCGACGCCGTGTTCGCCAAGCTGAAGACGATCGGCGGCAAGAAGGCGGACGAGGAGGAGTAAGTCTCCTCCACTTCGAGCCATCGGAGATGCGAACGCGGCGGGATAACCCGTCGCGTTTTTGTTTGAGGCGATGCAGCGAGCGCCCTCAACCATCATGCCCCGCGAGTGCGGGGTATCCAGTACGCCGCAGCTTATCGGTCCGACGATTGACGTCTCTGGAATACTGGATCACCCGCTTTCGCGGGTGATTGACGGCGGATCGGCCTCACGCCTTCTTCAGGAACTCCGTGCGCAGGACCAGGCCCTTGACCTTGTCGGTGCGGCCTTCGATCTCGTCCTCGTTATCGGTGAGGTGGATGTTCTTGATCACCGTGCCGCGCTTCAAGACCGTGGACGAGCCTTTCAGCCTCAGGTCCTTGATCAGCGTGACGCTGTCGCCTTCGCCGAGCAGCGCGCCGTTTGAATCCCTAACCTTGATGTCCATGTGATGCTTTCCGCGACGCGCGCTGAGATGAGAACACTCTCTCTTAGCGCAATTCGATTTCGTCCGTCATCACATGCGGGCTCAGCATCAAGGCGGCTGGCGGCGCCGGAGCCCGGCTCCCGGCGCCGCCGCCCCCCGCGGCGTCAGAACTTGTAGACGACGCCGCCGCCCACCAGCCACGGATCGATATTGGCGCGCCCGGTGACTGGAATTGCATTGTTGACGGTTGCCGAGTAATCCGGCCGCAGCCACAGCTTCTTCACGTCGACGTTGAGGCCCCAGTGGCGGTCGAGCATGTAGTCGAAGCCGAACTGGACCGCGGCGCCGACCTGGTTGCTGATGTGCAGATCCGTCACCGCGAGGCCGCCGACCGGCGTGTTGGCCGCGGACTGGTTGAAGAACACGGTGTAGTTGATACCGGCACCGATGTACGGCTTGAACGCGCCGAGCCCGGTGAAGTGATATTGCAGGGTCAGCGTCGGCGGCAACAGCCAGGCCTTACCGATGTCGAGCCCGTTGAGCGCCCCGGTACCGCTGATGTGATGCCTGGTCGCGCCAAGGATGAGTTCGGCCGCCAAGTTCTCGGTGAAGAAATAGGTGATGTCGAGCTCCGGGATGACCTGGTCGCTGATCGAGAGCCCCGAATTCGGTGACGACAAGCCCGGAACGCCGAAGACGTTAACCGAGCTGCCGCCCGCATCCGGCAACACGCCGAGCGCGCGCAGACGGATCATCCAGGGGTTGAAGGTCTCCACCGGCGGCGGCGCTTTCGCCTTGTAGACCGGCGCCAGATCCGCAGCCTGCGCCGACATGGCAGCCCCACCGAACGCCGCCGCAACCGCGAGCAGCGACGCCGTCAAAATCGTTCTTGTCCTCATCAAATTCCCCATCGCCAAGTCTTCCATCGCCAAGTCCGCGCGGAAAGTCGCGCGTTGCCTCTCTCAGACCAGAAGCGGGGCGGTGAAGGATTTGATGCGGATCAAATCAGACGAGACATGGCGTGATTGAGTCACACCGTTGCAAAAGTATCACGGCAAACACCGATGCGATTCAGCCGTAGCGGTAACGCGCTGCCGCTCTCGTCATACTTCGCGGGCATGACAACGGAGATTCGCGAAGCACTATCCGAGCGCGATGTCTTCCGTCACCTCGTGCTTGAGTCCGACAGCGTCGATCGTCAGCGTCATTTTTGCGGTCAGCTTCTCGTTGCCTTTGAGACGGCCGGCGTCGATGCCGTCGCGTACGGCCTTTTCGATCTCGCGCTGGGAGGTGATGCCGACGCGCTTCAGGAATCGGCGCAGGCTTTCGTTGAAGACGTCTTCGTTCATGACGGTCCTCCTTGGCTCATGGCCTCACCGGATTGTTGAGCATGTCTTCGGCGAGATTGCGCTGCCGGCGGTCGGTCCTCGCTTCAGCGTTCTGCCGCTGGACGTCGCGGTCCTTGCGGCAGGCGACATATTCGGGCGAACCCTGCTGGACATTGTTGGCGCGGCAGAACGCGTCGTCATCGCCCGCAGCGTCGGCCAGCGGCGCCGATCTATGCTCGAGGCAGCCGGCGAGCAGCGGGGCGAGCAGGAACAGCGCGATATGGGCTCGAGCGAAGTAACGTCGCATAGGTGGGTTCCCTCTTTCGTCATTGCCGGGCGCCCGTCCCCGACCCGATCGGGGATGACCCGGCAATCCATCGAAAAGATGGCGGCTTCTCTGATCTTGATGGATGCCCGGGTCAAGCCCGTCATGACGATCCAACCGTCACACCCTTCCCTTCAGCGCGTCGCCGATCTCGTCAAGTACCTTGGGGTCCTCGATCGTGGCCGGCATGGTCCAGCTTTCGCCGTCGGCGATCTTCTTGATGGTGCCTCGGAGGATCTTTCCGGAGCGCGTCTTCGGCAGGCGGCCCACGGTGATCGCGAGCTTGAAGGCGGCCACGGGGCCGAGCTTTTCGCGCACCAGCGCTACGATTTCCTTCTCGATCTCGGCCGGCGGACGGCTGACGCCGGCCTTCAGCACCAGGAGGCCGCAGGGCACTTCGCCCTTGATCGCATCATTGATGCCGAGCACGGCGCATTCGGCGACATCGGGATGCGACGCCAAAATCTCTTCCATGCCGCCGGTGGAGAGCCGGTGGCCGGCGACATTGATGATGTCGTCGGTGCGGCCCATCACCCAGACATAGCCGTCCTCATCCTTGTAGCCGGCATCCGAGGTCTTGTAGTAGCCGGGGAATTCGGAGAGATAGGCTTCCTTGAAGCGCTCGTCCTGCTGCCACAGCGTCGGCAGGCAGGCGGGCGGCATCGGCAGCTTGACCACGATCGAGCCCATAGTGCCTGCGGGCACTGGCCTTGCGGCCTCATCGACCACATCGACCTGATAGCCCGGCATCGGTACCGTCGGCGAGCCGTGCTTGACCGGCAGCATGCCGAGGCCCACCGGATTGCCGGCAATGCACCAGCCGGTCTCGGTCTGCCACCAATGGTCGACCACCGGCACCTTCAATTGTGCTTCCGCCCATTCCACCGTCGGCGGATCGGCGCGCTCGCCGGCGAGGAAGAGCGTGCGGAAGTTTGCGAGATCGTATTGCCGGATGAACTTGCCTTCCGGATCCTCCTTGCGGATGGCGCGGAAGGCGGTCGGCGCCGTGAAGAACGCAACCGCCTTGTGCTCGGAGATGACCCGCCAGAACGCACCGGCATCGGGTGTGCCGACCGGCTTGCCTTCATACATGACCGAGGTCGCGCCATGGAACAGTGGGCCGTAAACGATATAGCTGTGGCCGACCACCCAGCCGATGTCGGAGCCGCACCACCAGACCTCGCCCGGCCTGACGCCATAGAGGTTGAACATCGACCATTTCAGCGCGACCAGGTGCCCGCCATTGTCGCGCACGACGCCCTTCGGGATTCCCGTCGTGCCCGAGGTGTAGAGGATGTAGAGCGGATCGGTCGCGAGCACCGGGACGCAAGGCGCGGCCTTGCCGGCATCGAGCGCGGCGCGGCGCAGACGGGCCCAGTCGTGATCGCGGCCCGCAGTGAGCTCGCAACCATGCTGCGGGCGCTGCAGGATGATGCAGCCTTGCGGCTTGGCGCTGGCAAGCTTGATCGCCTCGTCAAGCAGCGGCTTGTACTGCACGATGCGGCCGGGCTCGATTCCGCAACTTGCCGAAAAGATCAGCTTCGGCTTGGCATCATCGATGCGGCTGGCCAGCTCCTTTGCCGCAAAGCCGCCGAACACCACGCTGTGCACCGCGCCGATCCGCGCGCAGGCCAGCATCGCCACCACCGCTTCCGGCACCATCGGCATATAGAGGATGACGCGGTCGCCCTTGGTCACGCCGAAATCCTGCATGACCGCGGCGAGCGTCTGCACTTCCTTCAGAAGCTCGGCATAGGTGAATTTCGTCACGCTGCCGGTGAGCGGGGAATCGTGGATCAGTGCGACCTGCTCGGCGCGACCGCCCAGGACATGGCGATCGAGCGCGTTGTAGCAGGTGTTGACGACGGCGCCGGTGAACCAGCGTCCATAAGCGCCAAGCGAGGGATCGAAAATCTTCTTCGCGGGCTCGATCCAATCGATCTCCCGCGCCGCCTCGCTCCAGAAGCCCTCGGGATCAGCCAGCGAACGTGCATAGACCTCGTGATAGCGGCTGTCGTGAATATTCATGGCGTCCTCCCGGTCCTTCTCCCCGTCATGGCCGGGCTCGTCCCGGCCGTCCACGCGTTGCTTCCTCGCCGGGAAGGACGTGGATGCCCGGCACAAGGCCGGGCATGACGCAAGCGGCTAGTTCATCGTCTTTGACCGCATTGTCACGGAGAGCGGTCATGATTCAAGCCGAAAAGAGCGCTGCCGTTCGTGCACAAAGCGCGTTCGCGACCTCCCACCTCTCCCGCAGGGAGAGGTCGGCGCGCAGCGCCGGGTGAGGGGTTCAGGTCCCACGAGAGAGCGTAACCCCTCACCCGATTTGCTGGCGCAAATCGACCTCTCCCTATGGGAGAGGTGAAAGAGAGCTAATACCCGTCAACCCCGTTCAGCTTCTGGAGGCGCTGCTTCATCGCCTTCTGCAGGTCGTAGCCGGGACGGCCGAACTGGGCGTTGCGGCGGGCGATGAATTCGTCCTGCTCGCGCTGCAGGGCGCGGGCGGCACGCGGATTCTCCGCCTCGCGGATCGCCCTGGCATTCGCCGCAAAGATCTCGCGATCGAGATCGGCGAGTTCCGGATTGCCGCAGATGACCTTCTCCACCGCGCGGTGCGCCTTGGCACAATTGAAACTCGGCTTGCCGGCAACGGCCATCAGCGCGCCCAGGCGCTCCAATTCGAGCGCCAACGACTTGTAGTTCGCGCGCGCCGCGGCGTGATCCGGGTTCAGCTTGATCGCCGCGCCGAAATCAGCGAGCGCCTTGGGCCGGTCGCCCTTCTTGCGCCAGAGCTCGCCGCGCGCATTGAAGCTATCGGCAAGCGTCGGATCCAGCCTCAGCACCGCGTCGTAGTCGGAGATCGCGCGGTCGACCATGTCCTTGCGGGCATAGGCCTCACCACGCGCGATCAGCGCCTTGACGCGATCGGCCTTGACGGTGTTTTCATTGTCAATCAGCGCCGTGCAGAGTTCGACGGCCTTGTCGTTATCGTCAGCACCAGCAGCAGTGAGGCATGGCGCAGGATCGGCCTGCACATCCTTGAGCGGCTCTACGCCGGTTGCGAATGCATGCTGCGCAAGCGCCATGCAAAGGCTCGACGCGACGAGAGCGCGTCGGATGAAGAGCCACGGTTGCATCGATTGGTCCGGAAGGAATTCTTGATCTCGGCCCGATGGTAGCAAACGACGCATACTCCGCACAGCGGGAGATTTGTCGCGATTTCGCTCTTGCTCATGGGCTCGCAAACTGATGCTAGATTAGCCGACGTCTGCCAACGGGAATTTGACGCGTGTCAACCTTCGAATGGATCATCGTCCTGCTGCTCGTCGCCATTCCGCTGTCGGCGGTGGCGCGACGTATCAACGTGCCCTATCCGACCTTTCTTGCGATCGGCGGCGTGCTCCTGACCTTCCTGCCGTCGGGGCCATCCTGGACATTGGAACCCAGCCTCGCGCTGGCGCTGTTCGTGGCGCCTGTGCTGGTGGATGCAGCGTTCGACACCTCGCTGCGAGACCTCCGCAACAACTGGCTGCCGGTCACGATGCTGGTGCTGGCGGCGGTAGGAACCACCACCGCCGCCGTCACGCTGGTGACGCACTGGTTCAAGCCGGACATGCCATGGGCCGCGGCGATCGCGCTTGGCGCCATCGTGGCACCACCGGATGCCGCTGCCGCAGTCGCAATCCTGCGCCAGGTCAAGCTGCCCTATCGGCTCCTGAAAATCCTCGAAGGCGAGAGCCTGCTCAATGACGCCAGCGCGCTGCTGATTTATCGCATCGCCGTGGGCGCCGTGGCGATCGAGCATGCGAAGCTGCACGAATTCGCGCCCGCGGTAGCATGGGCGCTCGTCGGCAGCCTGCTCGCCGGCTTTCTCTTCGCGAGGATTTCGGCGCTGCTGACGCAACGGATCAGCTACGCGCCGAGCGCGATCATCACCCAGTTCGGCGGCACGTTCATGATCTGGATCATCGCCGAGCGGATCGGCCTTTCCGGCATTCTTACCGTCGTGGTCTTCGCCATCACGCTGGCCCGCACCGCACCGGCGCGAACTCCGGCGCGGCTGCGTGTCCCGTCCTATGCGGTGTGGGAGACCGTGGTATTCGTGCTCAACGTGCTCGCCTTCATGTTCATCGGGATGCAGCTCAAGCCGATCTGGGCCGGGCTCGACGCCTACGTGCGCATGGAATACTGCATCTTTGCCGCGAGCGTGCTGGCGGCCGTGATTCTCGCGCGCATCGCCTGGGTGATGAGCTATGGCGCCGTCTTTCGGCGACTGGTGGCATGGGGGCTATTCCACCCCTCGCGCACGGCGCCGCCGCCGACAATCAAGAGCGGCTTCGTCGTTTCCTGGTGCGGCATGCGCGGCATCGTCACGCTGGCGGCCGCCTTTGCATTGCCGGAGGATTTCCCGTATCGCGACTTGATCCTGCTGACCGCCTTTTCGGTGGTGTTTGGAACGCTGGTGATCCAGGGCTTGACCTTGCGGCCTTTGATCCTGGCGCTGCGTCTGAAGGACGACGATCCGGTGACGGCCGAGGCGGCGCGCGCACGCGCCACGGCCTTTCGCGCCGCGCTGGAGGAGATCGACGGCGATCCGTCCGAGGAGGCCGAGATCCTCAGGCTGGAATACCGCGCGCTTCTGATGCGCGCCGAGACCGATCCGAGCGGCGGCGTCACATCGAGCGAGCTTCCCGCCGATCCCTTAAGGCGCCGCGCGATCAGCGCCGCCCGGCAATCGCTCTTGACGCTGCGCGACTCCGAGGAGATCGGCGACGACGCATTTCATCTGGTCGAGGAAGAGCTCGACCGTGCCGAATTGAGCGCGGAGGCGTGATCTTGCGTCGTCCCGGCCTTGAGCCGGGACGACAATTAGCTCACCTTCAGCGTCACGCCGCCGTCGACGACGAGCTCAATGCCGGTGACGTATTTCGATTCATCCGAAGCCAGGAACAAGGCAGCGTTGGCGACGTCCCAGGCGTCGCCCATGTGGCCCATCGGCACCTGCGCGTCGCGGGCGCGCCACATCGCTTCCACGTCGCCCGCGGAATAGCTGGCGGCGAGGCCGGCGGAATGCGCCACCATCGGCGTCTTCATCAGACCGGGCAGGATCGCGTTCACCCGCACATGGTCGCGCGCGAACTGCACCGCGCTGGTGCGCGTCATCTGGTTCATCGCCGCCTTCGTGGTGGCATAGGTGACGTAGGAGATGCCGAGATGGCGGATCGAGGCGATCGAGGAGATGTTGATGATCGAGCCGCCGCCCTGCTTCTGCATCACCGGGATCACGTGCTTCATGGCAAGATAGGCGCTCTTGAGGTTGACGGCGAACACGCGGTCCCATTCCGCCTCGCTCACCTCGACCACGTTGCCCATCTCGGCGATGCCGACATTGTTGTCGAGCACGTCGATGCGGCCATACGTCTTCAGGCATGCGGCGACCATCGCCTCGACGTCGGCCGCACGTGAGACGTCCGCGGTGAACGCTGCCGCCTTGCCGCCCTCGCCGGTGATGATGCCGGCCGTCTCTTCCGCGGCGGCCGCGTTACGGTCGACGCAGAACACGCTGGCACCCTCGCGCGCAAAGGTGACGGCGGTCGCCTTACCGTTGCCCCAGCCCGGCCCGATCGAGCCGGCGCCGACCACCATCGCGATTTTGCCCTTGAGCCGATCCATTGGCTTCTCCCCTTGTTAGTGTTCGTATTGCAGCCAGGCGCCCGCGGTCAACCCAGTCCGGCTGATGTGCCCGATGCACACTCCGCATGCATCATCCGAAAGTCGCAGGCGCGATGCCCCTTGCAACGTTTGCCCCAAACCAGCATGAATGCGCCGCCCAAGACCCGGCCGTCCAGCCGGGTAGAGAGAGCGTACTGGGGGAAGCATGACCACAGAAGGCCGACCGTCAGGCAAATCGTCGTCCAATGACGAAGTCGTCGCCATCTCCGAGGAGGCGCTGCAGAAAGCGGAAACCTTCGTAGAGGCCGAGGAAGGCGCGACCAACCGCCTGATGGGATGGGCAGGACGCATTTCGACCACGATCGCGGTGGTCATGAGCCTGTTCCACCTCTATGCGGCCTACGCGATCGTTCCGACCCAGGAACTCCGCTATACCCATGTCGCCTTCACGCTGGTGCTGAGCTTCCTCTTGTTTCCGCTCGCCACGCGGTTTCGCAACCGCGTCCGCTGGTGGGACATCGTGCCGGGCATCGTTGCGGTCGCAACCATCGTCTATGCGCTGTGGGGCGGCGAGGATTTCACCGACCGCGCCACCACGCCCGACCACCTGGATGTCATCGTCGGCATTGTCTTCATCGTGCTGCTGCTCGAGGCGACGCGGCGCACCACCGGACCCATCATGCCCGTGGTGTCGCTGTTCTTCATCGCCTATGCGATGCTCGGTCCGCATCTGCCGGCGCCGTGGACCCACCGCGGCTACGACCTGTCCCGTCTGGTCGGCCATCTCTTCATCACGCTGGAAGGCATTTTCGGCGTCGCCGTCGATGTGTCGGCTACCCTGATCATCCTGTTCACGATCTACGGCGCATTCTTGCAGCAATCCGGCGCCGGGAAGTTCTTCATCGACTTCTCGCTGGCGCTGATGGGCGGCAAGCCGAACAGCGCAGGACGGACGGTCGTGCTGTCCTCGTTCCTGCTCGGCGGCCCCTCGGGTTCGGGCGTTGCCACCACCGTGATGATCGGCACTGTGGCCTATCCGATGCTGGCCAAAGCGGGTTTTGAGAAAAACGCCGCCGGCGGATTGCTGGCGGCCGGTGGCCTCGGCGCGATCCTGTCGCCGCCGGTGCTGGGAGCGGCCGCGTTCCTGATCGCCGAGTTTCTCAAGATCAGCTATCTCGACGTGATCTGGATGGCGACCATCCCGACCTGCCTCTATTACATGTCGCTGCTGTTCATGGTCGAACTGGATGCCCGCAAATTCGGCGCCAAGGACGTCAACTTCAAGCCGGAGATGACGCTCGGCCAGATGACCAAGCGCTACGGCTTTCACTTCGTCTCATTGGCCGCCGTGGTCGTGTTCATGATCATCGGCTATTCGCCGTCACTGTCGGTGTTCTACGCCGTTGTGGTCACCTTCGCGTTGAGCTTCCTGCGGAAGGAAACGGCGCTGGTGCCCACGAAGCTGGTGAAGGCGCTGGCCGACGGCTCGATCGGCGCGCTCAATGCCGCGACCACCTGTGCATGCGCCGGCATCGTCGTCGGCATCGTGACGCTGACGGGCCTCGGCCTGAAATTCTCGTCGATCGTGATCAGCTATGCCGGCGGCAGCTTACTACTGACCGCGATCTACACTTCGCTGATCGTCTGGATTATCGGTCTCGCGGTGCCGGTGACCGCCTCCTACATCATCTGCGCCGTGATCGCAGCGCCGGCGCTGATCAAGCTCGGCGTGCCCGATTACGCCGCGCACATGTTCATCTTCTATTACGCCGTGCTGTCGGAGGTGTCGCCGCCGACAGCGCTGTCGCCGTTCGCGGCTGCTGCCATCACCGGAGGCGATCCCTACCGCACGACGCTGCAATCGTGGAAATACACGCTGCCGGCCTTCCTGGTGCCGTTCGTGTTCGTGCTCGACCCGCAGGGCGTTGGCCTTCTGCTGGCGATCCCGAAGGGCGGCTCGTGGGTCGATATCCTCGAAATCACGCTCAAGGCGACCATCGGACTGCTGGCGCTCGCCGCATTTGCCCAGAACTGGGCACTGCGACAAACTACGCCGATCGAACGCGGCCTGCTTCTGCTATCCGGATTGCTATTGGTGTTTCCGAGTTTGATCGAGGCGATCGTCGAATGGATGATCGGCCGCGATATCAGCTACACCTACGTGCCAGGTCTGATCATAGGCCTCGGCGTGCTGCTGTGGCAGGCGAGAACACCGACGCCGAAGGAACCGGCGCTTACGATTTAATGAGGGAGTGACAGGATGAAGAAACTGAAAAAGACCGTGGCGATGCTGGCTGTGACGATCTCGGCCGGTCTCGCTTTTGCCGGCATCGTTCATGCGCAGCAGAAGATCATGTCGATCGGCACCGGCGGCACCGGCGGCGTCTACTATCCGCTCGGCGGCGCTATCGCCAACGTGCTCTCGAAGAATCTTCCCAATGTGCAGGCCACCGCCGAGGTCACCGGCGGCTCGGTCGACAATCTCAAGCTGATCGGCACCGGGCAGAGCGAAATGGGCTTCACCATGGCCGATGCCGCGCTCGACGCACTGCAGGGCCAGGACAAGTTCAAGAACAACAA
The DNA here is from genome assembly GCF_059512365.1 of Bradyrhizobium sp. Ses1. NCBI lineage: Bacteria > Pseudomonadati > Pseudomonadota > Alphaproteobacteria > Hyphomicrobiales > Nitrobacteraceae > Bradyrhizobium > Bradyrhizobium sp. Ses1. The sequence continues at coordinate 71,651 of NZ_JCAMOQ010000046.1, forward strand.
GGTGCCGCTGCAGGCCCTCCTCGTCGTTTATCCGAACCGCATGCATGTGGTGACCGTCGAGGGCAGCGGCATCCAGACCATGGCGGACTTCAAGGGCAAGCGCGTTTCGACAGGTTCGCCCGGCAGCGCCACCGAAGTGATGGCATTCCGCGTCATCGAAGCCGCCGGCCTCGACAAGGACAAGGACATGAAGCGCGAGCGGCTCGGCGTCGCCGAATCCGTCAACGCCATCAAGGACGGCAAGATCGATGCCTTCTTCTGGGTCGGGGGCATCCCGACAGCGGCGGTGACCGACCTCGCGGCGACCCCCGGCGTCAAGATGAAGCTGATCGATCATGGCGACCTGGCCGAGAAGATGAATGCCAAATACGGCAAGCTCTACTCCGCCAGCAAGATCAAGGCAGGCTCGTATCCGGGCTACGACAAGGACAATTCCATCACCGAAGTCTGGAACCTGGTGGTCACCGGGGACAAGATGAGCAACGACGATGCCTACACGATCGTCAAGACGCTGGTGGAAAAGAAGGCCGACATCGTCGCCGTGCACAAGGAAGCCGAGAGCTTCTCGCTCGACAACCAGCGCCAGGATCGCTCCCCGATCCCGTTCCATCCGGGCGCATTGAAGTATTTCAAGGAAAAGGGCATCGGCGGCTAGCTCTTTTGTTTTGACGCGTTTTCTTCACGCGAACCGGTATCCACTTCGCTCGAAAACGCTATGACACGCCTCAACCACAATTCCTGACCACCGCCGAGCGGCGCCATCGTGCGCCGCTCGATTTTTCGGCGCCTATCCTTCCGCATCGCTCAAGGACCTCCAAATGCCTTCTTCGACCGTCGCTTCGTCAAATCTTAGCCGCCGCTCGCTGCTGCGAGGCACCGCCGCGCTTGCCGGCGCATCAATGCTGCCGCGGCTGGCGCGCGCCGCCGAATGGCCGACGCGGCCGGTCAAGCTCCTGGTGCCGTTTGCCGCCGGCGGCACCACCGACATCCTGGCCCGCGTGGTCGCGGCCAAGGTCTCCGAGGAATTCGGCCAACAGTTCATCGTCGAGAACAAGACCGGCGCCGGCGGCAATATCGCGGCCGACGCCGTCGCCAAGGCCGATCCCGACGGTTACACCTTCCTCGTGGGCACGCCCGGCACGCATGCGATCAATCCGTTCGTGTTCAGGAACATGCCGTTCGATCCGCTGAAGGATATCGCGCCGGTCATCATCATCGCGCGGGTGCCCAATCTCTGCTCGGTCACCAATTCGCTGCCGGTGAAGTCGGTCGCCGAACTGATCGACTACGCCAAGTCGAAGCGTGGCGAATTGTTCTACGGCACGCCTGGGCTCGGCAGCACCGCGCATGTCTCGACCGAGCTGTTCCGCTCGATGACCGGCGTCGAGATCACGCATGTGCCCTACAAGGGCAGCGCGCCGGCATTGACCGACCTGATCGCCGGCCGCGTGCATCTGATGATCGACAACCTCCCCGCCGCGCAGCCCTTCGCCGAAGCCGGACAGATCCGTCCGCTTGCGGTGTCCACCTCCAAGCGCTGGCCGCTGCTGCCCGATCTTCCGACGATCGCGGAGGCGGGCGTGCCCGGCTATGAGGCCGCCTCCTGGTTCACGATCGCGGCTCCTGCGAAGACGCCGAAGGAGATCATCGACCGCCTCAACGCGAGCGTCGACAAATTCCTCAAGACCGAGGACGGGATTGCACGCCTGCGCAAGCTCGGCGCCGACCCCGTCGGCGGTTCGGCCCAGGACATGCAGGCTTACGTGCTGGCGGAGACCGAGAAATGGGGCAAGGTCGCCAAATTCGCGGGCATCCAGCCGGAGTGACGACGGCATTACTCTCCCATAGCAGGGCCGGGACATCGGCCGACGGGGCGCGTCGGTCACCCGATCCAGACGACGTATAGAACCGAGCGCCAACACGCACGTCAGTTCGGCCATTGGCAAGGATCGTATTCCCTGCTTAATTTTCCCTGCGCGAAACCGGCCCGCCAGTGGCCGGCGCAACCGGGAGAAACGCCAATGCCTGCTTACCGCGCCGTCGGACTATCTTTGGGAGCCGCAGTCCTGCTCTGCAATCTCACGTTCAATCCTGCCCATGCGAAACCTTTCATGATCGTCGGGCTCGACGAGAAGGTGTTATGGGATGACGATGGAAAACCGATCCTGTCTGCGCCCGGCAAGGACCAGGTTCTCATCCTCGACCTCGCCAATCCCGAAAATCCCAAGACCGTCGCCTCACTGCCGCTGAAGAATTCGGTGGTGGGACCGCCGGTCAATCTCGACATCGACCCGACCGGCTCGATCGCTCTCGTCGCCGATTCGGTCGATGTGACCAAGGACGGCGATGCGCTGAAGCAGGTGCCGGACAACAAGGTCTATGTCATCGATCTCAAGGCCGAGCCGCCGAAGCTGGCAGCAACCGTGACCGTCGGCAAGCAGCCCTCCGGGCTCAGCATCAGTCCGGACGGCAAGATGGCGCTGGTCGCCAATCGCGGCGACAATTCCGTTAGCGTGCTCTCGATCAATGGGACCGACGTCAAGGTCACCGACACCATTGCGTTGCCCGACAGCGTCGCCCATGTGGCGTTCACGCCGGACAGCAAGCGGGCGCTCGCTGTCCGCTTCCCCGCGCACAAGGTCTCGGTGCTCGATATTGCCGGAGACAAGGTCACCTACAACAAGGTCGATCTGCCGACGGGCCAATGGCCGTACAATGTCGCGGTGACGCCGAATGGCAAACTCGCGCTGACGTCCGACAATGGCGGCGCCGGCTCATCCGACGGCAGCGTCGACACCACGAGCGTGATCGATCTCGAAGCCAATCCGCCGCGCATCATCGATCGTGTGGTGGTCGGCGACGGCCCCGAGGGCCTTGCGATTTCGCCGAAGGGAGATCTCGCTGTCGCCGCCATTTTGCGCGGCTCCAACATGAAGAACGCGTACTACTATCACAAGGACGGCAGCCTCACGGTGCTGAAGATCGACGGCAAGAAGGTGACCAAGACTCAAGACATCGAGGTCGGTGGCTTGCCCGAAGCCGTCGTGTTCACGCCGGACGGCAAGTACCTGCTGGCCGGAAATTACCTGACTCAGGATTTCTCGATCCTGAAAGTCGATGGTGGGAAGGTTAGCGACACCGGAAAACGCTTCAAGGTGCCGGGTCACCCGGCTTCGGCGCGCATGGGGCACTAGGCTGTGTGGACTCTTGGGATTCTCAAATCAGACGGAACGTGATTCAAGGCTTTCTTTTAGGAGGAAGCCTT
>NZ_JCAMOQ010000047.1:0-73709 GCF_059512365.1 Bradyrhizobium sp. Ses1
TTGCGCATCGAAGTCCCCCGTGCCGAATCAGTTCGGTCCAAGGGAATCAGAGTGCGCTAATTAGGTACAGACCCTAAAACTGCGTGTTATTCTAGTTCATGGTACCTGGGGTCGAGGCATTTTCCGAAAGGTACCCTCGGCAGCATGGTGCCACCGACAATCGGGCTTTGTCAGTTCGCTGATATCCGAATGCCGCAACAAGCTTCCAAATCTTTCCATCGAAGTTTCAGTTTTTAACTGGAGCGGATCGAACTCGGTATTAGAGCGGGCGAAAGCTGCCTGCGAACTCAAATTCTATGTAGAAGCCCATTCTTCCCCGGATTGTGCGATTCTAATAATCGCCCACAGTCATGGGGGTAACGTAGCTATGCAGGCGGTCTCGAAGTTAGAAGATCGATCAAACGTTTTCGTTGCCACGCTTGCAACGCCTTTTCTCGAGCTTTTCGAGACCAATCGTGAGTACAGGTTTTCGTTAGGTACGCTGCGTTTCTTTGTGTTTATGACGCTATCATGGGCCGATAGTTTAGTGTGGGGATCCATCCTTCAGTTCTACAGAGTCCGAAAAACGTACGTTCGTAAGATCGATGCTGCTGAGTCCGACGCTACCTTGAACGCTTTGGAATCGCTGAATGAAAGTATGCGGGACCTAATCGATTTCTACAACTACATTGGCGTTCTTGACTGGCATCTGAAGACTCAATCCGTTTTCGTTCTCGCCTTTGGTGTAGTGAGCTGGTACCTCGGAAACAAACTTCATTCGTTGCTGATTAATCCGCTCAATCTGCAGCATCCGACATCTTGGCAACTAAGGCCACGTCGTCTGGTGGAAGCGACCAGCTGGGATGCCAAGTTAATAGATAACCATTTGCTAGTTCTAAGAGGTGTCGATGATGAAGCTGCGTTAAGCTTAGCTGCAGGAGCAATTGCTAACCGCCTGCTTAGATTCGTGTATGAATTTGTATATAGGCCGAGCACGATGGTTATTTTCCTTCTTCTTTCAGTGACTCTCATGCTTTCTAAAGAATTGGGAATTGCGCACGTCATTCAGTCTGTGATCGTACTCATAGCAGTTGGGTGCCTATTTTTGCCTTCTCTAATTCGGCCGGTTTTCGGTCGCGAACTAGCCTTCGGCGCGGCTCGATGTGATGCGTCATTCGAGTCGGCACCAGATGCAAATCGGGCCAAGATAGTTACCCTTCGCTCGCGACTGGGAGCAACCCATTTGATCCACTCTATCCATCAGCATCCAGAAGCGCCAAGCGTCATGGTCAGCTGGATAGTGGAGGTATTCGATGCGGAACGACGGTTGGAAGGCAAAGCGTGATTGCAGCAGGTTGCGCCGCGCCCGAGCGCTTGGCTTTTTCGATCTTGTGGCTTTCCGCTGCACGTCGGTCCTGCTTTCGACCTAGATCGTTAAAAAGAGCGAAGATGCTCGACTGATCGTCCTAATCGCTTGGAATTTATTCTGCGCTAAGCTGTGTCGGCAGGGCGCGCTAGATGCAGAAGCCGAGCCATAGTCTTTTCGAGTGACCGTCATAGCGTGACTATCCACAAGAGGGGCGAAGGCCCAATAAATCGGCTGGAAGGCGGAGCTACCGGCGAGCAAGCGGGGTGTGCCCTCCATTGGAAGTACACGCGCGACACACCGGACGGCGATGGCAAGTCGTTCAAGCTGAACTTCGACGATTGGTTTTATGCGATTGATGAGCGGGCGTGCATCGTTCGTGGTAGCGCCGGGCGAGCGGGGATTCCGTTCGCCACGGCGCACGTTACCTATCGGAAGCTCTAAAGACTACACTTCAAGCAGCCATGCGATTGAGCTTCTTGAACACCGCACTCGACGATGCGTGAGCGTACCTGAGCAACATTGTAGCGTCGCGGTGACCGCTGATGGTTGCTATCTCTGGAATAGTCAGTCCTAGTTCGAAGAACCGGCTGATCGCTTCATGACGTAGGTCATGGAACCGTAGGTCATCAACTCCAGCCCGCTTGGTAATGCGATCCCAAGCCAGATGTATGGCGTTCCCGGTCATCGGAAAGACGCGGCCGTCTATTGGAGAGCGGCGGGGTAACGACCTGATCGCGTCGATTGAAAGCGGGATCGTTCTCGCATGACCGTTTTTGGTGACCGGTATAGTTAGAAAGCGCCTTTTGAGGTCGAGGTCTTTCCACCGCATGTTGGCGATTTCGCCCCGCCTCATACCGGTAGCGAGCGCAAATTGGATGATCTGCGCAATAATGGCGCTACGGCGCGCGCGCAACCTTCAACAACCTGTTCAACTCTCCAGGGCGTAGCCGACGAGTCCTCATGCGCGTCGCCGCAGAGAAGCAAAGCGCTTTGACGGGATTCTCTCTAATCGGAATCCCCCAATCGCGCTTTGCGACTTCGAACATGTGTTGGACCGGGTTGAGTTGTCGTTTGAGCGTCGTAGGAGCGATGCAAGCCAATCGGCGCTCGCGATAACGGGCGAAGTCAGCGGTCCCCAGTTGGGAAAGCGGCAATTTGCAGATCGGTCGCAGAGCATTTGTGCAAGCACAGAGTCTTCCATCCTCGCCCCGCGCTTTTTGGGAGTTACTTCATTCCGATAACGGTGGATGAGGTCGGCTAGTCGGATGGACTTGAGAGCGCCGCCATCGGGAGGCAAATCGGAGCGGTCCGCCCGAATCTCCATTTGCCTCGCCCAAGCGTCCGCGTCCTTCCTTCTAAGGAAGGACTTGGACACGGCCCCGGAGCATGTCCGCCTAACCTGAACCTGCCATTTTTTGCCTCGTTGCCTGATCGTGGCCATGTTTTTTCTCGCTGTGACACGGTTGTGACAGCGAGCTTTTCGGGCGCTGGGACAGGAGGGCCTTAATTGCTAGAAACGCCTTCTTTTCAGGCCATTCCAGAATGGCGCACCCGACACGATTCGAACGTGTGACCTTTGCCTTCGGAGCAAGATAACGTGCCCATCCAAAAAATGCGATAGGGCACGCTGTGCTACGCTATCCAGCTGAAGTAACTGGATATTATCAACTCAACAAGCGACGTTCCTATCCGAAAACACGCATCGATTTTCTCCCGCGTGCTTACGTCCTGCTTACGCGAGAGATCGTGCCCGGAACGAAGGAATGTCATGGTCAAGATCACAAAGAGGGTTGTCGAGGCGGCAGAAGCCAAAGAGAAGGACTACGTCATCTGGGATGACGAACTGCCGGGCTTCGGACTCCGGGTCTTTAGTACCGGCAAGCGCAGCTACGTCATCCAGTATCGCATAGGAGGTCGCTCGCGTCGCTACACAATTGGACTTCACGGCGCCTGGGCGCCAGAGACGGCGCGTCGAGAGGCGAAGGTGCAACTCGGTCGCGTCGCTGGGGGTGAGGATCCGGTCGAAGATCGACAGCTTGATCACAAGGCGATCACTGTGAAGGAGCTGTGCACCCGCTATCTCGCTGATCTCCAGGCCGGGCTTATCCTCGGAAAAGGCGGGCGACCGAAGAAGGCCTCAACGATTGTCACCGACACCGGCCGCATTGAGCGTCACATCATTCCGCTCATAGGGACCCGCCGGGTCAAGGATCTCACCAAGACCGACATCAACAAGGTCCTCAAGGACATCATGGCAGGAAAGACGCGGGTTTCGGTCAAGACTAAGAAGCTGCGCGGAAAGGCCATCGTTCGCGGCGGCGCTGGAACGGCCACCCGCACAGTTGGTCTTCTTGGCGGCATTCTTACCTATGCGGTCGAAGCAGGCATTATCGAAAGCAACCCGGCCCATGGCGTCCGCAAGCCAAAGGACAAGGTGCGTAAGCGTCGGCTATCGGAGGCGGAGTACCGAATACTCGGTCGGATGCTCCGCGACGCCGCCAAGCAGGAGAAATACGCCACGATCGCGGACATCATTCGCCAGCTTGCGCTGACCGGCTGCCGACGCAGCGAGATGATCGGCTTGAAATGGACGGAAGCGGACATCGAGTCGAGTTGCTTGCGATTGGAGGACAGCAAGGAGGGTGAATCCATCCGTCCCATTGGGCTCCCAGTCGTCGAATATCTCGAGCGGCAGCACACCGACGGTGTAGGCACATACGTCTTCCCAGGGCTGGGTGAGGACAACGCGTTCGGCAGCTTCCCGAACCATTGGAAGCATCTCTTCGAGGACTCCCCGCTATCCGACATAACTCCCCACGTCCTGCGTCATAGCTTCGCGAGCATCGCCAACGATCTTGGTTTTACCGAGGTGACCATCGCGGCGCTGGTAGGCCATGCAAAGGGTTCGGTGACGAGCAAATACATCCATACGCTTGACACGGCGCTCATCATGGCCGCGGACACGATCTCAGGCTACATTCAAGGGCTCCTTGACGGCATTGAGTTCAAGCAAACCGCCTACGCCTTGGACCGTGATTCACGGAAAGCTGCTCTCGCCCGATTCCTGAAGAGGGCTTCGTGTAGTGACCCGGAGGAGATCGAGGAGGAGCGCCGTTTGGCGGCGTAGCTGTTACGCCAAACTCATCACTCAACCTGAGGCGACCAGATGTGAGATGCGCGAGTCGCTGAGAGCGTCTGGGATTTCTGCTGGAGGCCCGGATTGCGGTTGCGAAACTTGCCGAAATCCGGTTCTCGCGCCCGCATGCTGCGCCTGCCATGTCTCTCACCCTTCATTCATCGCTCGCCAAGCGCGGATCGCGCGAAATGCGACTCTCGTTGGATTATTAACATTATCGGCATCAAGTCGCTGATCGCTGCGATCGCCGCCTGAGAGACCGGCAGCTCCTGGCTCTCAGAACCGACCTCCCGTGACACTGGTTTTACACGGCGAAGACGCGCAGCGGACATCGATGCTCCTACCTCGGAGCTAGTTTTGGCAATATCGATCCAGAACTTGCCTAGCGATCATCCCTTTCGGCAGGCCCTATAATATACGGCCTCACCCCACCCGCTCTCAGTCCGAGACGCGCGATCTCATGTTCGGAAAGGCTTCGCCGCGCGGTCCTCTTGTCTTCGCGAACGAGACCGGGATAGCGCAGGATTGCCTCTTCCGCCTCACTGGCCTCCTGTGTTCCAACTACGAAGATCCTCAGATCAGGCTCGCGTTCCGAAATTAAGTTAACTTCGACGAGCCAGCCGCAGCTCGCGAGCTCTGTAGCATTCCGGGGGCGGGTGTCGGCGCCAATAACGTGCGAGCCGGCAGCCGTTACTGCCTCACCTCGTCGATTCATCCTGAGGCCTCCTCCGGCTGTAAGAGGTAGTTCTCCTTTCGGCTCAAAACTTCAAATTCGCAAACGCCCGCACGCCGAGGCCCGGCAGCAGGACCTGGTCCTTGGCGTAGGGCACGGAATTGCGGATGTTCTCGTTGAGGAGATTGTTGCCGACGAGGCCGACCGTCATCTTCGCAGATGACGTAGAATCGGCCCCCCAATTTGCCATTGCTTAAATTGTTGGGACGCGTAGCGTCCATGGCGAAGTAGCAGGGATTTTTAACCGCGCCTTGGCTGACTTTTTGCTGGTAAAGCGCGCGCGCCCTCTGCAAGACCACTTCTGCGATTTGACCTTCGCCTTCACCGACATGGGCTCTCAGCCAAGCCGGAACATCCGATGATTGCCGCGCGGCAAAAGACTGCGACGCCAATAAAGCGATGGCGAAAATGAACAGGCCGCAGATCAGAAGGACGGACCTTAACCGCACCGGATCAATTCTCCCGTTTCGAAGCATTTTTGCACGCGTCGGCAAGTACTGGGGTGTCGCGACACTGCCGGAACAAAAGGGCCTCTCCGAATCGCTTGACTGACATCCCTTGCGTCTTCTCCCGACCACATGTAACGTTATAACATTACACACCCGGGTGGCAACGACTCGGGGTGGCATTTCCCATCAGGTTGCTAAGGCGTCGTTCCGCTCGATCCCGACCCGAAGCCAACCGTGCGCAGATGAGCGATCCCGACGATATGGCGAAAAGCGCCGCCCACGAGGCACGAGGAGAAAAGAACACCATGGCCGATGCTGCACCCCGGATCCCCGTCACGGTTCTGACCGGCTATCTCGGCTCCGGGAAGACCACGCTGCTGAACCGCATTCTCTCCGAGACGCACGGCAAGCGGTTTGCGGTGATCGTGAACGAATTCGGAGAGGTCGGCATCGACAACGATCTCATCGTCGACGCGGACGAGGAGATTTTCGAGATGAACAACGGCTGCATCTGCTGCACGGTCCGCGGCGACCTCATTCGCATCATCGCGGGGTTGATGCGGCGCAGCCGCGGCTTCGACGGCATTGTCGTCGAGACTACGGGGCTCGCAGATCCCGCGCCGGTGGCGCAGACGTTCTTTGTCGACGAGGACGTCCGCCGCAAGACAAAGCTCGACGCCATCATTACCGTCGCGGATGCCAGGCATCTCCTCGAACAGATCGATCGCGCGCCGGAAGCGCAGGAACAACTCGCGTTCGCTGACATCGTTCTCGTCAACAAGGTCGACCTTGTCGATGCGGGCGGCCTCGCAAAGGTCGAACGTCGCATCCGAAACATCAACCCACACGCAAGAATTCACAGAACGGAGCGCTGTGGTATCGATCTCGCCCAAGTATTGGGACGAGATGCCTTCAATCTCGATCGCATCCTCGAAGTCGAGCCGCGGTTCCTCATTGAAGAACACGAGCACGAACACGACGAAAGGATCGGCAGCCTGTCCCTGGTCGCGGATCGACCGATGAAGCCCAATCGGTTCGTGCCATGGATTCAGGATGTCACCCAGCGTTACGGGACGGACATCCTGCGCATGAAGGGCATCGCATCAATAGAGGATGACGATCGGCAGTTCGTCGTCCAAAGCGTCCACATGCTCATTGAAGGCGGAAGTCGACGTCCGTGGAAGGAACAGGAGACGCGCCAGACACGGCTTGTTTTCATCGGGCGTGATCTGCCGAAGGACCTGCTAAGGCAAGGCTTTGAGGCTTGCTGCGCCTAAAGGGAATGCAGATGGGCGAGATCGTAGGATTTGTTTCTAAATCCGAACTCGAGCGGGCGCGTCTGATCCGGAAGGCCCGCGCGATCTACGACAGCATATTCCCGCCCGCCGATGCGGCCGGCGAGGGGCGGGACGCTCGCGCTACAGAAGGGAGGCAAAAGTGCGGAAAGGGCCCGCTCCATCGAGAAGAAGCGGCCGGATGACGGAACATGGCCGCATCCGGCATCTCCTCACGGAACTCGGCGCTTGCGGCGTTCACCACCGGCTTTCCGACCGGGCAAAATAGCCATGATGAAACGACTCTGTCCTTCCTTCTGCGCGATGCTCCTGCTCGCGCTATCCATCCACCGCGCGCAGGCGCATCCTCACGTCTGGGTCTCCTTCCACAGCGAAGTGCTTTATGCGGCGGATGGCACCATGACGGGCATTCGCCACGCCTGGACCTTCGACGATATGTTTTCCGCCTATGCGCTTCAGGGCATCGCACACGCCGAGAAAGGCCAGTACACGCGCAAAGAGCTGGCCTCGCTCGCGCAGACCAACGTCGATTCGCTGAAGGAGTATGCCTACTTCACCTACGCGCGCGCCGACGGCAAGAAGCTGAAGTTTTCGGATCCGGTCGACTACTGGCTCGACTACAAGAATGCTGCTCTCACACTGCATTTCACCTTGCCGTTGAAGGCGGCGGCCCCAGCGAAGGCAACGCAAATCGAGATCTATGATCCCTCCATCTTCGTGGATTTCGAGTTCGCCAAGGACAAGCCGGTGTCCCTGACTGGCGCGCCGCATTGCGTGCTCACCTACGATTTGCCGCGCCAGCCGACACCGGCCGAACAGGCACGGCTCAGCCAGCTCGATGTCGTCCCGCTCGACCCTTCCAGCACCTATGGCGAGACCTTTGCTAACAAGATCCTGGTAAAGTGCCCGTGACCAGGTCGCGCGTTCTCGTCTTGGCTGTGCTAATGGCGATCGTTGCGCCCAGTGCCACCGATATCGCGTCGGCCAAGGGCGCGCCATTTGGCGCTCCTCATCCCGCCGCCGCTGCGCCGGCCTCTAACTTCATGGGCTGGATGTTCGCCGAGCAGGCAGCCTTCTACCGCTCGCTGTCGGGCCTCATCCGGGCGAGCAGGGTGTCCGCGGTGTAGGGCCTGTTTGGCATTTCGTTTGTGTGCGGCGCTTCGCTTTCCATGCAGTCGGTCCGGGTCATGGCAGGTCGGTGATGTCGGCGCGCCGCGAATGCCCCTAAGACCTCTCTGTATCGTCGCTTGCCCGCTTTGCTTTGGTCGGCCATCTCGCCGCTTCGCGTCGTAGGGCGTCGAAGGCGCGCCGACCTAGCCGGCCGAGCAGCGCCTCGCAGGGCTGCAAGCGCTCCAAGCGCAACTCGCCTCTGAGCGGCAAGCAAACTATTTCACCCTGGATTATATCATAGGGGGGTATACTATACTAAACAACGGAGCACCGGATGTCGCACACGACCCGTGAGAAACAGAAGCTGCTCAACCGCGCGCGCCGCATTCGTGGCCAGATAGAGGCCGTCGAGCGCGCGCTGGAGGAAGAAAAGGGCTGCGCCGATGTGCTGCAGCTCATCGCGGGCGTACGCGGCGCCGTCAACGGTCTGATGGCGGAAGTAATCGAGGACCACATCCGACTTCACCTGGTCGATCAGGTCCTCGACCAGAAGCAACGCAATGAAGGCGCCGGCGAACTGATCGATGTCGTTCGCGCCTATCTCAAGTAGAATCGGAGTTCGCCCTTATGGTCGTTCACGATACAGCGCACCACCAGCTGGCAAATGAGGCCGAAGCACGCGTAAAAGCGCCGGCGGCAGAGCCGCATCCTCGTGCGTATCACCACCATGATCGCGACGATCACGACCCTGAGCACGATCACGAGCATACATTCGAGTGGCCGGAGACTGTTCGAATAGGTCTCGTGGCGATCGCGGCGGCAGCGGTCTGGTTTCGTGTTTGGGAGCCGTTCTCGGCGGTCAGCGTCATCGGGATCATCGGCCTCCTGATCGGCGGCTGGCCGATCCTGAAGGAAGCGTTCGAGAACATTGCCGAGCGGCGCATGACGATGGAGCTATCGATGACCATCGCCATCGTTGCGGCGGCGGCGATTGGCGAGTTCTTCACGGCGCTCGTCATCACGCTCTTCGTCCTGGTTGCGGAGGTGCTGGAGGGCCTAACGGTCGGGCGCGGCCGCAAGGCTATCCGCGACCTGCTCGAATTCCTGCCGCGCGAGGTCTCGGTGCGCAGGGCGGGCACGATCCGATCGGTCTCGGCGGAGGAATTATCGGTCGGAGACGCCATCCTGGTCGAGCCTGGCGGACGGATACCGGTCGACGGCGCGGTGCGGTCCGGCCACTCATTTGTCGATGAATCTCGCATCACCGGCGAGTCGATGCCGGTCGAGAAGGTGGCTGGCGCGCATGTCTTCGCCGGCTCAATCAACCAGTCTGGCGCGCTCGAAGTCGCAGCCGAGCGGATCGGCCGCGATACGAGTTATGGCAAGATCATTGAAGCGGTCGAGCGCGCCGAAAAGTCGCGCGCGCCGGTGCAGCGCTTGGCTGATCGCATGGCGGGCTATCTCGTCTACTTCGCGCTTGGCGCCGCGGTACTCACCTTCCTGATCACGCGTAACATCTACTCCACGATCTCGGTTATCATCGTCGCCGGCGCCTGCGGCATTGCCGCCGGCACGCCGCTCGCGATCCTCGGCGGCATTGGCCGCTCGGCCCGGCTCGGCGCCATCGTTAAGGGCGGCGTCCATCTGGAGACGCTCGGGCAGGTGGACACCGTTGTGCTCGACAAGACCGGCACGCTGACCTTCGGCCGGCCGGAGGTGCAACGGGTCATGCCGGTCGCCCAGGCTGGGGACAAGGAGCTTCTCGATGCGGCGGCAACGGCCGAGCTGCGCTCCGAGCATCCGCTCGGCAAAGCGATCGTCGCCTATGCGCGCCGGCTGGGTCGCGAGGTCGTCGAGCCGTCAAGCTTCGCCTATACGCCAGGACGAGGCATCGCGACGCAAGTCAGCGAGGGCACCATCCTGGTCGGCAATCGTACGTGGATGGCCGACAACTGCATTGACGTGCCGGCCGCCGGATTGGCGGACGAGTCTGGTTCGGAGGTTCTGGTCGCCCGCAACGGCCGGCTTTTAGGCGCAATTGTCGTGGCCGACACGATCCGTCCTGAGGCCAAGCGGGCGATAGAGGCGCTCCGCGACATGGGTCTTCACACGGTCCTGCTCACCGGCGATACCAGGCAGGTGGCAAACTCCGTTGGCGCGGCGCTTGGAATCGAAACAATCGAGGCCGAACTCCTGCCGGAAGACAAGCTCTCGCGCATCCGGGCGCTCGTGGCGGCCAAGCGCGTAGTCGCCATGGTGGGCGACGGCGTCAACGATGCTCCAGCGCTGGCCGACGCCAATGTCGGCGTGGCCATGGGATCCGGCACCGACGTGGCGCGGGAGAGCGCCGACGTGGTGCTGCTCGGCAACGACCTCGAGCGCTTCGTCGAGACGCTGGCGGTTGCGAAGCAGACACGCGGCATCATCTGGCAGAACTTTGCCGGAACGATTGGGATCGATGCGCTCGGCATTGTGCTCGCCGCCTTCGGCTTCCTCAATCCGCTGCTCGCTGCGGCGATCCATGTCGTCTCTGAGTTGGTCTTTATCCTCAACGCGGCGCGCCTGCTGCCGGCGCCAGAGAAGACGATTCCTGCGGCGGAAGTCGAGCCGCAACCCAAGGCGCTATAAGCGGTTCGGATCGAGCAATGGAGCGGACGATCATTTGCAAGTGGGAGCACGGGGAGATCGCGCTCGGCATGGACGAGGCTGGTACCGGGCCATCCGTTGTGTTGCTGCCGGCCTTGAGCTCGATCTCGACGCGTCGGGAAATGCATTCCCTGCTCGACCGGCTCTCGTCGCAGTTCCATGTCTCGGCAGTCGACTGGCCGGGCTTCGGCAATCGGCCACGTCCGCGTGATGATTGGTCGCCGGAGATCCTGTCGGCGTTCCTCAACTGGTTCCTGAACGAGATCGTCCCGCGCCCGCATAGCGTCGTGGCAGCCGGCCATGCCGCTACTTATGCGCTCTATCAGGCGGTTTACCAGCCGGGCACGATCGATCGTCTCGTGCTGATTGCGCCGACCTGGCGCGGTCCGCTGCCTACCATGATGGGCAGCAATCGTTCGTGGTTCACCTGCGTGCGCGCGGCCGTCGATCACCCGCTCGTCGGTCCATTGCTCTACCGGCTCAATGTCAGTCGCTTCGTCATCCAGAAGATGGCGCGCCAGCACGTCTACAGCGATCCCGACTGGCTAACCGGAGAGCGTCTTGCCGACAAGCTCGCCGTCACGCGCACACCCGGCGCTCGGCACGGCTCGGTGCGCTTCGTGACTGGTGCACTTGATCGCGTGGATAGTCGTTCCGCTTTCCTCGATCTTGCTCGGCAAGCAGCCGTGCCAATCCTCGTCATTTACGGTAAAGAGACGCCCCCAAAGTCTCGCGCCGAAATGGAATCACTTGCCGAGGTTCCCAACGCTCATGTTCAGGTCACGAAGCTGGCCGCAGGCAAGCTTGCGATCCACGAAGAACTGCCGGATGCCGTGGCGAGCGCCATTGAGGGATTCCTACGCGATAAGGCACAATGCCAGAGCTGAGCGGTCGGCTAGGCGGACTGCTGAGCGTGCATCCTGTCAGCGGCTAGCGGAGCTGGCGACGTCCGCCTTCAGGGTAAGGCAGACGTGAGGCCAGAGCAGGTAAGACTTCCGGTTTTGTGAAGGTTTTCGGATGCCGGCCCCATGAAGGTGGAGCCGCGGGCACGGGGCCGGCGTCCGCAAACCTCCAAGGGAGGAAAACCGCGGGAGAGCAGGCTCGGCGAGAGCATGACGTTACCGCGGTTTAGTCCGTTGGCCCCTTAACAGGCCTAGGCGCCGGCTACTCGTATGTCTGCTCTCGAGAGTAGGCGGCGCTGGAACGGCCACGCGCACCGTCGGCCTTCTTGGTGGCATCCTTACCTACGCCGTCGAAGCAGGTATCATCGAGAGCAATCCAGCTCATGGCATCCGCAGGCCAAAGGACAACGTGCGGAAGCGCCGGCTCTCGGAGGCGGAGTATCGAATACTGGGTCGGATGCTGCGCGATGCCTCCAAGCAGGAGAAATACACCACGGTCGTAGACGTCGTTCGTCAGCTTGCGCTGACCGGCTGCCGGCGCAGCGAGATGATCGGCTTGAAATGGAAGGAGGTGGACACCGAGGCCAGCTGTTTGCGGTTGGAAGACAGTAAGGAGGGTGAATCCATTCGTCCCATTGGGCTGCCTGTTGTCGAATATCTCGAACGGCAGCGCACCCTCAAATTCGGGACATTCGTTTTCCCAGGACAGGGTGAGGACAACACGTTTGGCAGCTTCCCGAATCATTGGAAGCTCGTCTTCGAGGGCTCGCCGCTCTCGGATGTGACCCCGCACGTCCTACGTCATAGCTTCGCGAGCATCGCCAATGATCTCGGTTTTACCGAGGTAACCATCGCGGCCTTGGTCGGCCATGCCAAGGGCTCGGTGACAAGCAAATACATTCATACGCTTGACACGGCGCTCATCATGGCTGCGGACACGATCTCTGGCTACATTCAAGGGCTCCTGGACGGCATTGAGTTCAAGCAAACCGCCTACGCGCTGGACCGCGATTCGCGCAAGGCGGCTCTGGCTCGCTTCCTGAAGAGGGCTTCAGGTAGTGATCAAGCGGGGGGCGAGGAGGAGCGCCGCTTGGCTGCATAATCGTCAACCGCATGGAAGGAACGACAGCTAGTTGCGCGCGAAGCGGACACTTTGCCTTCCTTGTGCTCGAGGAGCCGGTCAGCGTAGGTTTGTGTGCTCAGCAACATGAATCCGAATTTTGATAGGCGCTTCCAGACGCGGGCGTGGTTCAGAGAGGCGATCGACTCAGGCACTGATCTGGCGACGCGGCGCGTCCATGTGCCATATAGCGGCTGTCGGCGGCGCCTAATGGCGAGCTGACTTTTCCCTACCGACTCTGGGCGGTTCGAGCATGATCTCTTTCAAGCGGTCACCACTGGCGACGACGACCACGAAGTTGAGTTTGCCATCCTGCTTCGTTAGGCCTCCGGCGAGAGCGCTTCCCTCTGCAGCTTTCTCGGCGATGCGTACGGCGTCCGACAGCTCTTGCTCAACCGACTTCAGGGCAATGATTTTGCCCAGATTCTCTCGGTCGAGCTCCTTCAGCGATGACGAAACTTCCCTTTCTGTCACTCTTCCGGTGTTAGCATCTATGACATTTTCCCAAAGTCGTTCATTGCCTACCGTCCGCACCCGATAAATGGCCGGACCGGAAATCTCAAAACTAACATCCGCAGTTTTTGAACCGTCATGTAGATGCTCGGCGATCGCTACCGCCTGACTGAGTGGAATTTTTATGGTGCGAAATTGCTCGAGCAGCCGACGAATCACCGCTTCATCGGCATCGCCTTGCGCGGCTACGCTTCTATTTGTGGCGTCCAAAGATGTGTGGGTGACATCGGCTCTCGCGCCCGTAGCAGCAAGCGTGGCGGACCAAACGATAATCGCAATCAATCGCTTCTTCGACATGAGGTAAATCCAGTGGCTGTCCGTGAAAGTTGACCGGTGGCCTTATTGGCGTGTGCTAGGGTGCATGAGCACGTATGGACACGAACTTTGGCCGCGGCTTCGTGAATCGCACCATTCGAGAGCGTTATCGAAACTCGAATGCCGGGTAGGTGGCCGCCGCTTCTCGGACCGAGTCTGAACGAAATTGCGCTGTGGTTCCGAGGCAAGCCCGACTGGCCTCGTGCGTGAGCCGGCTTGATCGGAAACTCCCGGATCCAACTGCGCCAACGTTTCACGGACATGGGTCGGGATTGCGGAGCTGCCGTCACTCGCATCGGCTTGCTTGGACATTGATGCGGGCGGCTGTACAGCATCGGCCACAGCAGAGCTGAGCGGCGAGGGGACTTCGGTCTCCCGATCCGGGAGCACAGGCGGGAAACCGGGCTGGCTGGTATCGATGACAACTGCTTCCGGTCCCTTCAGGTCGGAGGCGATGCGGATCGGCGGAAACGTCGAATGCGATTCGACGAGCTGGCTTGGCACGGGCGCGGGCAGCAGGGAATTGGCTGCAAAGAGCAGCACGAGCAATGCGCCGCCGACCCACAGAAAGTAACCCCGCAAGGATGCTCGGGTCTCGACCGAGCTGCGCGTACGCATCGACAATGCGGATGCTCTGCTCACCGCGCCCGGCTCCCGTTCCGAAGTCCCCTCGGCGCGATCCAGGAGCGCCCGCCGACGAACGCGTGCAGCCCAGCAAGCAAGGATATCGTTACGCCCAGCAGCAGGCTCAGGCCAACGAGAGAAAGAGCCACGACCAGGTTCAGGGATGCGAGCGCAAGCCCCGGGCACGGATTTTCCTTTAGGGGCCACAAAAGGATTGACATTCTCATCTCCATAAATACACTAAACCGTATAGTTCGTATACATCCGAGACCGCGGGGTGTGTCAAGAGCGAAGACTCACAAGCTCGTGTTGAGGCAGTTCGACGGGCGGGGGAATCGGAGCATGACGCTGCGTTCCCCGTTCGAAAGCGCGATGCCTGGCAGAAGAAAGGATTTTGTATGTTCAAGTACACATTAGTCGTCATGCTGGTGGCTTTGTTCGGCAATGGGACTGCCTTTGCGCAGGAGAACCGTGGCACTTCCGAGCAGAGGGCCGCATGCGCGCCTGACGCCTTCCGGCTATGCCTTAGCTACATCCCCGACGCCACCAATGTGGAGGCCTGTCTCAGGCAAAGAAAATCAGTCCTGAGCGATGCTTGCAGGGCTGTTTTCGATCACGCAGCGAAAGCTGCTTCGGTCAGGACCGTGGGATCGACCCGCGACCGCGGCGCGAGAGATGAGGAATGATCGCATGAACACGATTTATGCTCCCGCTTTCGCCGCATTCGGTGGCTCGGCCTTCGGAGCGATCTCCACGATCGTGACTGGATGGGTAAGCCGGCGCCGCAAGCTTCGCGAGCGTCACTCTGCCCGATCGATTTCCAAGCGCGAGCGGCTCTATCGAAGCTTCATCGAGGAAGCCTCCCGAGTCTACGCCGACGCGCTCGTCAGCGACAAATCCGAGATTCCGCAATTGGTCAATCTGTATGCACTCATAGGGCGGATGAGGATTCTGTCCAGCGATCAAGTGGTTCAAGCCGCGGAGCGGGCAGGTCGCCTGATTGTCGAAACCTACCTGTCACCAAACCGCGAATTTGGCGATCTTCCTGAGTTCATGGAGGAAATGGACCCTTTGCGTGGCTTCGGCGAAGCTTGCCGACGTGAACTGCATTCGATCCCATCTCACTGAGGTCCCGAGCGATGCAGGAACGCATACCTCCGGCCGGATCGCCGTGCATTCGTCAGCGGATCGTCCAAGCCGCGATCCGATTGCACCGCAAAATCGGGTTCAGGAAGACCACCGTCGCCGATATCGCTCGCGGAACGTCGATGTCGCCCGCCAACGTCTACCGCTTCTTCGCTTCAAAGCAGGCGATCGAAGAGGCGGTCGTGGTTGATTTGTTCGAACAGGTCTCCGCGGCCGCAACGCTTGCGGCTCTCTTGAGCGGCTCGGCTCTGGAGCGTCTAACGGCCGCTTTGAGCGCAATCTCGCAACTGCACGAACACCGGCTGGAGAACGACAGCAAATTACACGAATTGGTCGCTGCGGCGGTAAGCGAGAGCTGGCCAGTCGCGCTGTCTTACGCAGACCGGATCCGGGGGCTCGTGCGCACGATCATTGCTGGCGGACAGGCGAGCGGCGAACTGCGACCGGGAAGTCCGATGGTGATGACTTGTTGCTTGCTTGAAGCAATGGACGGATATCTCAATCCGTCGCGGATCAAGCCGGCTACCGTTCGGCCCGCGTTTGACGAGGTGATGGATTTCTGCGCGGCCGCCCTGCATCACGTACCGTGGGAGCAGTCGATCGACCTCGGCGCCGACTTACGTCCCGAAGCCGTGCCGCAAGGATAGCGGGCGGGGTGGGGTGTGGCTGATTCACGGCCTCCAGTCCACCTCGCAAGCCGCAAGAAAGAAATTGACCCGTTCGTGCAGGAACGTCGGCAGCTCTTTTCTGAGATCCTTCAGTTCCTCACCCATCAGAGATCTCATAAGCATCGGAAGCAGGATGAGATCCATGAACATCTGCGCGGTCGCTACGCTCCGCTTTGCGCTGAAAGGTCCTTTAGGTGAGCGCGCGACCCTCTGCGTTGCCTCGTTCAAGAGTTGCGATACCGCTCCAGCCGCGCGGTCGCGCGCCGCGTCGTGAACATTTCGGCTCAACTCGGGAAATCGCCGCGCCTCGGCGATTGTCGCGCGCGTGAGGTCCAACGTATCCTCGACGAATCTCTCCACGATCTCGATGCCGAGATTGGTGAGCTTTTCCTGGATGGTGCGGCCTGCCGGCGTGAACCCTTCGAAATCCGTTAGTCCGTTGATGGTCCGGGCCACCACCGCCACGAACAGCGCCTCCTTGCCGGGGAAATGAGCATAGATGGTCGGTTTGCTCGCAGGGGCCAACTCGGAGATATCGTCGATGCTGGCACTCCGAAAGCCTTTCTCGAGAAAGAGCTGCTGGGCTGCATCGAGAATCCGCGCCTGGACGTCTCCGGCAAGGTCCTTGGGCGGCCTGCCGCGTTTCGGGCTTTTGTTCTTCGCCATCACCGTCTCCTGATCACGAGCTTGTGCCCGCCTAGATCCCACTTGACATGCCCGGGAAGGAAATGCAATGAAAAGAAAATATACGGTATAGTTTGTTTATACCGATCGACGGCCGGCGCTGATTGCGGGCCCGCGAACCATCCGGACGACCGGCCGGCCGCCACATGCGCGTTTGGCCGCCGCTTATCCGGACAACCCGAGGAGATCGTCGTGACTGTGTGCAGCCCGGACTCGCCAATCGTGGAGCAGGGCATTCTGCTGCGCGAATTGAATCACCGGATCAATAATGGGCTCGCCTCGGCGATCAACCTGGTCTCGGCCGCGGCGGTCCGGGTTGAGGGAGCGGAGGCCAAGCGCGCCTTAAGCGACGTGGTCGAACTGTTGCATGGTCATGCCGATGTGCAGCAGGCGCTCGCAATGCCCAAGGGCAAGGCACTGATCGACGCCGCGACCTACATCCGCATGATGGGCAGCGCCATGCGACGTTCGTTGCTAGATCGAATGAATATCCGGCTGGTAGTCGCCACCGAATATCTTCCACTCCAACCAGAGCGATGCCGGCGGCTCGGAATGATCGTCCACGGGCTCGTAACCGAGGCCGCGAAACATGCGTGCTTCGACGCGCGGACCGGAGAAATCCGAATCAAGTTGTCGCGAATCGGCGCGGTGGTGAATTGCGTCGTCCTGGACAATGGGTCGCGGTCGGCACGGGGTGCTGCGGGGAGCGGACTTCGGATCAGCAATGACCTTGCCAAGGGTCTCGCCGGCCGGGTCGAGCACGGCTCCGGCGATGAATTCACATCCGTCGTCCTTTCATTTCCTCTGAGAGAGCGTGAGTGGCAGGCGAACTGTGCGATCGCGGAGCGTCGCATCCCGCGGCCGTCTCGCCGATCAGACGTCAGCCCATCCGGTACCTCGGCGCTTTGCACGAGAGCAAGCTCCCCGGATCAGGACAGCCGCCCCACTGCAATTCGACCAGATCCAGGTGCGCCTCGGGGAGTCCAACAGCTCTCTGCCCATGCGGCGGCGGATGTGCTGGGCGAGTTGTTGTCACCTGGTCACCGCATGGACGTGTCATGAAACGTACTACGAACCAAGCTGAAGTCGTTGAAACTGTCCGCAAACGCAAGCTGAGGGGTCCCAGCGTTCTGGCGGCCGCGCTTGTCGCGATCGCGCTGAGCGGCTGCAACGATCATGCCGCCGCTCCCATCACGCGTGCCGCGATGGTGCGAACAGAGATCGTGCAGCCGCGCGACCGACAAGCCTCCGTCACCCTGACCGGCGAAATCCAGGCCCGGTTTCGCGCGGATCTGTCATTCCGCGTCAGCGGACGTGTGCTCGCGCGCTATGTCGATGTCGGCGCTCACGTCGAGGCTGGTGAGATCCTGGCTGTGCTCGATCCCGCCGAGCAGCAGGCCGACGTCGATGCCGCAGCCGCGGCGGTCACAGCCGCGCAATCTCAGTTGCGCGTGGCCGTGGCGACCTTCGAACGGCAGAAGACGCTGATCGCAAGCGGTTTCACCACGCGCACGGTCTACGATCAGGCGCAGGAAGGATTGCGAACCGCAGAAGGTGCGCTTGAAGCCGCAAAAGCTGCGCTCGGAACGTCGAAAGACGCCCTTGGCTATACCGCGCTGCGCGCAGAAGCGGCAGGCGTCATCACCGCGCGCAATCTGGAAGTCGGCCAGGTCGTACAGGCCGCGCAGCCCGTGTTCTCGCTGGCGCAGGACGGCGAGCGGGATGCCGTCTTCGACGTCTACGAATCCATCTTCTTTGGCGACCTCGAAGACAGCCGCGTGTCGCTGGCGCTTGTCTCCGACGCAGGCGCGACGGCGAACGGGCGTGTCAGGGAAGTCTCGCCCGCGATTGACGCGAAGAGTGCGACCATCCGCGTCAAGGTTGCCATCCAGGATCCGCCGGCAGCGATGACGCTTGGAAGCGCCGTTGCAGGAACCGTCAAAGCGAAAGCCCAGCAGCAGATCGCATTGCCCTGGAGTGCATTGGCGGCGGCAGGATCGAAGCCCGCGGTTTGGACTGTCGATCCGGCGACCAAAACGGCTGCGCTCAAGCCAGTGACGATTGCCGGTTATGAAGCCCGCGAAGTGCTGATCAAGGCGGGCCTCAAGCCGGGCGAGCGCGTCGTGATCGATGGCGGCAAGCTGCTGAGCGTTGGCCAGGCCGTGACATATGAGGGAGACCCGTCATGAACAGGCGCGCCATGATTGCAACCGGCACGTTTATATCCGCGCTGGTGCTGGCCGGATGTCAGCAGGACACGAAAGCGCCCGAGCCCGTTCGGCCTGTGCTGTCGATGGTCCTTGAGCCGAGTAGCGCGGACAGCACAGTCGCCGTGGGTGTTGTTGAGCCCCGGTACAAGACCAATCTTGCGTTCCGCGTGCTGGGACGTCTGACCGCGCGTCCCGTATACGTCGGTGACCTCGTCAGCGAAGGACAGACGGTCGGCACGATCGACCCCACGGCCCTTGAGCTCGCCGTACGCGCGGCCAAGGCTGAGCTTGCGAAGGCCCAGGCGCAGCTGGCGACGGCAACGGCGACGGAGGAGCGGCAGCGAACCCTCATCACAAGTGATGCCACCACAAAGCAGACGCTGGACAATGCCGAGCAGGCGCGGGCGGGTGCCGACGCGTCGGTGGCGCACGCGCAGGCAAACTTGATCAAGGCAATTGAGCAGCGCGGCTATGCACAGCTCAAGGCGGATTTCGCAGGGGTCGTCACCGCAGTGGGGGCGGAGGTCGGACAGGTGGTCTCGCCGGGCCAAAGCGTCGTAACGGTCGCGAGGCCCGACATCAGGGAGGCGGTTGTCGATATCGGGGAGGATTTCCCGGTGCCGCTTGAAATTGGCCTACCATTCACAGTCGGCTTGCAGCTTCTCCCCGCCGTTCAGGTGGAAGGCAAGGTTCGCGAGATCGCCCCGCAGGCAGACCCCGTGACGCGCCTGCGGCGTGTCCGCATCGCCCTCGACAATCCCCCTGAAAGTTTCCGCTTAGGCACGACGGTTACGGCGAAGCTTGGCACTACGCAAAGTCCGACATTGCGCGTCCCCGCCTCGGCGGTGCTCGCCAAGGATGGCGCGAATTTCCTCTGGGTCGTCGATCAGCCTGCGAGCACCGTATCGCTGCACAAGGTCGATCTCGCCGGGGACCCCGCAGGTGTCCGCGTCACCGATGGGCTTGCCCCCGGTGCGCGCGTCGTGACCGCCGGAATCCACAGCCTCAAGCCAGGACAGCAAGTCCGTATCGAGCAGGATCAGAAGCCATGAAGTCGTTCAACCTTTCCGACTGGGCGCTCCGCCATCGTTCGCTCGTCTGGTATTTCATGATCGCCTTCATGGCGGCAGGCCTCTTTGCCTACCTTCAGCTTGGCCGTCAGGAAGATCCCGACTTCACCATCAAGACCATGGTGATCCAGGCGCAGTGGCCGGGCGCATCGCCTGAAGAGATGACGCGCCAGGTCACCGACAGGATCGAAAAGAAGCTCGAGGAGCTGGAATCGCTCGACTACACCAAGAGCGTGACGGTCGCGGGCCAGACCACCGTATTCGTCTATTTGCGAGACACGACAAAGGCGGCTGACGTCAAGCCGACCTGGGTCCGCGTCCGTAACATGATCGCGGATATCAAGGGTGATTTTCCGCAAGGAGTGATCGGACCGGGCTTCAACGATCGCTTCGGCGACGTGTTCGGCAATATCTATGCCTTCACCAGCGACGGCCCGACCCAGCGTCAGCTGCGCGATCAGGTCGAAAACATCCGCGCCAAGGTCTTGACCGTACCGGATGTGGGTAAGGTCGACATTTTGGGCGCGCAGGACGAGGTGATCTTTCTCGAATTTTCCACCCGGAAGATCGCGGCCCTCGGCCTCGATGTCCGCTCGATCATGGCCTCCCTGCAGGGACAAAACGCGGTCGCACCGTCCGGCGTCTTCCAGGAGGGCCCCGAGCGCATCAGCGTGCGCGTGAGCGGCCAATTCACGTCGGAGGCAAGCCTGAAGGCGGTCAATCTCCGGATCAACGACCGCTTCTTTCCGCTGACCGACGTCGCGACTATCACGCGCGGTTATGCCGATCCGCCCCAGACCTTGTTCAGGTACAACGGCCAGCCCGCGATCGGGCTTGCCATCGGCATGAAGTCCGGCGCAAACCTGCTTCACTTCGGCGAGGCGCTGAAGGAGCAAATGTCGAAGGTCATTGCCGACCTGCCGATTGGCGTCGGCGTTCATCTGGTCGCCGATCAGCCTGTCGTCGTCGAGCATGCCGTGTCGGGCTTCACCGAAGCGCTGTTTGAGGCCGTGGTGATCGTTCTTGCCATCAGCTTTCTCAGCTTGGGTATGCGCGCCGGGCTCGTCGTCGCAATCGCAATCCCGCTGGTTCTCGCCATTACCTTCGTGGTGATGGCCTATGCCGGCATTTCATTGCAAAGAATTTCGCTGGGTGCATTGATCATCGCGCTGGGCCTGCTTGTCGATGACGCGATGATTGCCGTCGAAATGATGGTGGCCCGGCTGGAGGTCGGAGATCCTCTGGAAAAGGCAGCGACCCACGTCTATACGTCGACCGCTTTTCCCATGCTGACGGGCACGCTGGTCACCGTCGCGGGCTTCATCCCGATCGGGCTGAACAGCAGCAACGCCGGCGAATTTACCTTCACCCTGTTCGTGGTGATTGCGGTCTCCCTGATCGTGTCGTGGATCGTCGCGGTGCTGTTCACCCCGCTGCTCGGCGTCACCATTCTGCCGGCAAAGATGAAGGGCCATCATGAGGAGAAGGGCCGGCTGGCGCAGATGTTCGCCCGCCTGCTGCTCGTCTGCATGCATCACCGTTGGATCACGGTCGGCGTGACGGTTGCAGCCTTTTTTGTCGCGTTGTTCGGCATGACATTCGTGCAGCAACAGTTCTTTCCCTCGTCGGACCGTGACGAACTGGTGATCGACTGGAACTTGCCGCAAAATGCCTCGATTGCAGATACCAATGCGCAGATGGCGCGCTTCGAGCGTGAACAGCTGCAGGGCAATGGCTCCGTGGAGCATTGGTCGACTTATGTCGGCACCGGCGCGCCGCGGTTTGTGCTGTCGTTCGACGTGCAGACCGCGAATACATGGTTCGGCGAAATGGTGGTCGTGACCAAGGGC
Organism: Bradyrhizobium sp. Ses1; assembly: GCF_059512365.1. NCBI lineage: Bacteria > Pseudomonadati > Pseudomonadota > Alphaproteobacteria > Hyphomicrobiales > Nitrobacteraceae > Bradyrhizobium > Bradyrhizobium sp. Ses1. The sequence goes on from NZ_JCAMOQ010000047.1 coordinate 21,820, forward strand.
GGTATCAAGGCCCGCGACCGCGTCAAGGCACAGTTCGAGACCTATTTGAAGAACACGTTTCCCGGTACCGACACCTACGTCAAGTTGCTCGAGGTCGGTCCGCCGGTGGGACGTCCCGTGCAATACCGCGTGAGCGGGCCTGATATCGCGAAGGTCAGGGATCTCTCGCAGGGACTCGCCGGCATTGTGCGGAGCAACCCCGATCTCGGCAGCGTGGTGTTCGACTGGATGGAGCCCGCGCGCGTCGTCAAGGTCGACGTCCTCCAGGACAAAGCGCGCCAGCTTGGCGTCACGTCGGAAGACATCGCCACGGCCGTGAATTCGGTGCTTGAGGGCACGCCGATCACACAGGTTCGCGACAGCATCTATCTCGTCAACGTCACGGGACGCGCCACCGCGGTCGATCGCGGCTCGATAGATACGCTCCGGGATCTGCAGTTGAGCGGGCAGGGCGGGCAGTCGGTGCCGCTCGGGGCCGTGGCCAATCTGCGCTATGAGATCGAGCAGCCGACGATCTGGCGCCGCGCCCGGATTCCCACGATCACGCTAAAGGCCGGCATCGTCACCAGCGTCCAGCCGAAGACGATCATGGACGAGTTGGCGCCGAAGGTGGCGGAGTTTAGCAAGGCACTGCCGGCGGGTTATTCGGTGGCGATCGGCGGCTCCGTGGAGGAAAGCGCCAAGAGCCAGTCGCCGATCGTTGCCGTCGTTCCGCTTATGCTCTTCGTCATGGCTACCGTCCTGATGATACAGTTGCAGAGCTTCCACCGCCTGTTCCTGGTGTTCGCGGTCGCCCCGCTCGCCGTGATCGGCGTCGTCATGGCCCTGCTCCCGAGCGGCGCGCCGCTCGGGTTCGTCGCCATCCTCGGCGTGCTCGCGCTGATCGGCATCCTGGTAAGAAACTCGGTGATTCTGATCGTGCAGATCGAAGATCTGAGGAAGGAGGGGCGTCCGGCCTGGGACGCCGTTGTGGAAGCAACCGAGCATCGCATGCGGCCGATCCTGCTGACCGCGGCCGCCGCAAGTCTCGCGCTGATTCCGATTGCGCGCGAGATTTTCTGGGGCCCGATGGCCTACGCGATGATGGGCGGCATCATCGTCGGCACGCTGCTGACGCTCTTGTTCTTGCCGGCGCTCTATGTGGCGTGGTTCCGGATCTACCCTGTCCACGACGATGGCCGGCCAATGTCTCGGACGGTCGACCCGGCGCACGACAGCCATTCGTCGAACTCCACTCTCGCGCCGGCCGCGCCGGTGCCGGTCCTTGAAACGCAAATCTGACGGAGACTATCATGTCCAGGAAGACACTCTTGACGCTGTTCGTCAGCGTAACGCTCGCAACGATTTCGTTGGCGCCGACTGCGATGTTTGCGCAATTCCCCGGTCCTCCTCCCATGGGGCCGGGCGGTCCTCCTCCGATCGCGGCCGGAGGTCCTCCCGCATTCGCAAGTCCACCTCCCATGGGGCTTGGTGGCGCGGCCCATGCCGGCCTCGGCGGTCCGGCTCATCGCCTTGGCGCCGGCGCTGGTTCTAGTGGCGATCTAAGAGCGCCTGGCGGCGTTCGCGCCGGCGGTCGTGACGGACCCGCGGTTGCACGCGCGGTCCAAGCTCGCTCTGCATCAGTCAGCTACGGCCGCTCTGGAGGCTTCGGCAATAGCTACGGCGGGCGACGATTCGGTTATGGTGCAGCCTACGCCGCCGGAGCCTATGCCGGCTATGCTTATGGAAGCTCGAACGATGGCAACTATTCCGATAGCGACTGCTACTACGCCTACAGGAGCCACAGACGCGTTCGGGTATGCAACTAGCGGGCGGGAAGGATCCCACCCTACGAACTCTGCGGTGAACATTGTAAGTGCGTTGGCTTCGCTGGTGCTGCTGACCGAGACCAGTTCGTTCACCGCGGCTGCGTGACGTCGGCACACTTTGGCGCTGCGTCAGCGTGCCGGTTGGGAACGACACGCAACAGCTTTGAGCCTTCGCATTCACTTCCGAGTGCGAGGCCGGCCAAAATCCAACGACGAGGGTGGGCCCTCAATCAGTTGCAGCACGAGTTTGTGAATGGCCTCGCTTGACAGGGCAAATAATAAACTATACGGTATAGTATATTAAGGCTCGGCTCGTGAAGCCGCAGTGACCTGTCCCGGACAGAACGCAGGCCTGAGCAATCGCAAACCAAGAGCACAGAACCATGAACTTTCAGCCCCGACCACACCTCACGACCGCCGACCGGCGTCTGCCGTTCGATTGCATAGCGTTGCTCTTACAGGGCGGCGGCGCTCTGGGGGCTTATCAGGGAGGCGTCTACGAGGCCTTGGCTGAAGCCAACATCCATCCCGATTGGATTGCCGGCATTTCGATTGGAGCGATCAACGCTGCAATTATCGCGGGCAATCCGCCCAATTCCCGAGTTGACCGGCTTCGGGAGTTTTGGACGCAGGTGACGTTGGACGCACCGTTCACCGCTTTGATGAACAGCGATCACACCCGCAATTTTCTCAATCAGGTAAATGCGAGCTTTGCGGCCGTGTTTGGCGCGAACGGATTTTTTTCTGCGCGGCCAATGGCGCCATGGCTACAAGCCGGTGGAACGCTTGCTGTCACGAGTATCTACGACACGAGCGCGTTGAAGACGACACTGGAGCGCCTCGTCGATTTCGATCGTATCAACGCTGGTATGACCCGGTTCAGCGCGGGTGCTGTCAATGTGAGGACCGGCAATCTGGTCTATTTCGACACTGCCACGCATACGATCCGGCCCGAGCATATCCTGGCGAGTGGGGCGCTGCCGCCGGGCTTTCCGGCGGTCGAAATCGATGGCGAACAATATTGGGACGGCGGCCTCGTATCCAACACGCCGTTGCAGTGGGTGATCGAGTGCGGAGCCCGTCAGGATACGCTTGTGTTTCAGGTCGATCTCTGGAGCGCGCGCGGCCAGATTCCACGCAATATGGCCGACGTCATTACGCGTCAAAAGGAGATCCAATACTCGAGCCGCACGCGAGCAAGCACGGACCAGTTCAAAAGCCTGCACCGACTGCAGCGAGACTTGGCGGCTCTCTTGAACAGGCTGCCTGAAGATCTGCGCGAGCAAGAGGACGTCAGGCTTCTCAGGGCCGCTGCCTCTCACAACGCGCACAGCCTCGTCCACCTGATCTATCGCGCGCGGGACTACGAAGGCCACTCCAAGGACTACGAGTTTTCCCGCCTCTCGATGCAGGATCATTGGCGCGCCGGTTATCACGATGCGTTACGCACCCTTCGTCATCCCGAGGTGCTGGCCCGCCCGACTAGCGCGGACGGCGTCTCCACGTTCGATCTTGAGCAGGATGGTCGTGAATAGGCCGGCCGGTCATTCCCAGTCACAGGAGAAATTGAATGCGTGAAAATGAAGTCGTGAGGCGGGCGTTCGCGATGCCGCTCACCAATCCGGCCTATCCGCCGGGGCCGTATCGGTTTGTGAACCGCGAATACCTGATCATCACCTACCGCACCGATCCGGCGAAGCTACGCTCGGTTGTTCCGGCTCCGCTCGAATTTGACGAACGCGAGGCGCTGGTCAAGTACGAATTCATCCGCATGCCCGATTCCAGTGGTTTTGGCGACTACACCGAGAGTGGCCAAGTCATCCCGGTGTCGTTCCGCGGTCGCAGGGGCGGCTACACCCATTGCATGTTCCTGAACGATGAGGGGCCGATCGCCGGCGGCCGCGAGCTCTGGGGCTTTCCGAAGAAACTGGCTCAGCCGACGCTGCGGACGGAAGTCGATACGCTCATCGGCACTCTGGATTACGGTCCGCTGCGGGTAGCAACCGGCACGACGGGATACAAGCACCGCGCGGCCGACCTAACGCAAGTCAAAGCCGCTCTCAGGGAGCCGAACTTCCTTCTCAAGATCATTCCACACGTCGACGGCACGCCCCGCATCTGTGAACTGGTCGAATATCATCTTGAGGATGTCACGATAAAGGGCGCGTGGACCGGGCCGGCGGCGCTCCATCTGACGCCTCATGCATTGGCACCCGTAGCTGATCTGCCAGTTCTCGAGGTGGTGTCCGCGGTTCACATACTGGCCGATCTGACGCTCGGGCTGGGCAAGGTCGTGCATGACTACCTCCAACGGCCAAGCCGACGTCTCCTCGAAGTCCGCGAGACCGATCTGGTCGGCTGAACATGAAGGCATACAACAGAAGGAGAGTGAATTGAGTGTTCTGAAGGGCAAGACGGCCGTTGTGACCGGTTCGACAAGCGGAATAGGCCTTGGGTGCGCGCGGGCATTCGCAAGCGGGGGCGCCAACATCGCGCTCAACGGGATTGGGGCACCGGCCGATGTCGAAAAAACGCGGACTGCAATCGAGAAAGATTTCGGAGTGAAGGCTATCTATTCGCCCGCCGATATGGGTGAGCCGACGGAAATCGCCAACATGATCTCGTTCGCCGAGAGGACGTTTGAGCGCGTGGACGTGCTCGTCAACAATGCCGGCATCCAGCATGTCTCTCCGATCGAGGATTTTCCGGTCGAAAAGTGGGACGCGGTGATCGCAATCAACCTCTCCGCCGCATTCCATGCGATCCGTGCCGTTACTCCCGGCATGAAGCAACGAGGCTGGGGCCGAATCATCACCACGGCCTCGGCGCATTCGCTGGTCGCGTCTCCCTTCAAGTCGGCTTACGTCGCCGCGAAGCATGGCATCGTGGGACTCACGAAGACGGTGGCGCTGGAACTCGCCCGGTCGAAGATCACCTGTAACTGCATCAGCCCCGGCTACGTCTGGACGCCGCTGGTGGAAAAGCAGATCCCGAACACGATGAAGGCGCGCAACATGGATCGGGATCAGGTGATCAACGACGTCCTGCTCGCCGCTCAGCCGACGAAGGAATTCGTCACGGTCGAGCAGGTCGCTTCACTGGCGTTGTTCCTGTGCAGCGAGGACGCTGTGCAAATCACCGGCGCCAACTTCTCGATCGACGGCGGCGGCTGGACGGCCGCCTAAGGCCCGCCGAAATGACACCGGCTCTCGAAACGCACGGTGAAAGAAGGCGGCCGACGAACAGCTGCGATAGACCATGAGAAGCCAACAAAGCTCAACATCTACGACTGTCTACTCAACATCAACCAATTCCTCTGGAGAGAAGATCATGAACAAGCGACTGATCGCGAATGTCATTTGCTGTGCCTGCCTTACCCTGGCGACGGCGGCCGAAGCCCGAACCTCTTACGACGGTCCCTGGAATCTCACCTTCGTTACGCAACGTGGAAGCTGCGATCCGACCTACAGTTTCTCCGTGAACATCAATGGCGGCGTTGTGACGCATCCCAATTTGGTGAAGTTTAGCGGGTATGTTGGAAGATCGGGCTCGGTTCGCGCGTCGGTGACGGTCCACGACAAATACGCATCTGGTTCGGGAAGGCTGACGCAAGACGCTGGCCGGGGGACCTGGAGCGGCCACGCAGCGGGTGGGCGCTGTTCGGGATATTGGACCGCGCAACGAAATAATTAGGCCCCGACTACCGCGGTCAACCCGTGAAAACGAGACGGTTTCGTTGCTGTTCGCTACGAGGCGCCTCAGCAATCCTGAGCACCGCAAGCGGAGTGAGGCCGTCGTTGGCGGCATGGTTCTGTTGCCTACTCGGTCGGGCAGTGGGGACGGGTGCACTCCGATCGAGTCGAGCACGTTCCGACTCGACGACCGGCCTACGGCTTGTCCGCCTGTGCAGCCGGGCTGTGCCGCCTACGTTTTGTTTCCCTTGTCGGCGCCGCCAGTACCAACTTCAGCGCGCCAACGGAAATCGAGATCTTCAATTGCCGAGATACCTCATTCAGAGGTGATCTTCTCTAGACTGCTTACTCGCCCGGATGAGGCAGAGCTGGAGTTTAGTTCGGGTACACATACCACGTTGAAAAAAGAGAGAAATTGGCGCACCCGACACGATTCGAACGTGTGACCTTTGCCTTCGGAGGGCAGGGTTCCTCGAAAGTGGTGCGCCCCCTTTGGAAATGTAAGCCGATCAATCGGGCGCCACTTCCGGCGGCCTCGCCAACAGCGCGTTTTCTTACTCTAGGGCCGCCGAATCCGCGATGGCGCCTCACAGTTCTAGCCGAATCTAAGACCACAGCGTTATTCTGAGTATCGATGATTCAGATCGTCGGTTTGACCTGGGATCAAACGGTCATTAGCGCCCAAAAGACTTGCAATATGGCTCTCATTTAGGCCATCAACGTACCGGACGCAGGGACGTCGACATCAGCCGCCGTCGGTCGGGTGCTCGGTCGCGGCCAGGGAGCTTCCCGATGGGATCGCACGCGCGGAGGTGCGTTTTGGGATGATCTCAAGGCGCCATCTCTTCAAAGACACCTTTGAGCTTAAAAGGTACCTTATGCTTAATCGATCTTGAGTGTGGCCGGCCCCGCGCCTCGCTTCGCTCGCTTCCGACCAAATTCGATGAGTCGCTCGCGGTGAGTTGGGACAACTGGACCGTGCCTAAGGACTCCCTCCAACACGGCCGCCTTGGAGCGACGGGGAGGGCGGCCAACCTCATGCATATCTTCGACGTGGAACGGAGACGCGCGCCTGGCGTGCTCATGCCAGCAGCTCTGGCCTGGATCAAACCTGTCTTCTTGAGACCATTCCGCGAACGAAGCGGCAATCGTTTCTGTGGCGGTAACTGTGGCGGTACCGAATCCTCGGGCAACAGGCGGCTCGTAAGCGCCTGTAATCACTGGTGGGCCCGGCAGGACTCGAACCTGCAACCAGACCGTTATGAGCGGGAGGATAAAGGACGCGTTCGTTGAATTTGCTACATCTTCGTCCGGGATCAAGCGCATCCGCTGCGATTTGATGCGGTCGTTCTGGTGCGAAACTGGTGCGGCGGACGGGCAAGGTCTGAAGGGCCGTGGTTCCTATGCTTGAACGCGCCGCCGTGCCGGTGCCTTTGCGCTGGGCTATCGCGGCCGGGCCGTAGCTCTGGACGGGAAAAACAACGGCGGAAAGAACGTGGACTGACTTCTACCGCCATCCGGGATGCCACGAGTGCAGCGCAGCGTGTTTATGCCGACGCTGGCCAGCAAAAACATGAGTCCGCCCTTTGCCGGGTCGTTTTTGCGAACGGCCGTATCGTTCTTTCAACTCTGGCCCCGTGGGGAAAAACATTCCCGTTTGGGCCGGGTATGCCAACTTGCTTTTGCAAGGGGCCAAACTATTCTCACTGGCTACCCGTCTCGGCCGCGCCAGGCGAGGCAGCCATGGCTGCAAAGACAGCCCGTAAAACAAGGATAGCTCGTAAAACGAAGACAGCCCGTAAAACGAAGGCTCAGGAGGAATTGCCATGACGATCAAGCAGATTGCATTGAGTCTGGCTATCGCGCTCGGCCTTGCGAGCGCTGCCGCCGCGCAGGAAGGCCCCAAGCTATACGTCTTTACGTCGGGTTCGCTGGGAGGCTTCCCGAAGGCAGCCCTGCAGATGGGTGGTCAAGGCAATATCGATTGGGCGCCCGTGAGCTTCTATGTGCTCAAGCATCCCAAGGGCAATGTCATCATCGATACCGGAAACAACGATAAGACGATTACCGATCCCGATGGCTGGTGGGGACCTCTTGCCAAGGGGTTCGGTCTCAAGATGACGAAGGACGATGCCATTCCCGCACAGCTTGAGAAGATCGGACTGAAGACTGACGACATCAAATATGTCGTGGTCGGCCACCTGCATCTCGACCATGGCGGGAATGTCAGTCAGTTTCCGAATGCGACCCTCGTTGCCCAGAACGACGAACTAAAGGCCGCCTGGTGGCCGGATGTCGGCTACTCGCTCTATTATGTTCCGGGCGACTTCGCTGACACCAAGAAGATGAACATTATCCGCCTCGAGGGTGACCTCGATCTGTTCGATGACGGTTCGGTACGCGTGATGCGGGCTCCCGGCCATACCCCCGGCAGTCAGTTCGTGACCGTCAAATTGCCTAAGACGGGCACCGTTATTCTGACCAGCGACGTGGTCTATCTGAAAGAGAACCTCGACAAGAACCTGATCCCGCCAATTCCCGGCACGTTCAATCCGAGCGATGCCTATCGCAGCTACCAGCGAGTTCGGCTGGTTCGCGACGCCAACAATGCCCAGATCTTCTACGGGCACGATCCGGAGGTTTTCAAGGCCACCAAGCACGCGCCAGAGTTCTATGATTGAGTCTTAAGCCGGTGCGGGGCGCTCTCTTGAGAGCCCGCGCCGGACCTCCCGGCGAGTCCCCGAAGCGGGGCTGTAGATTCATTTTTCCCGCGAACGGACTCGCCTGTTCGGGACGCTGCATGACCATCTCGGCAATCGACGCGGCGCCAAGTGATGCGTTGGTCCAGACGGATCACGCCCCAGCGATCTCCGCGTCCAATGTGAGCAAGCGGTACGGGCCGGTATCGGCGGTGGAGGGGATCACGCTCGACATTCACGCCGGGGAAGTGTTTGGCTTGCTGGGTCCGAACGGCTCCGGCAAGACAACGTTTATGCGGCTGCTTGCGGGCTATCTCCTGCCATCCTCAGGCTGCTTGATGGTCGCAGGCCACGATGTCGTCGGCGATTCACTCGCGGCGCGGCGGCACATCGGCTATGTGCCGGAAGCAGCGCCGCTGTACCGGCAGATGCGGGTGGGAGAATTCCTGGCCTTCATGGCACGGCTGCGCGGCATGCCTGAGCGGAAAGTCAAAGGCGCCGTCGAACGCATCATCGATCGGCTCGGGCTGTCCGCTGTCGCCGACAAGCCGACCCGGGCCTTGTCCAGGGGCTATCGGCAGCGGACTGCGCTCGCCCAGGCGTTGGTCCACGATCCGGACATCCTTATACTCGACGAGCCTAGCAATGGACTTGATCCATGCCAGATCATTGAGATGCGGCAGATGATCCGCTCGCTGGCCGGGCGCCACACGGTGCTGATAAGCTCCCACATTCTCAGCGAAGTCGAGAAGACCTGTGACCGGGTAGCGGTGCTGCTCAATGGGCGCCTCCTGGGCGTCCGCGCAATGGCAGATACCCCCGATCTCGAAGCCTGGTTCCTGTCGCTCACATGAGAACGCTGCGCATTCTCTTTGCCAAGGAGCTCAACGCGACGCTGACGTCGCCGATCGGCTACACGGTGACCGCGGTTTTCCTGCTCGTGCTCGGCTATACGTTCAGCCTGACCCTGTTTGCGACCAAGGTCGCCAACCTTCAATACATCTTTCACCAGATGTATGTGCTGTCGATCCTGCTAGTGCCGGTGCTGACCATGCGCAGCTTTGCCGAGGAGCGGCGGTCGGAGACGCTCGAGCTGCTATTGACTGCGCCGGTGCAGGAACTTTCGATCGTGCTGGCCAAATATGCCGCCACGCTGACACTCGTCCTCGGCATGTTTACGCTCTCGCTCGTATATGCGGTGATCCTCGATCGTTACGGCGAGCCCGACTGGGGACAAATCCATGCTGGCTATCTGGCGCTCGCGTTGCATGCCTCGCTCCTGGTTGCGGTCGGCCTGCTGATGTCAAGCATCACCGAAAACCAGGTCGTCGCGGCGGCGCTGTCGATCGGTATCTTCCTGATGCTCTGGTTTGCCGATTCCGTGTCCTATCTGCTATCGCCGCCATTCGACAGCCTCGCCCTCAACCTGTCCCTGATCGGACATTTCAAGCCGATGGTGTCAGGCTCGGTGTTCGTCTCGGACATCGGCTATTTCATCACCGCAAGCATGCTCGCGCTGTTTTTGACCACCTGGAGGCTTGCACAGCGATGATGCAGGCATCCGAGGCGATCAATATCGTCTGGTTTTTAGGCGTGATTGCCGCGCTTGCGCTATTGTTTGTGGCGGGCCTGAAGCTGCCGGTGCGGCTCGGCTATGCCAGCCGTGCTGTCTCCGCTGCCCTTGTGGTCGCCGTAGCCGTCGCCGTCGTGGTCCTCGCCAACGTTGCGCTGTTCCGTCACGACGCGCATCTCGATTTCACGCGCGAGAAGGCCTTCACGCCCTCTGCCGAAGCCGGTGAGGTGGTGCGCAGGCTCGCCGAACCGATCGACATTGCCTATTTCTATCAGAAGCAGAACCCCGGCGCGGTCGCCCTTGGCGCTATGCTGCGGCAGCTCGAACGGGATAACGGGAAGTTCCGTGTCCGCCTGATCGACGCCGACCAGAACCCCGCGCTCGCCTCCAGCTTCGGCGTGCGCACCTACAATACGGCCGTGTTGCGGTCGGGCGATCGCCGCATCGAAGTCGTGACGACAGACGATCGCGAGATCGCGCTCGGCGTGCTGCGTCTGTTGCGCAAGCGCGAGCTTGTAATCTGCTTTGCTGCCGGGAACGGCGAGTACGATATCGACAATTTCGAATTCCATACGCACTTCGAAGGCGTTCACAGCCATAGCCACGACGCCTCGGGGCTGGCCGTCGTGCAGATGGAACAACACGGGATTGGCCGGCTAAGACGCGCGATCGAGAAACTCGGCCTTGCCGTGCGCGAGATTTCTTTTGCGACCGGCCAGCCGATCCCCGACGATTGCGGCGCTGTCGTCGAAGCCAATCCGCGCACCCGCTATTCTCCCGGCGAGACCGAACTGATGCGCCGTTATCTGCAGCGGGGCGGCTCGGCGATCTTCCTGATCGAGCCCGACTATGAGCTTGATGACAGCCTTGCCGCGCTGCTCGTTACCGCCGGCGTCAAGGTTGGCAATGGCGTGATCGTCGATCCCAAGGAGCACTATTTTACTGACGAGCAGATGATCGCGGTATCGCATTATGGCGTCCATCCGGTCACTCGCGGACTGGCGCTGTCGTTCTATCCGGGCGCTCGCCCACTCGAAGCAGTGCCAACAACGAACATCAAGGTGACACCGCTGGCGGCCAGCAGTTCCGAGACTTATGTCATGGCCGATCGCCTCGGGAGCGATGCGGCGGCGGCCTCATCGCCGCGCGCATCAAGGATTATTGCCCTTGCCGCCGAGGGCCCACTAAGTGAAGCGGCCACCGCGCCGTTCCGCATGATCGTGGCGGGCGATGCCGATTTCATCTCCAACTCGTTCTTCCCGTATCTGGCCAATTCCGATGTCGTGCTCGCCGCACTCGCGTGGCTGACGCACGAGGAGCGAGCGCCGACCATGAAGCCGCCGGTGGAGGTGTTGCCGACGGTTTCGCTTACCGGTCGGCAGATGCGTGGCATCTTCATAGTCACGGTTCTGCTGATGCCGGGACTGATAGCCTTTGCCGGCGGCGCGATGTGGTGGTTGCGGCGATGACCCGTCTCATCTGGACCGTAGCCGCCCTCGGCGCCGCCAGCTTTCTGGTTGCGCTCGCATTGACCGGCGGCCGCGATGGTTCTGGGCTGGCACCGTTCACGCCGAAGGGCCTGATGACGATCCCGATCGAGGACGTTCGCGAGGTCGATGTGGAAACGCGGGAGGGGCATTGGCACTTTGTCCGGGCAGAGAACGGCTGGCACGCTACCGTGGGCAGGACCACGGCTGGGTTCGCGGCGCGGCTCGACGGCGCGCTCACGCTGCTTCGCAATTCAGGGCCCGCGCGCGTGTTGGATGCCGACGAGATGGCAGGCAGCGACCCCGCGCAGTTCGGATTGGATCCTCCGCGGCTGCGTGTCGTGGTCAATGGCAGTGACGCTTCACAGTTTACTATCGCATTCGGCGCGACCAACGCAATCGGCCTGTCGCACTATACCAGGCGCGAGGGAAGCCACCAGATTGCGCTGCTTCCCGGCTTCGTCGGCGAGGCATGGGAGCGAGCGGGCAAAATGCCGTGAGGGCGCCATTTGCACAATGGACGGCATTTTGGCTTGCACTTGCGTGCTGCACCGATGCGTCGGCGCACGTGACCACCACAGGGCTGGTGCGCATCGAGCAGTCGGGCGACCGCCTTTCGTATTCACTTTCTATTGCGCTACCTGAAATACCGCAGGCGTCGGCGTCCATTGTGAGGGCCGCGGCCAGCGGCGACCGCCCGGCGGCCGAGGCGGTCGCCGAAGCTGCGCGCAGGAGCGTCACGATCGATCTCTCCGGCACACCCTGCCGCGCGGGCCGCGTACGCATCGGCGGTGCCGGCGCGAACGAGGCTCGCGCTAGGGTCGAGATCGACTTTTCCTGCGGCGCTGACCACGGCCGGCTCACTATCACCGAAGACTGGAGCAACTTACTCGGCGAACACTATCAAAGCCTCGGCAACATCCACACGGCCAACGGCGAGCGGCAGGTGGTCTTCGGTGAGACATCACGAACGTCGGGCATCGACGTTGATCGCCCCGTCGCGACGGGCTGGCTGGATCTTGTGGAGCTCGGCGTCGAGCACATTCTCACTGGCTACGACCATTTGCTGTTTCTACTCGCGCTACTCGCTATCACGCGCGGCTTCTGGTCGGTAGTGAAGATCGTAACCGCCTTCACGCTCGCCCACAGCGTGACGCTCACGCTGGCAGCGCTCGGCTTTGTCAGGGTCCCCGAACGCATCATTGAGCCGCTTATAGCCGCGACCATCATCTGGGTTGCGCTGGAAAACTTGCTCGCGGCAGCGCCGGATCGGCGGCGGTCGATGTGGAGCTTTGGATTCGGCCTCGTGCACGGACTTGCGTTTGCTTCTGTCCTTGGCGAGCTGGAACTGAAGGACGCAGCGTTGCTCCGCGGATTGGTCGGATTCAACGCAGGTGTCGAGATCGGCCAGCTTATCTTCGTGGTGATCGCGCTTCCGTTGCTGACGCTGATGTCGCAAGGGCGGGCCGCGCAGCTGACGTCGCGCCTTGCCTCTATTGCCGCCGCGGCGATCGGCACGTATTGGTTGCTAGAGCGAGTTCTTGTCGGTTGAATCTCGTGAGCAAACGGTATCCCTTGCAAGGGCCTTTAGCCCGCCACCCGGGCGATGTCCGCCTTGGCGGCAAATCGGACCTTAAAATGGTTCGTCTTCCTGGAGCAAAGCGGCTCTGAAAGAAGCAAAGAGTGGCTGATCGAACCCTCAGTCAGAAAGGATGCAGCCTTTTCCTTCGACGATCGAGCCGAAGCTACGATCCAACATCAGACGCTCTGGTCGGGCAGGAGGTGCAGCACCGATACGGGGACAAGCTACGCTCCTAGAGGACATGCTTCGGCGCGAGCTGGCGCTAGCTGCGAAACCGTCGCCTGGTGCAATTTCACTTGCGCTGTCCTTTCCCGTATGCTGGTGAATTCACGAGACGTGCTGCTTTGAACAACCGATCTGCCAACATGACGCGAGACGCTCTGCTGACCACCGGTTGACCAGCGAAACTCCGTGAACAAACAGCGATAAAGGTAGTCAATCGCTACCGAACTTCATTGTTTTTGTTGATCTTTTGGTGTGCTACTTACGTTCGGGACGCGGGGTTCGTAGGCCGACCCCGACCTCCGATTATATCCACAAACGTTGCTCGTTGCTGGGCTTCGATTTTCATATTGCCCACGGATCGGCCGATCTGACTGCTCAGGCCGCGGCCTCAAATAGCAATTTGAGATGGTTGCAGGTCCAGGACTTGAACCTACCCGCGGACCATTTCTCGCCGGCGAAGGGATTGCATACGAACGGCGGCTCTTGACGAACTAGCACGGCTCCACGTCTCGAGTTGCCGCGGCCTCGGATCGCTGGCATCAGAGAGTGCAAAATCGTGCAGGATCGTAGGCTCGCGTAGGAAAACGCAAAAAAAATAGCGGGGGTCCGCTACATGGCTAGACCCAATCTTTCCGAAGCGACTTGCGTTTGGCTGTCCGGCGGTAGAAGTCGGGTTTGAGTCTGACAACTGACTGTCTCGCGCCAATGAGCGGTGTCAGTGGCTTGCCGCTTCAGCTTTGGCCTGACAAGAAGACTTGTTAGCGGTCCGTCAGAAGTTCTGTGCGTCAAGTTCAGCAAAATTGATCATGGGGTCCGGCCAAGCCATCGTGTCCCTACCGCAAATCCAATCCGCTGGCAGTTGATCGAGAATCGGGCGATGCTGCTGCTCGATGTTTGATTTGTGCAAACTGATCGTTGGGACAGTGATCGATCTGCTGCGGTCGCGCGCAACGCTCGAGGCGGAGATTTTGGTGCTGAGGCAGCAAATCAATGTGCTGCGGCGCGGCAATCCCAAGAGACTTCGATTTGCGTCGATTGACCGGCTGATATCGGGAGGTATCTGCCGGCTGTTTCCCAAGATGTATGATACACTTGCAATTGTCCGACCCGATACCGTGATCCGCTGGCACCGCGCCGGTTTTAGGTTGGTTGGCGCAGAAAATCGCGCCACTGTTGCGGTCGACCAACGGTATCGTTGGAGATGCGCCGTCTGATCCGCGAGATGAGCATCGTCAATCCATTGTGGGGAGCACCGAGAATTCATGGCGAGCTTCTCAAGCTCGGCATCGATGTAGGCCAGACCAGCGTCGCCAAGTACATGGCACGGAGGAGGGGATCTCCCTCGCAGGGATGGAAGATGTTCCTTCGCAACCATGCTGACGTGATCGCTGCGATGGATCTTTTCGTGGTGCCGACGATCTCGTTCCGGTTTGCTTTATGGATTGCTGATCATCGGCCATGGTCGGCGGCAGATCCTGTGGCTTGGAGTGACCGCGCACCCAACGGCCGAATGGATCGCCAATCAGTTGACGGAGGCGTGTGGCTGGGAGCAAATCCCTCGTTACCTGATCCGGGACCGCGACGGCGCCTACGGCGAGATATTCCTGCGGCGGGTTCGATCCATCGGGATTCGAGACCATCCGATGTCTCCTCGCTCACCTTGGCAAAACGCTTGTGCAGAACGGCTGATCGGTTCAATCCGCCGGGAACGCATTGATCATGTCGTGGTGTTCGGAGAGCGCCATCTGCGTCACGTGCTGCTCTCGTACATGAACTATTACAACGGCACGCGCACCCATTTGTCGTTGCATAAAGACGCGCCGATTTCACGCGCCGCCGAGACAGTTGGATGCATTCTCTGTCGCCCGATTCTGGGCGGACCGCACCACCAATATGCCCGGATTTGATTTGCGGTAGGCACAGGGGAATTAATGAGGCCCTTCGTTGAAGAGGCGGATCGTGGGCAATGGAACCTCGATGATTTCATTGACGAGAGCAACCCTGGCCGAAGCCGCGGTCAACCGCGATGTCGGTCACGGCCGTCAATTGCCAGATGTACGAGGTCTGACCGCTGTTCATTTTGAATGTGCTGCTCGGTGGTCCGAAGCGTAGCACCAGCGTGTCGACGTTTTGGCGATGTATTCTTGTCCAAGTCGAGCAACGACCTCTTGCCTCGAAGCGGCGCAGCCGCCCGAGACGGCGCATAGCGCGAGCCCCCACTTAACGCGCATAGTAACGAAATCTCCCCAGCGGGCGGCATCCAACAGCAATCAAGGCGCGAGAGCAAGAGCTTCGACAAGGAGCCCACCTAATTCCTTCGTTGTGGCCCGGCGGGTTAAGCGCGCACCGTTGCATCTCCTTGGTTCTCCGCCGCGAGCAGGATCGGGAGTGCTGCCGGTGGCCAGTGCTACTTCCTGCCATTGAACACAATCCCCTTGCACGATCGAGTGGACGGGAGTTGGATATGTGTTGTTTAGGGATTGGCGATCCGGAGCATCACCGCTGTCCAGGTCGGGAGCCTTGATCGATGATCAATGCACTCGTCGTTCGCCGGAATACCCAATTGGCAACCGTCCAAAAGCGCGCGCGGGCCGCTCAGTATGTCCGGATGTCGACAGACAAGCAGCGCTATTCCATCGAGAATCAGGCGGCTGTCATCGCGGCCTACGCACATGCCCACGACCTTACGATCGTTCGGACCTATGCCGACGAGGGAGAAAGCGGACTTCGGATTAAGAATAGACCGGGCTTGATTCAACTGATCGAGGATGTTCGCTCTGGCGAGACGGACTTTGGTCGCCTCCTGGTCTATGATGTCAGCCGATGGGGACGCTTTCAGGATATCGACGAGAGCGCCCACTATGAGTTTGTCTGCAAACAGGCGGGCATCAATGTCGCCTACTGCGCTGAGCAGTTCGACAACGATGGAAGTATGCTCTCGAGCATCGTCAAGAATTTGAAGAGAGTGATGGCGGCTGAATATAGTCGCGAATTGTCGGTCAAAGTTCATGCGGGAGCATGCCGGTTTTCGCGGCTAGGCTTTAAGGTAGGTGGTCGGCCTGGCTATGCGCTCGAGCGAGAGCTCGTGGACCAGAAGCTGCAGTCAAAGGGAATCCTGAAAGACGGAGATCGCAAATATCTCATCACAGACCATGTTCGGTTGCGGCCCGCCGCGGCGGACAAAGTAGCCGTCGTGAGGTGGATTTTTCAGAGATTCCTTCAGAGGAGATCCGAAACAGCAATCGCAAATGAACTCAATCGAAAAGATATACCCGTCAAAGCTGGTGTCGCTTGGGACCGAGAAATGATCGGTCGGGTGCTCAGAAACGAGAATTATGTCGGTAACATTGTCTACAATCGACAGTCCTCCAAGCTCGGAGAGAAGAAAGTAAATAACCCATTTGATCAGTGGGTCAGAAGCGAAGGGAGCATCGAGCCGATCATTGAGCTGGATGTGTTCCTCAAGGCCAAAAAGATTATTGAGGAGCGTCGCGTTGATCTGACCGAAACAGAGATGTTAACGCGTCTGCGCAAGACGCTTCTGAAAGAAGGGCGGCTCAGCCCGTGGGTCATCAATAGGACAGTAGGTCTTCCATGCTCCGCCACCTACATGGTGCATTTCGGGAGCCTTCGAAATGCCTATAGACTGATCGGCTATAAGTCAGAGCGCAACTTTGACTATCTCGATTCTCGGCAAGTGTGGGGCGATCTGATTGCAAAGCTTACTTCCCGTGTCGCTGACAAGATTTCTAGAGAGGGTTGGCGCATCGCTCGCGTCTATTCCATTGGCAGACAAGATGTCGCTACGCCGAACGCGTCCCTCAGTCTAGAGGGAGCGGCGAGCGTTACATTTCGAATTGCTCGATGGGTACCCGGGGAAAAGGAAACACATTCTCCGCATTGGCGTGTCGAACGGTTACGCCGCGTGCCTGCGGGCTGGCTCGTTGGGATCAGACTGTCCGAATACAACAAATCCGTTCTTGACTACGTGCTGCTACCGACACAGGGCCTCGGCAGGACGGTGTTGAGATTCTCGGAGCGATCTTGCGACCGGCGCAGGATAGCTCGCTTCCAAACTGCAGAAGCATTAGCGCGCGCTATCGCCCGGCGGATAGGCAGAACTTCGTCGGCCGGGTCACGACGGCCGAGCAGATCGCGGAAATCAGGCCGGTCCAAAAGTGGCCCTCGCTGAAGGGCGCCGCCAGGTAGTTGATATCAAGATGCTGACCAGCAATGCCTCGCGTGCCCTTGCAGTCGGAGCATGGGCAATCCGGGCCGACTTCTTCCGGAGCGAATTTGCCCCAGTTGCCATCGCCTCCGCATTCGAGACAGACGATCTCTCCAGCCCCACAACCGCGATCGATGACACGGCGCTCGGCGGCTGTGTTGCAGTTGCGCGCGCAATAGATCCGCATCATCTGCGCAATTTGACGGGAAGCCACAGTTCAGCAGCCTTCCTGGCGACATCGTCGACGTTGCAGGAACGGCATAGGAAGCCGGCTGCCTCCTCGATCGTGCTGCCGTGCTCGAGAGAGGCCTTGAGATCGTCGATATCCATCTCGGTCCACTCGGGGCCGTCATAGATATCGACCCGCCGGCCGGCGTAAGCGGTTGCCAACGTTCTCGGCAGATGTAGCGGCAATAGCTGCCGAACTCGCTGCAATCAGGAGCTTTCGTCGGTCCATCACATATCCTCCCGTAGGCCCTTGAAGAATGGGTGCCGCACCTTGCCCTCGGCCGATTTCGCTCGATACTCGATCTCGGCCAGCAGCTTCGGTTCGACCCAGATGCCCTTATGCGCGATGCGCTTTGAGTAGGGTTGCGTCGTCCGGATCAGCGGCGCCAGGCGCTTCTGCAAGTCCGCGGCCGATGCCTTGTCGAAGCCGTGGTCAACCTTGCCGGCATAGACCAACTCGTCGCCTTTGCGCCGGCCGAGATAGATGCCGTCCCATTTGCCTTCGTCCAAGGCGAACCCAGCGATTGTCAGCGTCTCACGCCGGCGGCAAGTCACCTTCAACCACTCGGCGGCTTGGCCTGATGCGTAGCGGCTACTGCGCACTTTCGAAACCACGCCCTCAAGTCCGACCTTGCAGGCGTGCTCGTACATCTCGCGTCCGTTGAGGTTGAAGCTTTCGCTGAATTGGATGGGGGTCTCCTCGATCAGCTTTCTGAGTTGCGCCTTGCGTTCGTTCAGGGGCAGCTTCCGAAGATCGTAGCCGTTCAGATAGAGCAGATCGAAGGCCACCATCACGATCTTGGTGGACTTGCCCTTCAACTCATCTGCAGGACTGAAAAATCGGTGGTGCCGTCCGGAGTCGGGACGACAACCTCGCCGTCGACGATCGCGGATGCCGCATTGATCACGTAAGCGTCGGCGGCAATCTTCTTAAAGCGCTTGGTCCAGTCGTTTCCGCGCCGCGTGAATACCTTGATGTCGTCGTTCGCAAGGTGAAGCTGGACGCGATAGCCATCGAACTTGATCTCGTGAACCCAGCGCGTCCCGGAAGGCACCCGATCGACCTGGGTCGCCAACGCCGGCTCGATGAAGCCGGGGTAGGGGGCCTTGGTGCCGATCGCGGCCGGCTTCTTACGCTGAAACGCCACTCGGATGACTCCACGCGACGAAGGCCGATTCAAAGTGCCGCAACTTGATTCGTTCCGGTCCGGAGTTCCACGTGTTTCGGCGCTGTCCGACGACGGAACTTGGAAACCTTTTTTGGCAGTTCCGGGTTTTACCTCCTTGGCAGGACCTAACGGAGGGAGATGCCATGCAGGAGTATCGCATTTTCGTTCTAGGTCGGGACGGACGCATTATGGACCGACACGAATTCCTGGCTCCTGATGATAACGCGGCGCAAGAGCGCGCCAAGCAGATGGTGGATGGCCACGACATCGAGCTATGGGAGCGAGCGCGAAAGATAGCGGAACTGAGGAGCAAGGAGGGCGGAGGGGGATGACGATGGGAGCTTGCCCCAACTTGTCTTTGCCGCGGTGCTGCGTCCACGCACCACGATCACCAATACACACCGATGTGCCTACCGCTGCGGTGAGCTTGCGCGCAGAGAAAATCCCGTATCCCGCTGTCGTGCAGGCAACACCTGCTTAACGTCCACGGCTGTGGGCGGTTACTCCCGATGCTCGGTCCAGCTTCGCTCCCCGCACTGGCATTGGTAGATGCGTATGGTCAGCCCTCGCGTCGAGGCTAGCATCTGATGTGTAAGCTCTGGTTGAGCCCCGCATCTACAACGGCTTTCGTCTTGGTTCCTGGATGCTGGAGACTGTCGTTGCTGAAGAAAAATTCATCACTTTACCCCGCCAGCGAGTGATGCATCTAACTGCTAAAGCGGACATTTGTTTCACGGAACGGAACCGTCGGTCAAATCGGCTATGGCCGTTCTGCCTCTCGCGCGAGCCTGCCAAGGCACTGAGTTGTTGCGGCGTGAGCACAGTCGATTGCAACTTTTACCGGGCTACTGGAACCGCGCTTGGTGTAGCGAAGTTTTTATGCCCGCACCGCACGCTCAACACCATGGAGCGTTGTGCAACTGCAAACTTCTCAGCCCGGTTTTAGCGACCGGGCTTTTTTGCCTCGAAGAGAGAGAGATCTGGGGCGTGTCGCCCATATCCGCCGCTCTGTTCATCCTTCTTCGCTCGTGATGCTGATCCGGTACAAACAGCCGTCGCGCGCCATGACATCGAGGCTCCAACTCTCCCCCGGCTGGAGCCATGTTTCAATGTCTCGGGTCAGCAACAGAGCTTCCTTCCAGGCAGCGCGATCGTCTCGAAGCTCGGTTCCGACTTCATCCTGAAACGGGAACTTTCCGTTGATGTGAAAGAAGAAACGGGGCATTGACAGCAAACCACGACTTTCCGTTCGCAAAACGAGACCCTCCGCCGACCGTTCCTAACAGCTCCGTCGATCGGCGCAGAGATTGAAGGCCTGCCTTGTTGGGGGTCCAATCTTATTACAGCGGCTGCCAACCTCAGGTTCGTTTGCTAAGTGACCAACCAATAAACACCGGCGGCCAGCAGCAGCGCAACGAGCGTGCTGACCGCCACGACCAGCACCCAATCCCATTTTGTGAGTAGTTCATATTCAAACATGAAGTTGTCTTCGTATTTCATGCTGTTTACCGGACGACGCCGGCGACATCGTCACTCGGTACGACACAGTCGACGGCGAGAGTTTCTTCCCTTTAACACTTTGGCGCTCCCATCGGATCACAAAGCTGGAGACTGGCGTCGAGGGCATCCAATCCGCGGTGAAGACCTTTGTAGAGCAGATCAGCAAAGTAGCCGACATGCGAGGCGACATCCGGGTGGTCGACGAGCGCCTGTGCAGAGCAGAGCAGGACATCCGCGAACTGCGGCACGGAGACGGATTCGTTCGCAATCGCGCGCCGGCGGAGCCGGGGATCAATCGAGAATACTGATTAGGACTCTCGGCCTCAGAAGCGGCAATAGGATGTCGCGCTGAAGTCCAGTCTACCGCGGCGAAGCCGACATAACGATCCCCAATGCGGTCTTCAGCTTTGGGCAAATTCAGAAGTCTTCGTGTGGGCCGACCCGGGCGCCGAGGAACCACTGCGTAACCCTTTCGTTGTGTGGTCTTCCGCACAGCAAAAGGAACACGACCATGGATCGCGAACATGTGAAGGGCGCTGCCGACAAGGCAAAAGGCGCCATCAAAGAAGGTGCCGGTAAGCTCACTGGCGACAAGGAGATGGAAACCGAAGGCAAGATGGACAAGGCGAAGGGATCCGCACACAACGCCGCCGGAGATGTGAAGGATGCAGCGCGGGACGCCGCTGGCGCCCTCAAGAAATAAGCACAAGAGGGAAGACCAAGAACTAGCCGCCTCCGGGCGGCCTTTTCTTTTGCCACAGGGCGGTCTGGCTGAGTGACGAAGTCTGCTTTGCCTCTAAGAACCGACCTCTAGCTTCGGCGTGCCGCTATGCCCTTTCGGGGCAGAAGTGGCATTCCAAACGAAAGACGCGCCAACTGCGGCGGCCTTACAATTGAGATACCAAAAGGCTGACGCACGCGATCAGCGTTGCCGTGCTGAGGGTCACTACGACGAGAGCTTGTTCACTGCGGGATTGCAAATCATCATCGTCCATCGGTCCCAACGCCAGACCGCGCATCTGGTTTCGATGCATGGGAAAGACTGCCTGGTTATCTCGGCGGAGCTCAGCAAATGATGTGCCGAACGTGCGTTTGAGGAAAGTCAGAAGAACTCAGCGTAAGCAAATCTTGTCGGCCATGCCAAGCGGACCTCGACGAGGGCCATTGCCACTTTGCCCGGTCTCGCACTGAGGGATTGGGAATCGCCGCACGATATTGGTTTGGCGCTAGGAACAGATGGCGCTGCAATGCGCTTGTGGCGCATGCCCCATTATTATTTCGACACCCGCGACAACGAGAACTTCGTCCCCGACGAAATCGGTCTTGAGATTACCTCATTTGAGAAGGTGAAGGCCGTAGCGTCGGCGGCGATGGCAGACCTAGCCAGGGATGTTCTCCCGGGTTCTTTGGTCCGCGACTTGAGAATCGAAGTGCGCGATGACTCTGGGCCGGTGTTGCGGGTTACCTTGCGCTTTGAAGTCGAGCATGCCTTGGACGGAACACATCAGCGGCGAGGGGCGAATTGAGATCAGATCATGACGATTCGGGAGTGCCAATGCGGGCTGTCTACGATCGAACGGAGGTCGCCTCGGCCGGCCGTGAGGTCGAGAGCTTTAGATGCAAG
This sequence comes from Bradyrhizobium sp. Ses1, assembly GCF_059512365.1. Classification (NCBI taxonomy): domain Bacteria; kingdom Pseudomonadati; phylum Pseudomonadota; class Alphaproteobacteria; order Hyphomicrobiales; family Nitrobacteraceae; genus Bradyrhizobium; species Bradyrhizobium sp. Ses1. The sequence goes on from NZ_JCAMOQ010000047.1 coordinate 43,635, forward strand.
CTTTGCGGCGCCGATCTCGAAAGCTGGAGCTCAACCGTGGTGCCGCGATATCGTTTTCTAACAGGGCCCCGTCCGAGTCCCCGGCGACGGAAACAAGTAGGGGCCCAAACGGAGCCGCCCCAGCTCCGGGGGCCATTTCGGGTTTCAGAGGGGACCCCGCCTCGTGGAGAACGACGGGGCCACTCCCTCTTTCCAGGCGTCCAAACAGACGCACTTTGCCAACAGCCGTCCTGCTCGATTCGTTCCTGTCGGTGTCCTAAATTGGCGTGGCAACTGCCCTAACTAGGACGGCAACCGCTACGGGGTACGCTACCAATGGATCGGCCGGCCGGTTGAAAGTCGCTCGCGCGAAGGTGATCTAAATCAAGACGAACTGCTCACCTAGCTACGTTGTTGGTACGCCGAGTGGTCCCTTGTCTTGGGCCCTTTAGGTTACGAGGTCCGGTCTCCTAGGCACGCCGGGCCTCGTCTCTTGCGCGGTAACGTGAGCCACCATCGCGTCCGGCCGCTAGCTGCGGCGCTCTTCCGCTTGCCGGGCCATCCTCATCCACTCGTCTGCTAGCCGAAGCCAAGCTTCCTTATCGAGAGGGCTGATCATCTTCTCAGCCCATCGTCGGCATTCCTCGGCCTGCTTTCGACACTCCTCCGCGTCAGCCGCCGTCATTATTGAAGTCACCATCTCGAAATTGCGTCAGCTCTGCAAGAACACGAAGGGTTGAGCCATCGTTCCAGAGCTGGTTTCTCGGCTGCGTTCCCAACTCTGGAACTTTTGCAAGCGTTCTAGGTTCTTCGGCCGGGAGGACGATTCTGGAGGAAGATGCCAATGCAGGAGTATCGCATTTTCATTCTGGGTCCGGACGGACACATTATGGACCGATACGAATTCCTGGCTCCTAACGATGACGCGGCGAAAGAGCGCGCCAAGCAGATGATGGACGGCCACGACATAGAGCTATGGGAACGAGGGCGAAAGATGGCCGAGCTGAGCAGGCAGGAGTAATCCGCGGCCCCATTGGCAGTCTCAAGCGAATAGTGCACCTTTTCCGGCGTGATCTTCACATAAGTGCCGCTGTCGTGCCATCCAGAGCTATCCAGAAGCGGTCTAGAAGGTCAGGTATTTTCTGAATTGACTTTGCTTGTTCCCGTGCCGAAACTTGCCAAACACAAAGTAGGCGTCGGCGATGAAGGACTATTTGGCACAAATCGAGAAGCTCCGCAGAGAGGCAGCCGAATGCGCCCTGATACGCGACCTCGCAACCGACGAAGCCAAACGCGACATGTTTGACCGGCTAGCTAGCCATCTGACGGTCCTTGCGGAGAGTTGGCAGCGCTCGAACGACAGAACGGGACCGAAAACTAGGGACGCCCCAGTCGGCGCCCCCGCTAGGCGAACAGCTCTGCGCCAGCCGGCGTGATCTTCACATAGGTGCCGCTCTCGTGCATCCACAGCCAGCCGCGATCGATCGCGAACTTGATGCCGGCGCTATACTCGGCCGGGCGTGGCCTTCTCCCGATCGATGAATGGGTAATTGATCTTCTCGGTGTGGATACGGCCGTCCTGTACCGCCTCGACGGCGTTGGCCAGCTCCAGCAGCCGGCGCGCGGCTTTCTCCGGGTCCACGTAGGGCCTGTCTTCGATGCACTTCATGCGCCTTATCTGTTGTGCCACGGTCGACTTGTCCTGCGAGATTCGGCGAACCCCCGCTATGTCCTCATCGCTCAGCCTCACCGTTGCTGTTGAGATCGCCGAGCGCCTTAATCGCACGAAGCTCGGCGCGAAGAAGAGACAAGTTGTCAGCCTGACTGTCTGACCTATTCAGCGCATTAGTCTCCGTCCTTTGAAACTCGCATCTCGCTTTGACGTTTGGGGTCAGGTGGCTGGGGCAATAACAAGAGGAGGGAATCAAATGGCCGATCAGAAATTAGACGTCCGCGGCATAGTCAAAGAACAAGAGAGTCGCGCGGCTGCCAGTGCCTCCCTCGGCTTCAACGCTGTAAAGCCACTCGTTGAGTTCCAAGCGTCGATGATGCGGCTGTTTGCCGAGAATGTTGATCAGGCGGCGAGCAACTATGAAAAGAGCTTCGAAGCTGTCAGCAAGCTCGTTGAGCGTTCGCGACGCGAGGCAGCGTAGAGTTTGATGGAAAAGAAAACGCCCCGGCACCTCTCCGGAGAAGCTGCCCCAGGGGCGGCGTAGCTCGCCTGATTGGGTCAGATTAATTGCATAGCTTTCCTGGTTCGGGTTCGTTTTTGGGGCGCCGTACCGCGCTCAAAGCGAAACGGCCCCAGCGGTGCGAAGCTGGGCCTTTTCAGACGCCTTGAGCTAGCCGCGCTCGATCGCGAGCTTGAGCCCGGCGCCATATTCGGACGGCTTGGCGTTCTCGTGATCCATGAATGGGTAGTTGATCTTTTCGATGTGGATGCGTCCATCTTGCACGCGCTCGACGGTATGTGCGAGCTCCATCAGCCGGCGGCCGGCTTTCTCACGATCGGCGTAGGGGCGGTTCTCTGCGTAGTTCATGCTGCGAATTTATCTTCCTTGTCCGGGCCGCGCATGACGATCTTCAGGGCGTCGTCGAGCGGCGGTCGCTGGAGTGCCTTGGCCTCATCCCACGGCGCGCGCAGCCAGACGTCGCGCTCCTCATCCGTCGTCAGGATGACCGGCATGGCCTTGTCATGGATCGGTTTGACGACAGTGTTCGCCTCGGTGGTCAGGAAGCCATAGACGAGGTGAGGGCCGGGAATCGGCTTCGACTTGGTGCCCCGGTCACCCTTGAACTCGGTCCAGATCCCGGCAAACGCCGTAAGCGGCCGGTCGTCGTTCAGCGCGAACCAGACCACGTCCTTCTTCTTCGTGGCCGGATTTGGCTCCGGCGCGTATTCGGCGAAGCTGTTGAAGGGGACCAGGCAACGGTTTTGCGGATTAAGCCAGGCGCGCCAGTATTTCGAAGGGGTATTGCGGATGTTCGTTACTGGTCCTCCGGGTTTTTGCGGTGGCGGCGGCATGCCCCAGCGCATCAGCACCAGCTCGCGGCCATCGGCCGTGTCGCGGACCACGGGCGCCGGATAGTCCGGAAACACGCCCGGCATCGGTGGCAGGTTGCCAATATACCGGTTGACGACGCGGAACAACGCGCGGATCGCTTCCTGATTGGTGGTGATCGAATAGAGGTTGCACATTACGAGCTTGCTCAGGCGGTCATGGCGATAGGCGGCCATCAACGCCATACCCTAACTCCGGCGTCGTGGCAGCCCTGAGCATTGTTTCCGTTTCGTTCATGAAAAGACGGCGTGAGCGTCAAATTGCTCGGGACCGGATGCAGGATTCGCGAATAATTTGAGGGCCACGCGTGGAGTGTCGGAACAACGCTTCCTGGATCGTCTTGAATCCAACCGCCTTGGAAAACCGGAGTTCTGCGTAAAATGGCTCCCCGCGCCAACTGGAAAGGCTTCCTGCGTCTATCCCTCGTCACCTGTCCGGTCGCGCTGTACCCAGCCACATCGGAGAGCGAGAAGATCTCCTTCAATCAGCTCAATCGAAAGACCGGGCACCGCATCAGGTACCTGAAAGTCGACGCCGATACTGGCGAGGAGGTCGCTAACGAGGACATCGTCAAGGGCTACATGCTCGACAAGGAAACCATCATCGAAGTGTCGAAGGAAGAGCTTGAGGAGATCGCGCTGGAATCCACCCGCACGATTGACATCGACGAGTTCGTCGATCGCGAGGAGATCGACCCGCGCTTTCTGATCCGTCCTTACTACTTGCGGCCGGACGGCAAGGTCGGTCACGACGCCTTTGCGGTAATCCGCGAGACCATCCGCGAGATGAACAAGGTCGCGATTGGGCGGGTGGTGCTGACGAACCGCGAGCACATCATCGCGCTCGAGCCGATGGACAAGGGTCTGGTCGGGACGCTGCTGCGTTATCCGTACGAAGTCCGCTCCGAGGACGAGTATTTCGACGAGATCCAGGACGTTAAAGTCACGAAAGACATGCTCGATCTGGCCAGGCACATCGTGAACCAGAAGAGCGGCCGTTTCGAGCCAGACAAGTTCGAGGACCAGTACGAGACGGCCTTGATCGATCTCATCAACCAGAAGCGAGCCGGCAAGCCGATCACCCCCAAGGAGCGACCGCGCGGAGATAACGTTGTCGATCTGATGGAGGCGCTGCGGCGCAGCGTCGGCAAAGAAGCGGAGCCGGCGAAGGCTGCCAAGCCGGCCAAGAAGCCGCGAAAGGCGACGGCCGGCCAGAAGGAAATGCTGATGCCAATCCAAGGTAAGAAACAGGCGAAGGAGACGGCTGGGAAGAAGCCGACGAGCAGGCAACATCGAAAGTCGGCCTGACTCGGATATGATCTGGTCGCGCGAGGGCGTGAGCGTTTTCGGCAAGCCACACCGAGAAGAGGGACGCTAGGCGACGAATGTTCGCGCTCACCTTCCTGGGGACGTCGGCAAGCGTCCCGTCGGCCGAACGTAATCATCCGGCGCTTCTCGTCGAGGCGGGCAATCATCGCATCCTGATCGATTGCGGAGAGGGAACGCAGCGCCAATTGCTGCGCGCCGGGGCTGACTTTCGAAGGCTCGACCGGTTGCTATTGACCCATGGCCATTTCGACCACGTGCTCGGCATTCCTGGTCTCTTTTCGACCCTGCGACTGCGGCAGAGCACCGAAGTCATGACGATCCAGGGTGGTCCCGGCACACTCGAAGTCGTCGTCCGCATGCTCGCAGGCCTATGGGGTGAGGGAAGGGCGCCTATTCCGCTGCAGCTCGTTCCGTTGACGGCGGGCCAGGTCATCGACGCCGGCGAATTCGCGATCGACTGCTTTCCGGTACGCCACCGCGACACCGATAGCTTCGGATTTTCCTTTGAAAGCCCGGCCCGCCGTCATCTTCGGCCGGACCGCCTCATCTCGCTCGGCGTGCCGGACGGCCCGGTTCGGAAGGAGCTGGCGGAAGGAAGGCCAGTGACGCTGGCGGACGGCAGGACGATTGATCCGGAAGACGTCCTCGGGCCGCCGGAGGGGCAGAAGAAGCTCGTCATCGTGGGGGATGCCGAAACTACCGAGAGCTTGGCCGAGCACGTTCGCGGCGCCGACGTACTCGTGATCGAGGCCACTTTTCTGGATCGCGATGCGGCCATCGCGCGGGACTACGGCCATCTCACTGCGGCGGAGGCGGCCGCCCTCGCAGCCAAGAGCGACGTCAGGCTGCTCGTCTTGACCCACATCTCGGGCCGCTACACCGATGAGGAAATCCTGGCCGAGGCGACGAAGGCGTTCCCGAACAGCCGGGTTGCGACCGATTTCGACCGCCTCGTGGTCTAGCAGGGGCGCAGGAGCACGAGCAAATGGCGAGGAAGCTGAAGACGTACCAGACTTCGCTCGGCTTCTTCGATCTGGCGGTGGCGGCGCCCTCGATGAAAGCGGCTCTGGAAGCCTGGGGCGCCGAAGGCAATCTCTTTCACCAGGGAGCGGCGAAGCAAAGCGAGGATCCCGACGTCATCGCCGCGACCATGGCGGCGCCGGGCGTCGTTCTGAAGCGCCCTGTCGGCTCCAGCGGAGCATTCAAGGAGCACGCGGAACTGCCGAGCGATCTCGCTGGCGACGGCAGATCGAAAAAGGCTGGCCGCAAGTCGGCAAGCCGAAAGCCGCAGCAGCATACAAACCCAACCGAAGACGCGGCGGCCGACCGAAAGGCCGCACTCGCTTTCGAGAGGCAGCATAAGCGGCGCGAGCGTGAACGCGCGAGGGAAGAGGCTGCTCGGCAGAAGGAGCGCGAGCGACGGCAACAGGCCGTCGACAACGCACAAAACGCCTTGGATGCTGCACGCCGGAAGCACGAACAGAACGCTGCCGACCTTCAGGCTGAGCTCGAGCTTATCAAGGAAAAGGCGCAGGCTGAGGAAGCGCGTTGGGAGAAGGAGAGGGCTCACCTAGAGACCGCGTTGCGGCGAGCGCGCGGGTAATCCCGCGTTAGGAACGCTACACCGCAAGGCATGTTTTAGAAATGACCGTTGTGGTCGAGCTACCCATTCTTTGGAGCCTCAGATGAGTAACCGTAAACGAGCGATAGCGTCAAAACGCGCCCGCGGCCCTAGAAAAGCGGTACCGGCCTGACGGAACAAGCAGGCTGTTGTTAGAAGCCCGAAAGACAACCCTCTGCGCTCTGTTGCCGCAGGCTCGACTGAATCGCGCAGGCGTCATGACGAGTCAAAGCAGTCAAAGCAAAAGAATCCCATCGTTGAGAATCAGATGGCTGCCTTACAAGATAGCTTCCGTCAGAGGATGAGGGACAACAATACAAAGGGATTTGATCTTTCTTTAGTGACGGCAAGCCTGCAGGCTTATCAAGCGAATTTTCTGGAAATGGCACAAGCCGACATGCAACTTGCTTTTGAATTCGGTCAGAGACTTGTGACGATCAGGTCGCCATTCGAATTTTTCGCCGTCATTGTAGAATTTACAAGCAGGCGCATCGACACCTTCCGGAAGCATTCGAAGCAGATGGCTGCGTATCCGTTCTTGGGGCACGCGACCCCTTAGTGGTCGCCGCGCACTGGCCAAGGTCGCGGTTGCTCCACCCATTCGAAGTAACCCGCCAGCGCGGACCATCTAAGGATTGACCCGATGTCCACAACTGAAACCGTCCTGCTGATAGTCTTGGCCGGGCTTATCGTTCTAATCCTCGGCAATATTGCGTTTCAGGTGGCAGCGGAGCGAAAGAACCCGCCGATCGGCGCCTTCATCGAGTGCGACGGAGTGCGCCTTCATTATGTCGAACGCGGCGATGCCGCCGCGCCTTGCGTGGTCCTGTTCCACGGGAATGGCACCATGATTCAGGATCTCGTCCTAAGCGGTCTGGTCGACCGCCTAGCCCCCGACTACCGCGTCGTTTGCTTCGACCGGCCAGGGTTTGGCTACAGCCACCGTCCCCGCATGCGCATCTGGACGGCCACAACGCAAGCTACCTTGTTCGCAAAGGCTCTTGACCAGCTTGGCGTGCGCAATCCCGTCGTGCTCGGCCATTCCTGGGGAACGCTGGTGGCGATCGCGCTGGCGCTGCGAAGCGACTATGCCGTAAGTGGGCTCGTGCTCGCGTCCGGCTACTACTTTCCGACCTTTCGGATGGACTTTTGGCTCATGTCAGGTCCGGCACTGCCACTGCTCGGCGATCTGATGCGCTACACCATCTCGCCGATCACATCGTGGCCCCTTATGCCGAAGCTTATTCGCACGCTGTTCGCGCCGCGTGCCGTTCCGCCGGAATTCAAGAACGAATTTCCGATCTCACTGTCTCTCCGGCCCAAGCAACTGAGGGCGGCAGCCGAAGAGAGCGCGTTTCTTCTTCCAGCCGCCGCACAGTTGCCGCTTCAATATCAGGGCATCCGATGTCCCGTCAGGATCGTGCATGGAAAGGATGACCGGCTCATCGAGCCCGACCAATCGCGCCGCCTGCACCAGGCGTTACCCCATTCCGAGCTAGATCTGGTCGAGAATGCCGGTCATATGGTGACCTATGCAGACACGCCAAGGATCGCGGATGCCGTGGCGGTGCTGGCGCTCACCGCACCGACGAGGCCGGAACTTGGAGGCGAGGCCTCGGCGTAAATAATTCGGATGTTGACGGAAGGTGTCAGCCCGTCTCGCTGGCACCTGCGGATTGGCATCTCTGCAGCATTGAATGTGTACGCACCACTATCAAGGCAGCCGAACGCTCGGTCTTGCCTTTCCACCAACACTGCTTGCCGCCGCAGACGAGGTGATCGCGTAGGCTTCTTGTTGCAATGCGTGAGTCCGGAAGTGGCCCATCCCCGACATCTTGTGAGGTCTGATTTAGTGCCTCCTCTTAGGGCTACAGCAGACATCCGCACCGACTGAGCTACAGCGGTATGATGAGTGGATGCCCCAGTCGGTTCAAATCCCGAAATCCAGTTGCGGCTTCGCGTCGTCCCCGCCTTGCAGGGAAGATAGCGAGACCCCCAGGAGGCGCACCGCTTTCGGAAGGGGCATGTTGTCCTTCAGCAGGCTAGTGGCCAGTTGTGCAAGATCGTTGCGGTTCGCGACCGCCGAAGAGACGGACCGGCTGCGCGTGATGATCTCGAAGTCGGCGAACTTCACTTTGAGCGTCACCGTCCGCCCCCGGGTGCCCGTCGACTCGCAGTGTAGCCAGATCTTCTCGATCAGCGGGTCGAGCTCTGCTTCCATGGTGTCGAATTCGGTTAGATCGGTCGCGAACGTGTTTTCCGCGCCGACAGACTTTCGGATCCGGTTGGCTCGAACGGGCCGTTCGTCGACGCCGCGCGAGATCCAGTAGTAGTAGGCGCCGGACTTGCCGAAGTTTGCGTTCATGAACTCCAGCGTCTGGTTGCGCATGTCGAGACCCGTGAAGATGCCCAGGGCATTCATCTTCGCGCTCGTCGCCGGGCCTATCCCGTGGAATTTCACCACGGGCAGCCCCTCCACGAAGGCGGGTCCCATCTCAGGCGAGATGACGAACTGGCCGTTCGGCTTGCGATGATCGGAAGCGAGCTTCGCCAGAAACTTGTTGTAGGAGATGCCGGCCGAAGCGTTGAGGCCCGTCGCGGCCTTGATCGTTTCGCGGATGCGCGAAGCGACGTCCCTACCAAGCGGGATGCCTTGAAGATTTTCGGTCACGTCAAGATAGGCCTCGTCGAGTGACAAGGGCTCGATGATCGGCGTGTGCTCCGCGAAAATCTCGCGAATTTGCCCGCTGATGGCCTTGTAGACCTCAAAGCGCGGCTTGACGAAAATCAGATCGGGACACTGGCGTTTCGCCGTGATCGACGGCATCGCGGAGCGCACACCGAACTTCCTGGCTTCGTAGCTCGCGGCAGCCACGACGCCTCGCTCCGCCGAGCCACCCACCGCGACCGGCTTTCCGCGGAGGTCCGGGTTGTCGCGCTGTTCCACGGAGGCATAGAACGCATCCATGTCGATGTGGATGATCTTGCGATAGGACGCGGTCGAAGCGCCTTGCTCGGGATCGGGTAGGACCATGCGCGGATTATAGAGGTCCGCGGTCGAGTCGTCGCAGCCCTTAAGCCGCGTCGTCGGGAGGGCACTCCGGGCAGGTGTCGCCGATTGAGTCCAGCACTTCGGCGATCGCGACGGCGGCCGCCTGAGACGAGACGCCAAGCGGCGGGTACTCGCGGGCGATGTCGAAGGCGCGATCGCGGACATGCGGGTCGGTGCGGTCCTGCATCCACCCGTGCTCTTCGCATTCGCGGATCGCGCCCACTTCTTGCAGCACGGAGATGGCCCATCCTCGCAGCGTCCGGATCGTCGCGCGCCGTTCCCTGGTCATCAGTATTTGGACGGCTCCTGGTGCGCGAAACGAATCCGCGAGCTCAACTTGCGTTCCGGCGAGCTAGCACAGGGCAGGGATTCGCAAACGCGGGAGCAGTTGCTTTTCCACCGCGAGATCGGTGCGGAACGGCGGCCGCTGACGGGAGGGCAGGCTATTTCCCCAACCCGGCCTTCTTCCGCAGTTGCTCGATCAGCTCGGACGCCTCTGCCTTCGTGAGTTCCTTCTCTCCTGGGACGGGCTCGTGCGCCTGCTCCGCAAGGGTCTTGAGGTATGACGCTTGGGCGCCCGTCATCGGATCATGTCCTGAAACCCACTCATTCGGGTCCTTTTCCGTGTTGTCGGCCATGATGAACCTCCAAAAAATCTGGCTCCGGTCCCAACTTGTAACTTGAAAGAATGTTCCTGTTTCGTTCTAATAATGAGCTCCACGCTAGTCACGTGAATCTAAAGGTCGCCACATAATGTCTGCTGAGCTTTGTGACAGAAGCGTTTGACAGAGGCCAAGATCTGGTCTGCGGACTTGGTCCATTTGAAGGGCTTCGGGTTGTTGTTGTTGTGCCGTTCGATGAAGGTACGGATGTCGGCCTCGAGCTGCCTGACGGAGGTGTGAACACCTCGCTGGATTTGCTTTCTGGTGAGCTCAGCGAACCAGCGCTCGATCTGATTGATCCATGACGCAGAAGTCGGCGTGAAGTGAACATGATAGTGCGGCCGGCGAGCGAGCCACGCTTTGATCTTGGGCGTCTTGTGGGTGGCGTAGTTGTCCATGACGATATGGACAGCGAGCCCCTCAGGGATTTGAGCGTCGATCTCTTTGAGGAACTTCAAGAACTCGACCGCCCGATGGCGCTTGTAGCATTTGCCAATGACAAACCCGGAAGCGACGTCGAGCGCGGCAAAAAGCGTGGTCGTGCCATGCCGCACGTAGCTGTGCGTGCGACGTTCCGGTACGCCAGGCATCATCGGCAAGACCGGTTGCTCGCGATCGAGTGCTTGTATTTGACTCTTTTCATCAACGCTGAGGACAACGGCTCGGTTCGGTGGGGACAGGTAAAGCCCGACAATATCGCGCACCTTGTCGACGAATAGCGGATCGCTCGACAGTTTAAATGTCTGGCTGCGGTGCGGCTGCAAGCCGAACGCTGTCCACATTCGGCGGATCGTAGTGTGAGAAAAGCCAGTTTCCGCAGCCATCGAGCGGATCGACCAGTGCGTCGCGTCGGGCGGCGTTGTACGCAATGTCCGCTCGATTACCTCAGCAACCTGATCGTCGTTGATGGTTCGAGGGCGGCCAGGGCGGGCTTCGTCAAGCAGGCCATCACAGCGATCCTTCAAGAGTCGGCGGCGCCACTTGCCAACGGTGTGTTCATGGATGCCAAGTTCGGCAGCCACAGATTTGCTTGGCAAGCCATCTGCGCACCGTAGGATCGCGCGGCACCGCTCAGATAGCGACCGGGCCACACGATAACGACGAACCTGCCTCTCCAAATATGCTCGCTCTTGCGGACTCAGCACCAACGGCTCGATTGGCCGGCCTCTAACACCTGCATTCGCCACAAGCGCTCTCCTCTACAGAGATTCGAGCCATCATATAATGTGACGAACTTGCGTTCCAGATGACTAGAGCGGGGTGGGATTAGCTTGAATCGATTGAGCATTCCCAAATCAGCTCGGTTCTGATTCAACATGCTGGCTGGGAAGGAGGCCAGCATGGATGGGGCGAGCGTATTCGACTGACCTGCGTGAGCGCGTGGTTGACGCCGTTTGCAAGGGTGGCCTGTCGTGCCATCAGGCGGCGGCGCAATTTGGTATAGGCATCAGCACGGCCATTCTCTGGGTGCAGCGCTTTCGCGAGACCGGCAGCGTCGAGCCGGACCAGATCGGCGGCTACAAGCCGAAGAAGATTTCGGGAAAGCATCGTGATTGGCTGGTGCAACGCTGCCGGACGGCGGATTTCACCTTGCGCGGGCTGGTGGCCGAGCTTGCCGAGCGTGGTCTGAAGGTCGATGACCGGACGGTGTGGGACTTCGTCCACGCCGAGAAGCTCAGTCACAAAAAAAGACGCTGATTGCTGCCGAGCAGGACCGTCCCGATGTTGCCCGTCGGCGGACGTGACTAGTGCCGGCTCGATGAAGCGGGGGTAGGCAGCCTTGACGCCGATCGGCACCGGTTTCTTACGCTGAAACGCCACGCCAAGGAATCCCCGACGCTATGAGCTGATCAATTGGCACAAAAGAAATCGTTCCGCCTCTGCAACCTGTCGCACCCATCCGAATTTTCTTGTACGCTAGGCTGTGGAATGTCTGCCGCCATAGCCTGGAAATCGCGCCTCCGCTTAACCCAGTTAGGTGGACGGCTGCTCGTAGCGGGTCATGCTATTTTTTCCGAGGGAGACGGAGATGGCTTTTCCGATCGAGGCTGATCCTAAAAAGGACTCTCAAGTTGTGATTATCGTGGTTGATCGGCTGGAACAGGAGAGGGCTCAGCTGCTTGCTCTTCGAAAAAAGGTATCTGACGCGGCACACACATGCCAGTCCCTGGGCGCCGGCCGAACGCTGGGTGGAGTTCCGTCCCACTCAAACCAAGGAAGTGAGCCATGAAGGACCTCACAGGAAAGTGGCGCCGACTCCGCGCTGATGCAAAGCACTTTGCCATCTTGAGTGTGTCGGCGACAGATCCAAGTCAACGCGAGCTATTCAAGCGTTTAGGTGATGAGCTTGCTATCGAGGCGCTTGAGCTGGAGCAGCTCGTGAAAAGGAAATTGAATAGCAAGGGCGATTGGCTCACGTGAGGACTTGGGCGGCAGTCAGCCCACCTAGGTGACGCTCTCATGCATCTAAGGCCGGCCTGCACAGTCGGCTTGGCCCGTCCAGTCGATCTTTCGGGCTTGTGAATATCTGGGCTTGTGAAAAATCTTGGCGGCTCGGACGAGCACGCGGCGCTGGCAAGCCCCAACCCGCGTGTTCTCTTCCAGAGGGATGACTATCAAACGTCCGTCGGCTTACGGCGGCGCCTTACCAGCCACTACACGCCGTAGCCGATGGCAAGGATAAGGCCTGCGCCGTCGATTAGCCCCGGGGCTCCGTTGGTGTGCCCGTGTCCGTGTGCCCGGTTTTGACGACCGGGCTGTTGGAGCTCTGGCGAGGTCGCCAGCATTGCGCACAAAATGCCAGCAGCCCTAAGGCTAGATCACGAACACTCGGCGCCGCGGTAGGAAACGGCGTCCTTGAAAAAGCCCAGTCACGCCCGATGGCTGCCGACGATTTGAACTACTCCTCGGGACTCCATAGGTCCGCTTCCATTTCTGCAACGATGTCTTGCAAGAGACGGATTGCGAGCGGGTCGGTGACCTCGCGTTCCATCATGCGGTAGCGCATCACCCGCTCTTCCAGTTCCCGCTGTTGCTCGCCGTCGGTCATTGCGCACTCCTTGCGTGAGCAAGACGCGCGAGGAGACTAATGGTTGCCGGAACTTGAAAAATTCTCGGCAGAATTTGGGCGGTTCACAGTCCATTCAGGCCAGAGCCCGTACTCATCTCCGCGGGAAGCGTCAACGAGGAGGTGGAACATGTCGAACGCTCGCGAGGGCTTCGATGCGATCGATATCGTTGTCGATTGGATCGACGCCTGTAAGCAGGGTCGGTTGGATGATTTGCTCGATCTCTATGATGAGACGGCTACGGTCGAGTGCTGCGAGGGTGGGCGCTTTCAAGGCCGAGCCGCGATGAAATGGTACTGGGGTCAAAGGCTCGCGGCATCCGCAGCCGATGCTTTCGGGATCGACGCATTGATGCCGGAGGGGGACGGCCTCTCGCTCGACTATCGCGGATATGACGGCAAGCGCGTGCGGACGCGCTTCTGGTTTACCGATGCGGGAAAAATCCGGCTCACGGCCTGCGTGCCGATCAGAGAGGCTGTCTAGTGCGTTGCTATCGGGCCGACCTGTTAGAATGGCCGTCCAGGACGGTATTCGGCTTTCACGGCTGCGCCATGGCAGCAGGGCGCTCTGACGGAGGCGCACGGGCTCTAACGGGGCTCTACATCCAGGCACTCCAAATGGAAAGCGGCCCCTGCCTCGGAGAGAGGAGCAAGGGCCGCTTTCTCCTACAGGCGTCCCAACAGACGCAGAGGGCGAACGGCCGCCCGGCCCGATCGTTCCAAGTTAGGACTTGCTGTGGAGCGAATGGCCTTGTCACGCGCCATGAGCGTGCTGGGAAAAGCGCGGACATTTGGATCGTGAGAGGCAAGTATACTCGCAAAGCGGCAGCGACTCTGCTCCGCTTTGCAAAATCGACTTCCGCCCCCAACCTGGCGGCCGCATTGGTGGAGAAGGCCGCTGACCTCAACGAGCGGGTCGAGGACTTGGCTCTTTCCAGCAAGGACGAGAGCGGCGCTGCTGCGCGCGAGCAGAAGCAGTAGCCGTGGCGGCTGGACGGGAAGCCAAGCGCCCGTAGTTCTCCGACCGTGTACAAGGTTCCTATACTGTGGTTTCCTTGCTCGCCGGCATGGACTTGGGCGGTGAGAATTGGCCATTTATCGACTGTTGCTAAACTCCGGGGTGAAGCCGGAGGAGATCAGCCGCATCACAGCGGCTTACGAGCGCGCATTGCATACCCTGTGCGTCAAGGATCGCGACGACCCTCTAACGGAAATGATCGCAAAGAAGGTCATCAAGATCGCGCAATCCGGCATCAAGGACCCCGCCCAAATTTCGGCTCTGGCAATCAAAGAACTCGAAATGCGATAGGCCGGCGCCGCTCGCACCTCCCGTGTTTGGAACCGAAACCTTTCTAACCCATGTGCATTTCATGACGGGGGCTTCGCGAGATGCGAGGCAGCATGAACCCTCTCTCAACGGGCGATGTGTTCCTGACCGTCGCCATCATGTCGACAACGTTTCTGCTCGAGGTCGGCGTCTTCATCCTGATCGGAATGTTCTGAAAAGAGCGCGCAGGTGGACAGCGCGGGCCGGTGCAAGACACTAGTCCTCAGGGAACTTGATGGTTGAGACCGGCCATTTCCCATTGTGGCCTTTGATCGAAATCCGAAGGCCGTGCAACTCATCCAGCCAAACGTTCTCGACCGCGCCGGCCTTTCCGTTAGTAAGGACGACGGCGATGCCGATCAGTTCGGATTGTGCCTCACCGAACTCACTCAAAATTTTTGACGCACGAACCTTAACCGATGACACTGCTCGCCCCTGTTCCGCCGAGCCGTCCGTGCTGCCCCATCGCAGCTTACCGGCGCGGCTTGTCCCAATGCTCGGCCGCTGGGATGATCGATGGTGACTGCTCTTCCAATGCGCGGAGCCGGTTGATTTGCGTTGGAACGTTCGCCGGTAAATCCGGCTCTGGTTTCAGCAACGCACGCAATCTCTCGCCGATCTCTCGAACAATGGCGCGGCTGTGTTTGTGGTCTATGTCAATGCGGTTGGACATCACGGGGTAAGAATGCCGCCCACCACAGACCCACGCCCACGCCACCCGTCCTCCCCCCAACTTGCCGAGCACCTCTGGCAAATGGAGCCGGAGACCGCCGCTTTTGGCTATCTGCGCGAGCGCTTGTTCCGACAACAGCGGGTCTTGCGACCTTTGGCTATCCGCGACATGCGCCGTGTAGTTTTAACGGCGGGCGGCGGTCTCATGGCTTCTGAAATCGTGGCGTGAGCTTTCGTTCCGAATCTCTTGCCAGTATGGCGGGGAAAATTTCTCGGAGCGCAGGAGCCGCTGTCGCTTCGGTGCAGCGTCGCGGCCCGCGACCGATTCACCCCCCGCGATCGTCCAGGGTCTTGCCTAGTGGGTGGCGGAACAAAACCACAAGAGTTTCCTTGTCTTGTTTCGGAGGTTAAAAATGAGAACCTCTGCATTGGTTGTTTTCGCTTTGATGGTCATTTCCCTGTCGCCCGGTACAGCTATGTCTCAGGGCTTCGACATCGGTCCTGGCGGAGTGCGTGTCTACGGGCAATGTGAGGAGCTAAGACGGTCGTGTGAGAGGGGCGAAGGCGGCTGCCGGCGATATCGGGAAACCTGTCAAAGGGGCGCTCGTCGTGGCGATGTGTGTGCAGAACTGAGAGCCGCATGCCTGAATAAGGAACGCCTGGGCGAGGAAGGCATGGGCAATTGCCGAAGGTACCGCGAGACCTGCCGTTGAACTCTGGGAAGGGCTGCACCCCGAGATCAATCGCCGATCTGCTCGTACGCGAACGGAAGCGTCCGTGAGGTAGATGGCTTCTTGTTGGTATGGCGGGCTAGGCAGCCTGGTGTGGCGTCAGCTCCAACGCGGCCCGTCGCCCGACCTCGGTCAGGCCGCTGAGCGTTCGATCGCCGCCTTCCGCGCATTCGATAATCCTGCTCGCAATGCGACGGCGAGCCTCATGATTATTGCTGCCTTGCGGCAGCGCCTGACAAGCCCTTTCGAGCGCGACTTGCATGTGGGCAAAGGTCCGGCTGTCAAACCTATCTGCAATCAACATAATCGGGACCTCCTGGGCCGGCTGAAAAGGTGGAATCCTCGCCTCCATCAAAAGCTGTTCGAGCCTTCCGTCATGTCTTCATGGTTGCCCGCCCGTTGGGCTTGAACACGGCGATGCGCCGGTCGCGCAACCAGAGTTCCAAGCCATTCTCATGCAGCAGGGACTTCGCGCGCTCTCTCGCTGTCCCATCGTCTGGACATTCCAGATCGAGCCGGTTCGCGACGTGGCCGGTCTCATCCAAGAGATAGGCGCGATAGGTCGCCATTGGTGCAATCCCCTCGAGCCAGGGAACTTAGTACATTTTCGGCGGCAACAAAGAACCAGAGTTGCGGCAATGCACCTAGCTGGTGCGGCGCGAAAGCTGGAGACCACCGAATATTTGCACGCTTGCCTCCACCGACTTTTTTGACTGCCCGGTTTTCCAACGGAAGTCAGATCACGCCCACAATGATGAAAAGTCCGATTTCAACCAGTAACACCGCCCCTGTCATGGCGGAGACAAGAAACAGGTCACCCGGTGATAGGAACCGCATGTCTCACCTCACCGTTTCGAAGAAACGGCCCCGACATCAAGGGGGCAGGATGCTGGAGCCGTTTCTCCGAGATCCTTGACGCGTTCATCCGGCGCCAAGTGCTCCAATCTTAATCCAAATTTAAATAGCGTCCACATTTAATTTGTTTAATTTACGTGTTATATATTTAACCCCAGAATTAATATGGCAAATATTCAGACGATGGGGATTGACGGATTTCTCCTCCGTTCTCGGGTGACATCGGATACGGCTGGTGCACGGCGCTCGCCTCATTTTCACGGATTAGCAACCATAGGAAATGATCCGAAAATTTTAGCGAAACAATTCAGCCGCCTCCACGTCGGTTTGCCGGAGGGCATGGGATCATGACAGAGCGCCAGTTGAGAGACCGAGAAGTGGAGATCGTGCGCTATCGCCTGTTGGAGCGGGAAGTCACAGATCCGCTTGCCACGTGTCTGCTTCACGCCATTATCGAAGAACTCGAAGCTGATCTGCAAAGGGATCGGGACATCGGTCAGAGACCTTGTGAGTGGAGGCCGCGCTGATAGAGGTCAGCCGACAAGCTGCCGGCAACCCCATCACAATGTTGATCTCGCGCTCCAGTATCTTGGATACGATGATCGAAATGTGCGGCCCGAAGCGATCTATCCGCCGCGCGCATCACGATCTTGAGAAGTCGTCCGGCAACGGCTGCTTGCAATGTCTCCGCCTCATCCCACGGCGCCCACATCCAGACTGTCACGCATGGCTCTTTAGGGTGTATCGGCTCAACGACCTTTCGGAGCGGTCGAAGCAAACAGCGGCCTAGGCCTCAAGTGCAAGCACCAAGCCAACCCGCTAGTTTTACTTGAGACCGCTCAGTTTCCGCATGTAGTAGCCTTGCCTCTGAACCGCCCGCCAAATCTCTTCGCTGACACTGGCGACGCGTTTCCTACGCCTGCGCCACCTGCCTGATGCACCGCCAGGAGGGATTGGAAATCCCCTGCGAACGACGAGCAAATCGCGCCTGCCGTTTAGATAGACATCGAACATCGCGGTTCTCCCCAGCCAACGCCAGCATATCGCCGCAGATCAGAAAGGAGCGTTGCGCGAATACAACAGCAATGCAGTTTTTTCCGCTGCTACCACTTGCCGGGTCGCCGACCCCAGGATGATGGATTGCGAATGCGGTAGGCTAGCACCAATTGACTTGGCGACCACAGGTGAGTGACTGCAAATGTCCCTGCTTTTCCATCGTGCCGTCGAGCACATGGAAATATGGAGCGCCAGCAGCGACGGCTATTCATTCGTGATCAGCTTCGAAAGTCTTACCGGCCCTGGCTTTCGCGGAAGTCCCGGCTATGTCGCGTCATGGCGCCCGTTTGAACAGAGCCGTGGCGCGATCAGGGTCGTTGGCTCGCCCTTCAAAACTTTTGCCGAGGCGGAGGCCGCCTGCACAACTATGCTAAGTTATCTAGCCAGCGAAAATTGACGCGCAGCCCATTCGGCTCCGGCACATACGTATCCGTTCGGTGAAGGCCGCCTTGCGGAATGAGGCGTGTTGTTGAGAACTGTCCTTATGGACAGCGATAGGCGCAGTGCCCAAGTCGAACGGCTTGAGGTGGTGGACACGGGCCGGCGGCGGCGCTGGTCCGAGGATGAGAAGCTCAACCGTCCTGGAGAGCTTACAGGCGCCGCGCCAAGTCGCGGCAACAGCGCGGCGATATGGCGTTTCGCGCTCATTGCTGCTGCGATGGCGACGCTCGTTTCAGCCTGAGCCAAAGGATGTCGCCCATCAACCCGGCTTCATACCGGCGATGGTGGTCGCGGAATCAGGGCCGACGCCCTGTCCAGTCGCGCCGGCGAGCAGCGGCGGGTCGATCGAGATCGAGTTTGCGGCCGGGGCTCGGATGCGGATCACGGGTACGGTCGACGCGGCGACGCTGAAGGCCGCCGTGGCGGCGCTGGCAGATGGACGCCTACGGTGATCCCGATTGCGTCGGGCGTACGGGTGTGGATTGCGACCGGCCACACCGATGTGCGTCGCGGCATGAACTCGCTGGCCTTGCTGGTGCAGGAAGCCTTAAGCGAGTAGGGCGCCCCGGTTGGTTCCTCATTTGGAACCCCCGCAGCCAATACCCCCGCCGGGACGTTGATGGGCATCACCGCACGGCTCTTGGTATCTATCGGTGATGAGAACGCTCGATAACGGTAGCGCTCCCGCCCACTCAGGCATAGGGAGTAGCGCTATGCTTAAGCGGCATCACTTCAAGGTGACTCAAACACTCGAAAATCGTCTGATCGAAGAGGCCAAGTGCCTACGCGAGGAAGCTAAAGCGCTCCCACCTGGCCATGAGCGGGACCAAAAGTTGCGGAAAGCGCGTCACGATGAAACCGCCGCTCACGAGGAGGACACTGACCGCGAGACCGTGCTGCGTCACCTGATGGAGGGCCAGTACCGCAACCCCATCCGGATCCAGCGAAGGCTGGTCGCAGGACGCCGCGGAGGAGATCGCCGCCGAGCTGCGCCAGCGCTGCCCGGAACGGGGCGAAATTCCGGAGCAATTGGCGGCGTTCATCGGGCGCTATGGCGAGCCGTCCGCGATCCGCTGGCGCTGCCGATGCGGCTGTAGCCTTCAAGTCCGGTGCGGTGTTTGCGTTTGTGATACGCTGAACCGCCACAGCGCCGAACGGCCCTTGCCTTCACGCGCGACCATGCCGGCTTTTTCCAGCCGCCACAGACTTATGAGAAGCGAAGAGACTTTGCCGGGCAGCGTTTCGTGAACGGACACGTCATGGCCGAGTTTCAGCATTTCCCGGACCATGGCTTCTGCTGTCATCGGCCCGTGCTCGGCAAGGATTTTGCGTACCACTATCAGCCGCGTGCTGCTCAATTCATCCCCGTGAAAGTAGTCGTAACGCGCTATCGCCAGAACATCCCAAGCGCGACCATCAACGCAACACTTTAGCGCAATGAAAACAAACGCTGCCGCTTGCTCATTTGTTTCGACTGCCCCGCCGCAGACCAAAAGAAAGCCCCCAGAAGAGGGGGCTAGTCATTCGGGTTTAAGAGCAGCTGACAGAGAAACGGCACTTTTCTCCACCAGCACTGGTAGGGTGCCATGCCGACCTGGGGGATCAATTACTTAGATTAAGAAAGCCACCACGGTGACCTGGATGTCAGGCGCGGATTGTGCCGTTGGGCCTTACGGCATCGGCCTTGGCGGCCACCTATCCCGCAATTCGGCATGGAGGGCATCGGCATGGGCGCGGGGAATAGGCGCTGATGCGAGCGGGCGGCTCGTCCCAAAGGCGGGCCTCTCTCTTTTGACCATGGGCCGTGGGGCTGGTGATCGGTGTTGTGACGGGAGTGCCCCGACGCCAACCATGCAGGATCAACGCCGGGGCGTGCCGTCTTTCGGCCGACCACTGGGGCTGGGGGCTGTAGGTGATCGGCGAGAGCCAGCGCCGCACGATAAGCACGCCGACGCCGCAAGGGCAGCGCAGTTTGTGCCGCCGTCCCGGCGTTTTTAGGTTATACCCCGATATGATTTCATTTCGCCGCGCGAACAGCGGGCTGCGCGCTATCGCCAAAACACAGCAAACGCGACCATCATTGCCGCCGCCACACAGCGAGTCCGACAATGTAGGGCATGTCGCGTTCCTCGCGCGGCGTCATCATCATGTCCCGTCGTTCACTTAATCCGAACCAGCGCTTGCGCATCCGTTTCCGTCGATAGGCGAGAGCGCTGCCCCGACGCGACTTTCGTGGGGGAGCACGCCGGGGCTGCGCTTCCTCTTCGGCCGACCATTGGTCTGGAGGAATCGAGATGATCGGCCAGGAGGTTGCACGCCGAGCCAAGCGCCGCGTGGGCAGGAAGTCTGTGCACTTCTGCACACAGATGGCGCAGAAATTCGTGAGATCAATAATAATGTGGGTTAGGATCGGACGACGGTGGGGCTGGTGATCGCCCCCGCGGGGGGCTCTTAACCCAGGTTGTTGATCGCGCCGGTCGGCATGGCACGCTTGCGCGCCGGTTGGAGAAGTCCCGTTTCTCCCCCAGCGTTTCAGAGCAGTAACTTCGACAGCCTCCGAAGGGAATCCCTTCCGGGGCTCTCTTTTGATCGGCTTAAATCAGTTGAATTGCTCCCGCCATCGACGTAGCACCATGCCTTCCCTCCGGAAATAGCTACTGCAGACCTCGCTCCAAGGATGTATATTTCACAGCTCACAATTCGGGCTGGGGATGTGTCATGCTGGACACTGACCGTTTATTCACCGCGTTCGTTCTCACGGCGGGCGCTCTCACGACAGTCATGACAGCGTTTGCTCTTCTCGCGTTTTGAGCGAAGTCTTGGCGATCAGACCCACGTCTCCACGACCTGCGGCTCGTCGTCGGCCGAGTGCGACCTGCAGTGCAGGCCTGCAGCTTCGAACGCGTAGCGCAAGATTTTAAACCGCGGTCCGACCGTACGCAGCATCACGGTGGTGGGCTGCGGCACCTCGCTGCCGCTAGCTTCGAACAGGCGTGACGTAGCAGCGGGGGATTCCATCTGCTTCGATCACCCTAGACTTGCTAGCAATGACTCACTCCAGGCAGGGCCGAGCGCGGCATATTCGATAACGTCGGGCGGGGGCGGCGTCGCAGCGTATCGTCGAAAGAAGGCAGCGAGGCTAATGCTTTACGGGCGGGGTCTCATCGAGGACCTTGCTCACGTCCGGTTCGTCGATGCCCTCATCGTCAGGCCGGTTGCACTTCGCATGGCATCCCCGCGCTGCACTGACAGCCGAGCTCTTCACTCCAGGCGAGTTTCGGATGGTTCTCGCAGACCCAACCGAGGCCCAAGCAGATCGGACACTTAGGATTCGTCACGCGTTCCCCATCGATAATGGCTTGACCGGGGATGCCAAGGGCACCGGCGATGACCGAGAAGCGTTTGGTCCAGTCCAGGCGGTTCGAGTGTAGGCCTTCGCCTTTCCCTTATTCAGATGGAGCTGGATCTGTCGTAGATATCGCGCCTGGGAATCCCGGCCTTGAATGGAATAGCAAGCGAGATTTGCCCCTGCACTGCCGCTCGTCAGGAACTTCCGGCGGTCCATCATAGATCCTCCCGCAGGCCTTTAAAGAATGGGTGCCGCACCTTGCCCGCGGCCGACTTGGCGCGGTACTCGATTTCGGCCAGCAGCGTCGGCTCAACCCAGATGCCCTTGTGCGCGATCCGCTTGGTGTAGGGTTGCGTCTTCCGGATCAGCGGCGTCAGGCGCTTCCGCAAGTCGGCCGCGGATGCCTTATCGAAGCCGTGGTCGACCTTGCCGGCGTAGATCAGCTCGGCGCCCTTACGCCGGCCGAGATAGATGCCGTCCCATTTTCCTTCGTCCAGGGCGAAGCCGGCGATCGTCAGCGTCTCCCGCTGCGCGCACGGCTTCTTCAACCAGTTGCGGCCGCGGCCTGAAACGTAGGGGCTGTCGGCGATCTTCGACACGGCGCCTTCATAGCCGGTCTTGCAGGCGTGTTCGAACATCGCACGGCCGTCGACTTCGAAGCTCTTGCTGAACTGGACATCGGTGCCGGCGATCAGGTTTTTCAGGGCAGCCTTGCGCGTGGAAAGCGACAGCTTCCGCAGGTCGTGGCCGTTGAGGTAGAGCAGGTCGAACGCGACCAGCACGATTTTCTTCGACCGGCCCTTAAGCTCGCTCTGCAGCACCGAGAAATCCGTGGTGCCATCTTCGGCCGGCGCGACCACTTCGCCGTCGACGATCGCGCTGCCGGCGGAGATGTGCCAAGCGTCGTCGGCGATCCTGCGGAAGCGGTGGGTCCAGTCATGGCCGCGACGGGTGAATACCTTGATCGTCTCATTGGCTAGGTGGACCTGGACGCGGTAGCCGTCGAACTTAATCTCATGAATCCATCTGGCGCCGCTTGGCACGCGCTCGATCTCGGTGGCCAGCGCCGGCTCGATGAAGCCCGGGTAGGGAACCTTGGCGCCGATCGCTGTCGACTTCTTACGCTGAGACGCCACTCCACAACTCCAAGGGCGAAGGCTAAATCAAATGAGGTCGTCTCGATTGGTTCCGGAGCGCCGCCCCTTTGCCGGGAACTAGGGACGTGCATCCCGCGTTGCGCCGATACAGTAAGGGAGGCCAGAATGGCGAAAAAGGCAAAGAAACAGACAGCGGGGTCGCAAGCAGGATCGCGCGCGTGTCGCCGGCGGGCAGCGGCACGAAGTCAGTTATGAATCCAAGAAGACCGGCCGATCAGCCACGAGCGTGAAGAAGGCGGTCAAGAAGGTCGGCAACAGCAGGAAACGCGTGGAGAAGCGGCTCGCGCGGAAGAGATAGAAACCGCTTGGCTTATAGTGCATTACAAGAGCGGCCAAACGGTGCCAATTTGAGTGGCCCAGCCAACCGGTGGCCTCAGCTTCCACTTTGCCGAGGCCCTTCTCACTACACCTCGGGATTTACTATTTCAGGTTATCTGCCGCCGGATTGCTTACCGGTAAGGTTGTCAGTGCCCGGGCCGACGTTCGCCTTCATCACGTATCTCCTTATCCAGTGATGCGGCCTAAAACCAATTGATGTAAGTGGTTCCTACTTCTCGCGCTCCGGCGCTGTCTCATCAGGTTTAGGCCAGGCTAGGAGAGCTGAGGATGGCCAAGTCGTCTAAACTCGTCGCAGCAAAGCGGGGCAGAGTTCTGCTGGTGAGGCGGCGACGTGATGGTTTGTGGATGTTTCCAGGCGGCCGTAAGCGGACGAGAGAGACCGAAAGGGAGTGTCTGCGACGAGAGCTCAGGGAGGGGCTTCCAGATATCAAGGTCGGCAGAGTGCGTCTTTGGAAAGAACTGAAGGCCAAGAATAAGCGGTCCGGCCGCAAAATGAGCGACGTCATCTTTGTCGCCAAAAACGCGAAGGGGAAGCTGACGATCGGTGATAAAAAGGAAATCGATCGGGTAGCCTGGCACAAGCCGGGAGCCGTCCGTTTGACGCCGACGTCGCGCTACATTCGCGACCGGCTCTTTCCAGATAAAGATTGAACAAGCTGGCAGGCACGTCTTGCGCTTTGGTTCTTCGATCGCTAGTAGGACTTTTCTGTGGCCGACAGAACAGCTGGCGAACGTGAGCGGCCGAGTGGCAGCTGGCCTTGAACCTCAGCTTTTACTTTGAGGCGACATCCCTCAATGGAGCCGCTGGCGCAGCTTCTCGATGATCTCGCGCAGGTCGCGCGCATACTCCTCGAGGATACGTAGCGCCTCCTCTAAGGGTGACGACTTGGGCTTCGACGACGCCTGTCGATCTGGTTCCTCGGACCTCGTCATAAGTTTAATGCTTGGTCGAGGATCGAGCGCGACCGTTGATTTAGATCAAGGCCAGCCGCCTCACCCCAACCGGGTAGGCGCCACTATGCTGATGTTTCCTGACACCAAAACACGGTGCGGGCCAAACCGCAGGCCGGTGTCAGGCTGCCAGCTTGTCTTCTTTGTCCGGCCCTCTCAGGACGATCTTGAGCGCATGATCCGGCAACGGACGCTGCAGCGCTTTAGCTTCATCCCACGGTGCGCGGAGCCAGACGTCGCGTTCCTCGTCGGTCGTCAGGACCATGGGCATCGCCTTGGGGTGGATCGGCGCGACGATCGCATTCGGCTCGGTGGTGAGGAAGCCATAGACGAGATGAAGACCGGGGACCGGTTTCGACTTGGTGCCCCGGTCACCCTTGAACTCGGTCCAGATCCCGGCAAATGCCGTAAGCGGCCGGTCCTCGTTCAGCGCGAACCAGACCACGTCCTTTTTTTTCGTGGCCGGATTTGGCTCCGGCGCGTATTCAGCGAAACTGTTGAAGGGGACCAGGCACCGGTTCTCCGGCTTCAGCAGCCGCGCCAGTGCGGCGAGCTGGTCCTGCGGATATTCGTCACGGGCGGACCGGGTTTGCTCGGCGGAGGCGGCATGCCCCAGCGCATCAACACCATTTCGCGGCCGTCGGCACCGTTGCGCACACGGGGGCCGGATAATCAGGAAACACCCCGGGCATCGGCGGCAGGTTGCCGACGTAGCGGTTGATGACTCGGAACAGCGCGCGGATCGCTTCCTGGTTGGAGGTGATGCTGTAGAGGTTGCACATTACGAACTTGCTGCGCTGATCATGGTGATGGGCGGTAGTGCCATCAGCGCCATACCCGAAAATAGAAGCATCCCACTATCCCAAGCTGGCCAAGGAACGGCATCCCGACATACGTCCCAAATTCCCATACAAACCGCCCCGGTTCAGCAGCGTAATCGAGCGAGTAGCCATTGCGGACGAGCCATGCGGCGAGATCGACACCATCTACTGCGCAGGTTGCCCCTTGTCCATCGGGGTAGGAGTTGACTTATCAAGACACGAGCCACGTCCTATCCATAGAGGTTTCGCGAATTTGCCCAATCGATAGATTTTTCGACAAGCTTCGAAAAGTCGCTGAGCACTTTGGCTGAAAATGCCTCAATTATTGAAAGCGCGCGGTCATCCGCTGCACGTCTCTCAAATGCCGAATGAGAAAGAGCGTGCTGCCAGACTTGGGGTCGATACCGCACCAAAGAACTCAGGAGAAATGCGCCGCAAAACTGTAGGGCAAACTCCGACAGGTTAACTCCGTTCAGTGGTTGGATAGCGGTGGGATGATCATTGGTGATGCCCCCAGCCAAAGCAGGCAATATCGACGAAAAAGGAATGCGTACCTGACTCGGATATGGCGCTGCACTAAAACCACTTTCGGTTTCAATGAGGAATTTATCGGAAAACTCACCGTTAGAGGGCTTATCAACGTTATGGGAAAGTAGGACCGTGTTGTCACATGCATGACCGGCTTCGCAAAGACACCATTGCCGCAGAAACGGAAATTTCTGACGCCATTTGTCTATGACCAACCGCAGGTCATTCCTGTCGGCTATCAAATGGGGATCGTCAATTCGCAGCTCGACATCATTACCTCTATGATAGAAGCTTATCGACCAACAGGCTGCATCTTCGGAAAACGTCCGTTGATAAAGCCTCTGCAAGCTTGGAATTCTGCCGAGGATGTCTTTGAAAGAGCAAGTGGTACCACCCAATGCAGCGGCGGAGTCGAAGGGCTTTGGCTCTGAGCGCGGCATAGAATTATCGAAATAATTCGGCCGACCTAAAGAGGCGACTACGTCATTGAACTGCGCGAACAAACCCTTTTGGTGGAATTTTAGTGTCAAGTCTTCAACTTTTGAAGTGGGTTGCGCTACGCCAGACAACCCATGAGATTGTGCGATCGTTGATATTGATTGGATGTTGCGCGCAAGGACGATTGCTTTGGCAAAGCCAACCATGCCGTAATAGATCTGCAATGGCTGTACTTGGAGCGGAGCGGAAGATGCTATTTCGAAAAACAATCTGCCTTGCTGCAAGCAAGCGGCGATATCTCGAGCGACTTCAGTTGATGGGGTCTTTCCAGTTGATTTCTTAATGATTGTTTTGAGATTTGTGGTGCTTTCAAGGAATCTGATGTCGTTCCAATCTTGCATCTAGCCCGCCTTGTCTTCTTTGTCCGCGCCCTGGCATCGCGATCTTGAGCACATCATTCGGCGGGGATCACCAAAGAACTCACCGCGATGTTTTCCGTTCAAACGCTCTGAGGATGGCCGCGCCTCCCTGCGTCCCAGGACCAAGCGAAGCGCCACGAGCCAGCTTTGGATCGTAGTTCGCAAGTTTATGGTCGCCTATTCCGATTGATTTGATCCCCCTTGATACGATGACGGTGATTTCCCCCATTTGAGCACGCGGCACTAGGCTTTGCACAAATTCCTTCGCCTTCCGCACCGATGGCAGGCTTGACCTAAGGGAGGCTGCTTTGAACGTCCGTGAATGGTACGGAAAGATTTCTATCGCAGCTAATCGCTGCGATAGCGAGCGCAGCGCGGCAGCGCAGTCATTCCCGCAATGGTCGCTTGCAATCTGCTGGATGACTTTCCGTAGCTTCCGTTCCCACCACTGGAAGCCTCCCGTCCAGGCGTAGTCAGGATTTAGGGACAGAAAAGGATACTTCTACCTCAGCAAAGTTCTGCCTGATGATTAAACGGACCTGCTCGGCGTGCTCTGCATCTTCCTCGGTCTGGTAATCGCTGAGGCCGAGACCGGGATTGAGCATGATGATGAAAATATCCGCCCTCAATAGATTGCCCTGATAGGGCACAGGCAGGAGTCCTAAGTGAAGCGAGCCATCGTTTTCGTCACCAAAGGTG
The DNA here is from genome assembly GCF_059512365.1 of Bradyrhizobium sp. Ses1. NCBI lineage: Bacteria > Pseudomonadati > Pseudomonadota > Alphaproteobacteria > Hyphomicrobiales > Nitrobacteraceae > Bradyrhizobium > Bradyrhizobium sp. Ses1. The sequence goes on from NZ_JCAMOQ010000047.1 coordinate 70,189, forward strand.
GGGTGCTCAACGAATGCGCGATGACTTCGAAGGGTAATCTTGCTTATGTTCGTAGCCGCATCAATGAATGATCGGTCATCGTCGTGAACGTATGGAGGCTGGCTCAGATCACAATTCTTCCAAAATTCGACAAGTTCGATCATTTCCCCGCAGCCTGAATGTTCGGACGTTACAAAACTGGTGAATAGCTCTGCGCCGCTGCTGATCTTCCTTGTCCGCCCCCGCGCAAGACAATCCGCAGCGTATCATGCGGCATTGGCCTTCACCCTGTCTGAAGGCGCGCGCATCCAGGGCGGTATTAGTCTTAGCACCTGCTCAAAGCTCCCGACTACATCGTCTTGGTACGCCAACGCGATTTGTCCTCCTCAACGTGATGCAGTTCGCCGTTTATAGGCCTCAATCATTTCAGCCGTCACGTCGCTTGGATAACAGAGCGGAGCCGCTCCGCCAGGTCGCGAGTACGCTGTCGTTGACGGCCGATATCAAGCCGGAAGCGCACATGGTGGTCGGCGGTGGCGATCGCGGGTACTTCTTCTCGACCGGGTCAATCACCTTCATCGGCAGCCTATGCCACGTTACGACAACGACGTGTCCCGCATCCTCGCAAATGTCGTCCGCCGGTTTCGGAAATGCCCACGAAATCCAAGCAAGAGCGGGATGGGGAACGCCAGCTGCACCACGAAATCAATTCGCACGTTTTCTGTACCGCCCGAAGGGTTCGTCCTCGTGCGCTCTCTTCGGATGGAAGGTCGTTCGGGTGACCATCCACCTTAAGCTGAAAAGAACCTCAGCCCGCCATGCCTTGTTCCTAGCAGTCAGCCGCTCAGCCTCAGTGATGGCGGCAACAACACGGGCGAAAAAGCTTTTCACCGGCATCCGAGGCATCAGTCATACCGACGAATAGCATAAGTCAATCACCAGCCAAAGTTCACTTTGGAACCCAAGAGCCCGGAGATCGTTGGTCCGCATCACCGGCCGAGGCTCTGCCCGTAGGCGTCGGTGGCTGAGAGACCGTCGCGCTCCCGCCTGCACAGCGAGGGAGCGCTTCATGGATCAACGCACACCGTCCCGTTTTCCACTCGAACAGTATTTCCGACAAACAATCGAGCAGACGCGCGAACTGTTGCACCGGTCACGTGAACTGCTCCGGCAGCCGATGCCTGACATGTTCCTCGGCCGGAAGACACAAGAGCCATTCCCTCGGCGGGATGACGCGTGAGGCCATCCCAGTCTCGGCCGTTTCAGCGCCTCGACGCGTGTCGCCTACTGGCCCGATGGCGAAGTCTTCAGAGAGCGCTCAGTGGTCTGCTCTCCAGGGCGGACCGAACGTCGCAAGCAATCCGCTTGGACGGCGCTTTTGACCCATAGCGGATATCCTTGCGGACTATAATTTTACTATTTGGACCGGCCGATCTCGCTCGTCGTTCCACCAACCAGCGAACTCCAACACCTCCTCCACCGACTCATTCGAGTGCGAGGTGGTGGTAACAAAGCGCGTGTCATCCGACGCGTCGCCCACCACGAGTTCGTCGATGATATCCTCTATCCGCGCCGCGCCTTCTCCGACGACTGCAATAAGAGCAACTTTATCGCGAAGGCACTGCTCGACGAAGGCGCTCAATAGGTCTTCGTTCGATAGTGGCAGGTGAAGAATGACCCTCGACGCATAGCTCATGATTGGTGCCCATGTCCGCTGCCCTCGCACGGCACTTGGCGAATGGGCGCTGAAGCGACCGGACCAGGTGCAACGCGGACGTCATTGTAGGCCGAGGTGGTTTGCTTGGCTCGATTGCGTTTGCGTTTCATGCCCCGTGATTTAGTCCCACGGCCACCAAGCTTCATTGATCTACGTTAGTCTATGCTGCTGGCTAGTCCCAAAGGCGAGGTCGAGTAGCGCTGTAACGGCTCAACGAAACGGCCTCAGCCTGTCACCGCTGGGGCCGCCAACCACACGGCTGGTTTTCCTCCGGCCGGGGGGCTGAGGGTGCAGTCGCAACCGGGACCGGAGGCGCAGAATCGACCATCGTCGATCAATTTTGTTCCTTGCTCAGCCGAAAAGATTGGAGAGTGGCGCAGCGGTAGCGCAGGGCACCGTTAATGCCGTGGTCGCAGGTTCGAATCCTCCTCTTCAGCCAACTAACGCGGAACGGCGGGCTTATCGTGGCAGTCGATGAGCGGATGGTTTCAGCCATTGGCTCAGTTGCGCTCCAGTCTCGGCTTGCCGTGCTCTGCGAATAAGTCGTTCGCGTTCGATACCCGGGTGAGTGCCTTGGGCCTGTTTGCGCAGGCGTGCTGCTTCTTCAGCTAGCCGTTCTTCGAGTGGTCCTGATTGTTGGAGACGACGCCGCTCTTGCATGCGCTGCTCCCTATTTTGAGTGGGGGCGGGAGCGCAACCGGCGTTCTCATCACCGATAGATGCCAAGGTCAGTGCGATGATGCAACGACAATAGAGGAAATCAGACTTCGTTCCTAATCGAATGATGCCGGTTTTCCCCGCTGTTCTGTCACATCATCGTCGCGGAAGAGCGCCGGCCGCTAACATGGGTTAGGCGGTCAAGCGCGCAACCATTCAGCCGGCTTAGCTCAATAGGTAGAGCGCCCGCATTGTAGGTGGGCGATTGAATCCTGGCTCTTCAGCCAAGACAAGTAGCGATCGGAGACGCATCGATGGCGGATGTCGGTTTCATTGATTTAGATCAATGGTGCCCGTGTGGTTTCTCCGACCAGAGGGTATGAAGCCGCCGCCAGAGGATCATCGCTCCGGTCAGGAAGCGCCAAAGCCCGAGCCTTCGCGCTTGCAGGAGGCGCGCCGAGCCGTCCAAGAATACGCGGGCAATCTGCGGGAAATCATCAAGAAGCTCCGGAGTCGTCTCGAGCACTAAGGCTGCCACAGCGCACAGCGATCCTCCTTATCCAGATGCACCCACTTGTAGGGCGCTGCCCCATGAGTCTAATCGCGCACCCTTGCTCTCGTGTTATGATTTCTGCCATGCTTTGCCTACGTAAGGAGTGCGGACGGTGAGGCAATCCAAGCAATACCAGAAACAAGCAAAGAGCGCAGAGCGCATCGCGCTCGCACTCGCCGATGCTGAAATCTCAGAAACCTTCCTCAATCTGGCGAAGGCGTACCGCAGTCAGGCCGACGTGCTCAAAGCTAAGGAAAAGCTGAAAACCAAACAAAAACCGGGCAAAAAGCAACCCGGAAGTAAGTAACTCTTCGCATCTCATCTCGGTCTATTTCGGAACGTGATTTGGCTTGATCTCGTCGCTTCTCAGGGGGTTGCCAGCGGATTCCATGTTGCCTAATCTTCCCGCCGTCTGCGGGAGCGACTCATGAAAGACATGCAAGCGCACTTGGAGAAGCTTCGGAATGAAGCGGCAGAGTGCGATTTAATCAGCAAGCTCGCGACCAACGCGACCAAGAAAGCGCTATTCGCCAAGCTCGCCGAACATCACCGAGCATTGGTGAAGGAAGTGGAGCAAGCCATCGCGGCTTCCTCGATAAACCTCAACGATTGAAT
>NZ_JCAMOQ010000048.1:0-72517 GCF_059512365.1 Bradyrhizobium sp. Ses1
TGCGCATCGAAGTCCCCCGTGCCGAATCAGTTCGGTCCAAGGGAATCAGAGTGCGCTAATTAGGTACAGACCCTAGAAGGGTCAGTACAGCGAGGAGGCGATCGGCTTCGCGTAAACGTGCAGTTGGTCGACGCCGAAACCGGAAATCACCTATGGGCTGAGCGGTTCGATAAGCCGATCGCCGATCTGCTCGATATGCAAGCGAAATTGTGGCGCGGCTCGCTAACACACTAAATGCACAGCTCATTGAGGCTGAGGCGCGTCGGGCGGAACGTTCGCCGCATCCCAATTCCTTGGACCTGTATTTTCAAGGTGCTGCGTGGTTCAACAAGGGACTAAACCCCGACCACATGGAACAGGCGCGTAGCATTTTTGAGCGGGCGCTAGCCCTCGACCCCAAGAACATCGAGGCGATGGTCTGGATGGCGACGGTTGACATGGTCGTCGGCTCAACCGGGATGAGTGGCGATCGGACCGCGCGGCTCGCGGCTGCCGAGGCAACGCTGAAAGAGGCGCTGTCTCTCGCTCCGAACCATGCGTGGGCCCACGTGGCCCTGGGACACGTGCACGTTGCGACTAACCGTGTCAACCAAGGCGTCGCCGAGAGCAAGCGAGCGTTGGCGCTGGATCGCAATTTGGCGGGGGCCCATGCGCTAATCGGTCTAGCGAAGTATTGCACCGGCCAGGGGGCGGAGACTGAGGCACATGTGAACGAGGCATTTCGCCTTTCTCCGCGCGATATCTTTGCCCATCGCTGGTTCGCAATAATCGGTGCATCCAAGCTGCAGATTTCGGCCGATTCGGAAGCGCTCGGCTGGTTCTGCCGCAGCATCGAAGCCAACCGAACTTATCCCCTCGTGCATTTCTTACTCGGTGCTGCGCTAGCGCTGCTGGGCTCGCTGGATCATGCGAGAGCGGCCGCAAAGGCTGGACTGACGCTTGTTCCGAGTTTCACTATCCGTCGCTACCGGGACGGCGCTTACACAGATAACCCGACCTACCTCACCCAACGCGAGCGCATCTACGAGGGCATGCGCTTGGCTGGGGTACCGGAGGAGTGATGGCGAAGTTGGATCACGAGCGGCAATGCTCCGACTGATCGGAAGACTCCGCTTGGACGTCAGAACCAGACATCTACGCCTTTATGAGTAGCACGTCCTAGTCGAGGGAGGTACTTATAACCGGCACCGCAGATCACGATGCGGGTGAGGTCGCTGTGCGCTGCGCCCTGATAGCGGCGCAATAACAGACCTCACCAGAGGTCCGGTCGGGCCAGCCTAGACCGGTCTTCTTTCCGACCGCCACAACTTTGGCCGCTCGACTACAATCGCAATCGTTTGCCGACGGACTGAAACAGCCCTGTAATGCCGCCGGTTCAGTTTGATAGCAAAAGACTGGTAGCACGACACCAGTCAATGACGGTCGGCCATGGGTGCTATCTCCACGCCGGCTCTCCGCGACGAACTGATCAGTGCGGCGGGTTGCCGGAATTTGATGCAGAGATAGATAGCGAGAGCGACGACGCACTGGCGTATGAAGCGCGCCAGCAGCAGGAAGCCGAGGTGATGGTCGACCTGCTCGCGGTCGAATCTGGCGAAGCGGCGCTTGTGTAGCAGGCGATGGAGCAGAAGCTGCCGTTGAGCATCGGGGCGATTGCGCACCGCAGGCGATTCTGCAATGCAGGCTGCTGACGATTCCGCAGACGAACGGATCGCCGGGTTCGTCGTGGATGTCTCCTTGCGCGGACTTCGCCCGGTATTCGATCTCGGCCATAAGCTCGCGCTCGACCCAGATGCCCTTGTGCGCGATGCGCTTAGTGTATGGTTGCGCTTTCCGGATCAGCGTCGTCAGGCGCTTCTGCAGATCGGCAGCGGACGCGGTGTCGAACCGTGATCGACTTTACCCGCATAGATCAGGTCCTCGCCCTTTCGGCGGCCGACATAGATGCCGTCCCATTTGTTGCCGTCGAGCGCGAAGCCTGCGATCACCAGCATCTCCCGCTGCACGCAGGTTTTCTTCACCAGTTGTGCCCCGGCCAGAGGTGTAGGCGCTGTCGCGCACTTTCGAGACGACGCCTTCGAGCCTGACCTTGCGGCGTGGGCGTACATCTTCTTGCCATCGACCCCGAAGCTCTCACTGAACTGGATGTCTGTATCGCCGATGATCTTCTTCAGGTGCCCTTGCGCTCGATCAGCGGCTGCTTTCGCAGATCCCGGCTGTTGAGATAGAGCAGATCGACGGCGATGGACGACGAGAAGATCGTGGAGACGTGGATGTGAACCGCATTGCATGGATCGGCTCCCTACACTGTCTCGGCCGCGAACACGATTCCGCGACCGCAAACTGGTGCAGCGGCGGTGCAGCGCACAAGTCGGGAAAGACAAGCAACCCGACCCACGAAAAAGAAACGAAAGGCGAATAACCATGCTTTCACCAAGACAGTATGAGAAGAAGCCGTGTATGCTCGCCGCGGACCACGCGTTCCGAGTGATCAGCTTGGTCACCGAGTCGTTGGAAAACGACAAGCAGGCGCGGCGTTTGATGGTGACTGTACTGATGGCGCTTCACGACGACACCGCCTTGCAGATGGCGAAACCGCGAACTTGCCGAACGGCTCCTCAAAAGCGGTAATTTCCGGCAAGGTCACGAACGCTATCAGCGACCTCGAATACAACAATGCGCAGCCACGCCAATGGCCTTCATGACATCCGAAGAGCTGGACGCGCTTACGAAGCGTCCAAGCGCGGCATCACGGCTTTTGTCGGCAACGAGATCCGGCAATTGATCGGCGAAATTCGGCAGCAATGCGACGAAGACCAGTGCTTCCATGTTCGACATCGCCCACATTCGACGCCGCCTTTATCAAGCCTCGGAGCGCCACCGCTTGGCGTCCCGATTGCAGTTCGGAGAACGCTTCACACAATGGCGCTTGTCGGTGGACTGGCGCGGTCGGTCTCGTGCGGCTGATTGTGAGTGGGAAATGCTAGTAAAGGGCAGCCTGTTATCACGCCTGTTCGCGCTGGTAGCTGCGGCCATGCTGCCGGCAATCGCGATACAGGCGTACAACGAAATCGACCTGCGTCGCACGCGCCAAGTTGAAGTACAGGACGAAGTCCTCGGGCTCGCCAAGCTCGCCGCCGCCGAGCAGCAACAGATCGTCCAGGGCGTTCGTCAGGCTCTGATAGCGCTTTCGGAGCTTCCGGCGATCAAGGCGAAGGACGTCCAGGGATGCGACGCTTACCTTTCCAGGATCAAGCAACGATACCCGGAGTTCATCGTCTTTATCGTGGTCGACATGAATGGCGACGCCTTCTGCGACTCAGCCAGAGAGCATAAGCCGGCTACCGCAGCTGGACGTGCCTACTTCGCCAGCGTCGTGAGAACCGGCAAATTCACAGTCGGAGAGTTCGCAATCGGCCGAACGACCGGTCGCAATGTCGTTCAGTTCGCGCTGCCATTCTACGACGACGAGGACCGCATGGGCGGCGTCGTTATAGCGGCCCTCAGCCTCGACTGGCTCGCCGACTACATCGCGAAAAAGGGCGTTCCCCCGGGAGCTGCGCTCGCCATCACGGACCGCAACGGCATCGTTCTCGCTCGCTATCCTGACAATGACGTGTTTGTCGGCAAGAAGTTGCCCGTTGGTGAAGACCCGATGCTCGACAACGGGACCGTAGCGGACATGGTTAACATTGACGGCGTGCGAAGAATTGTCGGCTTCGCCGCTGTGGGGCAAGATCTTCTTGTCGGCTTCGGCCTCGGCAAGGCCCAGACTTTCACCAAGATCGAACATCGCACGCGGCGCGACGTGTTGTTCATCATTTTCAGCGCCCTGCTTGTCTTGATCCTGACGGCGTGGGGCGCCCAGCGGTTCATCCAGCGCCCGTTTGCGCAATTGGTTGATGCTGCGAACCGATGGCGGCTCGGCGAATTCGGCCGGCGCGTGGACATCCCGGGCAACTCGGAAATCGCACGGGTCGCCAGGGCGTTCAACGCCATGGCCGATGCGCTGAAACGCCGTGAGCACGAATTGTCCGAAGCGAGGGAGCAGTTCCATCAGAGCCAGAAGATGGAGAGCGTCGGCCAGCTCACCGGTGGCGTCGCGCACGACTTCAACAACCTGCTCACGGTGGTCTCCGCGAATCTTGAACTCATCGAGGCTGGCGACGATATCGGCAAAGCTCGGCGGTTCGCCGCGGCTGCACGGCGTGCGGTCGATCGGGGAGCAAGGCTGACAGCGCAACTTCTCGCCTTCTCGCGACGGCAGGTACTGAATCCAAAACCGGTCAACGCAAACCAGCTTGTTTCCGAGTTCCAGGGACTCATTCGCAAAGCTGTCGGCGAAGCATGCCGGGTCAAGGTGTGGACCACTGAAGGGTTGTGGCTGTGCCATGTCGACCCGGCGCGACTGGAGACCGCTCTCCTCAATCTGGCCCTGAACGCGCGCGACGCCATGCCAAATGGCGGCGTGCTCGACATTGAGATGAGGAACATCGTCGTGAACGAAGGAGCCGTGGCGGGGTGCGCGCCCGGGTCGTATGTCAGGCTGTCGGTTAGAGACACTGGTTCGGGAATGCCTCCCGAGGTGGTGGACCGGGTGTTTGAGCCCTTCTTCACAACGAAGGAGGTTGGCAAAGGCACCGGGCTCGGGCTTAGCATGGTCTACGGCTTCGTCCGTCAGTCCGGGGGGCACATTGCCGTTGAAAGCGCATTGGGAAAGGGGACCACCGTCGCTCTCTACTTGCCGAAATCCACGCAAAAGACTGAGATCGAAATGGAAGAGGTCCAATCCCAAGCGTTTCCGGCCGGCTCAGAGCGAATCCTGGTTGTCGAGGACAACGACGATCTTCTGGACCTCACGTCGGCGATGCTGACCAGGTCGGGCTATCAGGTTCGTTGCGCTAAGAGCGGCACTGAAGCCCTTCGCATGCTCCAGAGCGAGGAATTTGATCTGGTGTTAAGTGACATCGTGATGCCAAACGGGATCAACGGCATCGAGGTAGCTCGCGAAGCGAGGCGATTGAACAAGCGCATCAAGGTCCTGCTTGCCTCGGGCTACGCGGGAGACGTGCTGGAGCGACATCATGCGGTGGGGGAATTTCCGATTATCGACAAACCGTTCCGCATGTCAGATTTGGCGGCGCGCTTGCGGTCAATCCTGCACGAAGGTTGAGATGATCTCCTGCCGTTGCTTTCTTGGCGCGCATGGCGCCATTATCTAGGTTTACCTGACACACCAATGAATCTAACCTGTACTTCCTTCACATTTGACGTAGGTCCCGGTTTAAAAACCTCCAAACAGCGGGGAGCAGCAGTCGACGAGCCTTGGTGGGTCAAGCTGAGAAGAACTGAGGGCGAGCAATGCTGATCGCTACTCCCTCGAACTCGGACATCGCCCGATGAAGTAACCCAGTTCGCATTTGGGCCAATACCCGACATTAACGTGAGCGATAATTTCCCAAGCATAAGCGTGGGTGCCCCGGCGCACGCGGAAATCCTCGACGACCATTCTCATCGAACAGCGGATCGAACCACCTTCGCCGCGAGCGTAGCTACAGCGCTGATCCAGCTTCCAGGGCTGATCTCTCCGGCATGCGCTCCGGAATGGCACTCGCATGCGTTGCGAAAAAGTCACAGTGCGAAATGAAACTCGGCAGTGTCACGTCGCCGCGCATTGTGCGACATGTCTCCTGCGCTAAAAATTGTGGGGCATTCGATTTCCGAGTGGACGTACAGGTCTCAGGCGGAGGCCGGTAATGGCGACAACTCGAATCCTTCTGGGTCCGGCGGCGAGCCTTTTGCTCGCAACCAGCGGAGCCGCGGGCGCTGACCTTCCTGTCAAAGCGAAGCCCATCGAATATGTGAAGATTTGCTCGGCTTACGGTCCCGGCTTCTTCTTCATCCCCGGTACCGACACCTGCATGAAGATCGGCGGCTACCTCCGGGTCGACACCACATTCGATGGCGGCGTACAGGGCTCGCCAGCCTGGAACGGCGACGCAGGACAACATAACCGCTACTTCGACTACTTCGCCGCCCGCTCCCGTATGCTGTTGTCAATCGATACCCGCACCGCCACCGACTATGGCGTGGTCCGCACCTTCGGGCAGGGCCGGTTTCAGTTCTCTACGCTCGGCAACAACACCTTCAACCCGAACTCGATCAACGGCTCGCTGCCGGTCGCCAGCTCGCAGCTGCTCGACACTCCCGGCGGCGGCGTTACTACCATCCAATTCCTCTTTATCCAGTTCGCAGGCTTCACCTTCGGTCAGTCGGCGTCTGCCTACGCCTCGCCTTGGCAGGGCTTCCCCGGCAACATCTCGGACTTCCTGCTCGGCGGCCAGAACAATGATACCGGCGTCAACAACATCCAATACACTGCGGATTTCGGCAACGGAGTGACCGGCACCATCGGCCTCGACGATCCGACGGTATGGGACCGCACCGCCGTCTACAACCTGTCGCTGCCGCTGAACGCCACGCTGAACACGGGCAACGCTTATGCCGGCGTCCACGCGCCCGATGTGGTCGGCAACATCCGCGTCGACCAGGCTTGGGGTCTGTTCCAGATTTCCGCCGCGGCGCATGAGGTCAACGCCTCCTACAATGTCCTGAACGCCCTTGGAGCGCCAGCGGGCGCCGTCGGCCTGCCTGGTGCGGCGCCGACCGGAGCGTCCGAGCTTTCCGGACATCCCGACACCTCCTGGGGCGGCGCGGTCATGGCGGCGTTACAGATCAAGAATATCCCGACCGGTACCGGTGACGACATCAAGATGGACGCGAGCTATTCCAAGGGAGCGACCAAATACATCATCTCGTCGGCTTCAACCTCGCCGAGCTTTGCCATGTTCGGCAGCTCCAGCACTTTTGGCGCCTATCAGAGCGTCGGGTTCGGGGCGACGACCGATGCCGTCTATCTGCCGGTCGCAGCCGGCGGCGACGGCTCGCTGCATCTGACGGAGGCCTTTGGCATTCGCGGTGCGTTCAACCACAACTGGGACCCATATTGGTCGTCGAGCCTCTTCGGCTCGTATGTGGGCGTCCGCTATGACGGCGCGGCCAAGGCCTTCATCTGTGCGAACTACACCACGCCCGGCAAAGCGGTCAGTGCGGACTACGTCTGCAACCCCGACTTCAACTTGTCGCAGCTCGGTGTCATCACCCGCTGGACCCCGGTCAAGAACCTGACCTTCTCCGCCGAATTCATGTGGTTCCACCTCGACCAGAAATTCCAGGGCTCCGCGGTCCTTGGAGCTTCGGCTCCGAAGCCTACCGCGCGCTACGAGTTCAAGGATCAGGACACGGTCCACCTGCAGCTTCGCGCCCAGCGTAACTTCTGAGGCCTTTTTGCAGCGAAAAGCCTGACAAGTCGCTCGGTATGTCTCGATCTAGGCGTCGGTAAAACCGGGGTATTGGACAGCTAGAGCGTTTCACGTTTTGATGGAAGCATATCCTGCGTTGGCGAAGTAGTTGCTGCATTCGGTAGGCTGGATCGAGGCGACGAGATCGCCGAGGTGTCGCCAAATGTCTTCGAGGGTGCGCTTCTGGGCGATGCGCATCCAGTGCTTGATCTTGGCGAAGTCTGTTCGATCGGATTGAGGTCGGGTGAGTAAGGCGGCAGATACCAGAGTCTGGCGCCGGCGCCTTTGATGATGCGACGCAGAGCAGCCGACTTGTGGCTGCCGAGATTATCCATGATCACGATGTCGCCCGGCTTGAGAACTGGAACAAGCTGCTGTTCGACATAAGCTCGGAAGCATTCGCCATTGATCGGCCCGTCGAAGACGCAGGGAGCGACGAGGCTGTCAGAGCGCAAGGCGCCGAGAAAGGTCAGCGTCCGCCAATGGCCGTGGGGTGCAAAACACCCCGCACCCGTTCGCCCTTCGGGCCCCACCCGCGCAAGGGAGCCATGCTGGTCTTGATCCAGGTCTCATCGATGAAGACCAGGCGCTGGGATCGAGGCCCGCCTGCCACGACTGCCAGCGGCGGCGCCCGCGCGCGATGTCCGAGCGGGCCTGCTCAAGGGCGAACAGCGTTTTTTTGAACCGCAGGCCTTCGCGCCGCAGGAATGTCCAGACCGCATTGTGCGAAACCTCGACCCCACGGGCAGCAAGTTCGTCCTTCAGCTTGTGCAGCGTCAGATACGGCGTCTGGCTGATCCGTTCCTTGATGAAGGCGCGATGCGGTTCCAGCACCGGCTTGCGGTATCCGCCTATCTTTCCGGGCGCCACTGAACCCGTCGCACGATAGCGCTGTAACCACTTCACCACCGAGGACACCGCCACGCCAAATCGCGTTGCAACCGCCCGGCAGCTTTCACCCGCACCTACGGCTGCAACAACACGCTCACGCAGATCATTGGAAAGAGGTCGGCTCATCAGATGCTGGTCCCCAGACCCAGCCAACATCTTGAATCACAAACCGGCCCGCAAGGGAATCCCTACCGATTCAGCCTAGCCATGAACCGCTCTAGGACAAGATGGGCTGACGTCCGTGGCGCGGGAACTGCAACATCGGTATGTCCGACTTGATTTGCGACCGTATCGCGAGCGCGCTCGATCGGTCCGCCAAAGTTCGGACGCAGCGTGGTCGACGTTATCGAGACACCCGGCCACGCAGCGTACCGACGTCCGTAGACTGGACTGCTGACGCGGCATTTCCCCAAGTGTTGCGAACATAGGTCAGGACGTCCGCGATCTCTGTATCACTGAGATTCCAACCGAAGGACGGCATGGCGGGTGCGGTCGGGGCAGCTGCAGTAGCGACAGCGCGACTGCCGATCAGAACGACGCGAATCAAGGATGTCGGATCAGTGGACTGGACCAGGGGCGCTTGTGCCAGTCGCGGGAATAGGGTTGGAACGCCGGCGCCGCTAGACATGTGGCATGCCGCACAACGGTTCTCATAGACTGCCTTGCCCGCCACCATGCGTGTGTCATCGTGCGCCAGCGCAACGGCCGTGTTCGCGCTTCGAGGAGCACGATCCTTCAGATAAGTGGCGATCGCGAGAAGGTCGGCATCTGTCATATGAGAGGTGGAGTTCTCAATCGCCTCCGCCATCGGCCCGGACGCAATGTCGAAAGCGTTGGCACCGGTCTTAAGATAGCGGACGATGTCTTCCGTGGACCAATTGCCGATGCCCATACGGGGATCCGCGGTTAGATCAGGCGCATACCAATCCTGCAACAATGCGCCGCGCAAGGCTTCCCCACCCCGATCGCCGCCGGTAATGTTCTTCGGTGTATGACAGGTTCCGCAATGGCCAAGGCCTTCGACCAGATAGGCCCCACGGTTCCACACATCCGACTTTGCCGGATCGGATTGAAACACCCCAGGCCTAAAATTGATCAAATCCCAGGTGGATGTTGCCGGTCGGCGGACATTGAACGGAAACCTAAGCTCATTCGGCTGAACCTCGTTACGCACCGGCTCCAACGTGCGCAGATAGGCCCAGATCTCCGACACGTCCTCGCGGGTAACCTTGGTGTAGGCGGGATACGGCATTGCCGGATAGAGGCGAACCCCATCTTTACCAATCCCCTCATGCATCGCCCGCCACAAATCCGATTCGGTCCAGGCACCGATTCCAGTCGCAACATCCGGCGTAATATTTGGGCCGAGCAATTTTCCGAATGGCGTCTCCAGCGCAGCGCCGCCGGCAAAAGGCTTACCACCGGGCGCAGTGTGGCAGCCGGCGCAATCGCCGAGCACAACGAGGTACCGGCCGCGCTCGATCTTCTCGAACGCCTGGTTGTCGTCCGCCGCGCGTGCCGCACCCAGGCCGATCGCGCAGGCCGCGAGCACACGAGTCATCAGATTGCGCATTCTCATGCCAATGCCTCGAAGTGCTAGCTGTCAAATCTGCACGAGCGGGCCGGGACTCTTCAGGTAGCGGTTTACGATCGCGTCTGCCGCCCAAAAGGCGAGTGCGCCCACCGTATCCGTCGGATTATATCCGGGGTTCTGCGGGAAGGCCGTGGCACCCATGACGAACAGGTTGGGCACGTCCCAGCTCTGCAGATAGCGATTGAGCGCGCTGGTCTTGGGCTCGACGCCCATAATGGCACCGCCGCAGGTGTGCGTTGTCTGGTACACGGTGACGTCGTAAGGACCGCGACGCGGGTGCTTCTCAAGCTGCCGCGGCCCCATCTTCTGCGCGACCTCAGCCAGCCGGTCGGTAAGGTATGTCGACATCTTGAGTTCGTTCTCGTGGAAGTCGAACGTCAAGCGCATCAACTTGCGGCCGAAGCGGTCCGTGTAGGTCGGATCGAGGTCGAGATACACGTCGCGATAACTGTAGCAGCTGCCATGCGTGACGGTCTCATAGCTGCTCAAGTAACTCTTCGCCACCGCCTTCTTCCACTCGGCGCCCCACCTCGGCGCTGTCTGTGGTGTCCTCCCAGTCTGGATCGGTCGGCCATTGGTCTGCACCGCGCCCATATAGCCGCCGCCGACGAAGCCATGCGGTCCGTGATCGAAATTGTCGCCGTTGAACTCGTCGATGCACATTCCGATCGAGCCCGACGCGATGAAGGGATTGAAGATCTTGTCGTCGAAAAACGCGCCTACGCTAGATGTGACTTGGTAGGAATAATTTCGACCGATTACGCCCTCGCCCGTGCGCGGGTCGTAGGGCTTGCCAATGCCCGAGTGCAGCAGCAGGTGCACGTTGAACAATTGGAAGGCGCAGAGCAGCACGAGGTCGGCTGGCTGCTCCCATTCGTTGCCACTGGTGTCGACATAGGTGACGCCGGTGGCGCGTTTTCCCGATCTATCCAGGTTGATCTTCGATACCTCGCACTGCGTGCGCGCCTCGAAGTTGGGACGGCGGATGAGTGCCGGCAGGATCGTGGTCTGCGGACTAGCCTTCGAGTAGTTGCCGCAGCCGAACCATTCGCAGAAGCCGCAATAGGTACAAGGGCCTATCGTGACGCCGAGCGGGTTCGTATATGCCTGTGAGAGATTCCCGGAAGGTTGCGGGAAGGGCTTATAGCCCATCTCCTGAGCCGCCTGTGCGAACAGCGTCGGACCGTAGGGCTGCTTCTGCGGCGGCGTCGGATACTCGCGGGACCGCGCTCCCTCGAAAGGATTGCCGCCCGTCTGTATCCGCCCTTTTATGTTTCCGGCTTTGCCGGACGTGCCGCACAAATACTCGAACTTGTCGTAATGGGGCTCGAGGTCATCATACGTAATTCCCCAGTCCTGGATCGTCATGTCCTCGGGCAGGAATTTTTCGCCATAGCGCCCCACCAAATGCGTTCTCAGCTCGAAGTCGCTGGGTAGGAAGCGCCACGTCTCGGCATTCCAATGCACGCCGCCGCCGCCAACGCCATTGGGCGGCATGAACGATCCCCAGCTGCGGATCGGCAGGGCCGTCTGACTGGCGTTGTTACGGAAAGTCATCGTCAGCTGTTCGGGCCGGAGGAATAGATCGTGGCGGATGCGGTAGCGCAGCTCATCTTGCGCATAGGCCGGCGGGAAATCGGTCGCCGTGTCGCGCCACGGGCCGCGTTCGATCGCCACCACGTTCAATCCGGCACCAGTCAGCTCATGCGCCAGGATGGAGCCAGTCCAGCCCAATCCGACAATCACCACATCAGTTGCTGGCAATTTGCGCGTCATATTCCCGATACTCCGGACGAAACGCGCCTTTGGCGCCTATTCGGGTCGGCCAGCAATGCCAACGGGTGGCAGCGGATAGCGCTCGTTGTGCCGCTCAACCCAGTCGCGGTAATCATAGCGCGCGCCGGGAAATCCGATCATCTTCCAACCGACCATGTCGCGGTTGCCGCCGTAAACTGGGTCAGCGAAGAACCCCTCCCGCGTGTTCTGCAGCAG
The DNA here is from genome assembly GCF_059512365.1 of Bradyrhizobium sp. Ses1. Lineage (NCBI taxonomy): Bacteria > Pseudomonadati > Pseudomonadota > Alphaproteobacteria > Hyphomicrobiales > Nitrobacteraceae > Bradyrhizobium > Bradyrhizobium sp. Ses1. The sequence goes on from NZ_JCAMOQ010000048.1 coordinate 11,839, forward strand.
ATACTCGAAGAACGCGCGACTGCTGGTTCCTTCCAGTTGCACCTGATCCTTCTCCAGCGCGGAGAGAACCTTGTCCTTCTCATCGTCGGGAATCTGGGCGAACGGCTTTCCCGCGTAAGTGGCGCGACAATATTTGTCCAATGCGGCCAGCGCCTGGCGATACCGCGCTGCCGGGGTCAACGGCGACTGATCTCCCTGCTCTGGCGTTCCGTCGGCGAAGGGCCCGTGCATGTAGAGCCCCTCGGCGCTGCCATAGGATCCCGCAAGTTGTCGGTCGATAAAGACCGCACAGCCGGCATCCTTGCCCCCCGGCGTCTGCGGGTCCGGCGGGATCAGCCGGTCGACGAGGGCCTCGACGGCAGCTCCTTCCTCCGGAGTGAAATACGCCCATGGCCCAGGCCGCACCGCTGTTGGTGGAGTGCCGGCACTTGGTCCCCACGGCAAACTGCCCTTGACGACTAGCGCGCGAGCAGAGGTCGCCGAAAACACCAAAGTCATGGCGGTGGTTATGAGTAATTCGCGACGGCGCACGCCGTGATTAGAGCGCGGCGAGCGGGGTATTCCCTCCCCGGCACTATCAGCACCGGGGGCCATCTTCCCGATACGGTTGGCGCTCAGCGAAATCTCTTTCGCGACCATAGTGCTCCCCTGGATCGTGAACTCGGAATTCCAAGGTGGCGCATCAAAAGACCAACATAGCACAGTCTAAACGGTTCTCAAGTCGGGTGAGTCCAGTTCAGCAATTCAGGCCGCGGCAGGCGTGGCTCTTTGGCTACCGTGCCCCGGGCTTGCCTGAAAGAGCTTGAGCGTGAACTGATCGCGTATTGCAATGCACATCCATGAAATGGAATCATCGAAGCGGTAGACTTGTTGCTCAAGCAAGAGAGATTTACGAGCGGGTTAAGCTGAAAGTACATCTGCATCAGCGTGACCGTTCAGGACGATCGCTCCAACTTGACTATGCGCGCGCCACTTCTGATCAAGACCGATAGGTGAAATTCCAATTGTTCTTCATGCTACGTTGCGGTCCATTTTTTGCTTCCTCGTAAAAGCGTTTGACACGCCAACTTTAGCCTCGGGAAGCCCTTGTGCTTGCTCGTATGCGTATTCGCGTTGAACGATGTCGCACAAGATCAACATCATCAACTGCGACACCATCGCCCCGCTCCGATGCATCCGGCAGACTACGGCAACAGCGCACCACTATCCTCGACGTCCCGATTAAGCCACCACGCATCGAGGCAATCGGCCGCCCAAAGATTCGTTGTCAGTAGGGCAGCCAATGACCGTCCAAAATGGCAGGGCGAAGCCGCAAACGCGTCCGGTACCCTAATTCGTATTTAGCAAGCTTCCGAGAGCGGCCCGGCTCCGCAGTCGCCCAAGTCCGCGGTCCCGATCCGCAGAGGGGCGGGTCTCTTTATCCGCCCGACTGCGGTGCTAGTGACCGCTCTGGAAGAACTATCCGAACCTGCTATACTGATCGTGCATCAAGAAGAGGCTGACGCCTCGCCGACCTGCCATCCCGGGCAAGGTGGTTTTCCGCAAGGAGATGCGGCCAATTCGGCAACGATACGGGTCGCGCGGCCGTCAGCCTCCTCGCCAGTGCGACGGAGGTTATTTTTATGTCTGACATGTTTTTGGATCGCCCCGATAAGCACCAGGGCGCATTCGTCGATCCGTGGAGTCATCAGCCACAGCATCAAGGGGGATATTCCCGATCACGCGGTGTTTGCTGGAGCATGGCACCTAAACGTCGGAATCGACACTATTCACGAAGCTCTTTTTCTTGCACTTGATGACCGCGGTGACCGGCTGTGGTCGCTGACTACATCCACTGACAACTCCACGCGGGAGCGTCTAACCGCACGTGAGCGCGGCGATCGCGACTGGATCAAGCGGAAGATCAGTTGTGGCTGTGTGACCGGAGCGGCTCGCGCCGGAAGTCCGCGCGGAGCGGCGAGCATCCTAATGAACAGACTACTCCGCTCTCGCCTTCATTTTTCAGGCTCGGAGCCGCCCTACATGGCCGGCCTGCTGACAAGCCAAGAGATGGCGGGCATTGTTGATGCCTTCGAGCAGGAGTTAAGACGGAATACGATGGCGGCAGAAGTGGATCAGCATGGTAATGAGGCCACAATTATCACTGCGGCGCGAGACCTTCAGCTCCAATCCCCGACCTGCAGGCCACAACACGATCGCCTGGATTGCGGATTGTGCGCGCCGAAAGCATTTCATCGAGATATCTGCCTCTCGCAACCAATTTTATTGTGGTTACTGTAAGCGAGGCGGGGGACCGGCGAAGCTTCGCGCCTTTTGCGAAGAGATTAACAGTAGAGATGGCGTGGCATGACTATGAAGGATGATCGGAGAGCCGAGGCTGCGACTATCGACCGAAAGCGACTTACGTTTCGCTGATTATCGTCCGGGACGGCGGCGTCGCCTCGCCGAACTCCTCGCGTTCAACCAACAGCTTGAGGCCGAAGCTGCTGAAAGAAAGCAGGCGGCGAGTCAGGTGCGCCAGCTGCTTGGCGGAAGAGCTTATGGGATTTTTGAGAAGGCTATTTGGCTTTGCGATCGGCCCGGGGGCTCCGTTGACGTTTTTGTTCTGACCGCGCGCGCCTGCGCAAGCCTGCAATGACAGGGGAAATTGCGCCAAAACCGACCTTCATTGCCTTCTCCTCTATTGCCGACTGACATTTAATGTGAAATTAAATGATATATAAAAAATAAAGGTACAATAAGTTAATTACCGAACCTTCCCGGTCATATCAGGTTACTTCCTTTCCAAAGAAGGAGGGCGGCTGGTATGCGCGCTTCAACACGCAGTGCCAAAGAGCTTTGCGAGCAACTCGCGTCAGATACCGATGTGCTCGCACAAAAGATGTCGGATTTGCTTTCGCTTCGAAAATTCGTTGCTGACGCTGAAATCGTCGCCGCTTCGCATGGCAGCATACCGAGCGCGCCGCTAATGGGCCTTGATGGCCCGGCTACTGGCGGAAGGAGCTGGCGTTTGCCGCATCGAACTGTTCAATAGATCTCGCAATGTAATCAAATTGTCCAGCGTCATAACAATGCGAGCACGCACGACGCTTTCATGTTCAATCCGATCCGAATCGAATAGTGGACCTGCCTTTGGGCGAACGGCGCTCCGCACCGCCAGGAAATTTAACGAGTGGTAGCGCGGCAGTGGCATTCGATCAGACTGCGAGCCAAAAAGTGATCACACCCAGCAACGCAACAAGCAAAGCGCATTCGAGTTTGTGGTTGTAGGAACGGAGAACTCTGCTGTTCCATTTCATGTCAATTCTCCTTGGCTGAATTCCTAGCAGCGCGTAGCCGAAGCGTTGGGCCGGGCGTCGAACCGTTAGAAGGTCGACTACACCGGCTATCACCTATCGGTATGGGGCTGATACTGCGGCTTCTATCCGGGCTTGAGCACTGGAATTTATGTCGGAGCCCGCACTCCTGGCGAAGTCAGCCACTTATTAACGTGAGAGGCAGCATCTATCTGGCGGGCCTTCCGCAGAAGCTCGTCGCGACGAATGCCATGGGGCATGCCTTCGGCCTGTTTGCGCAGGCTGATCGCTTCTTGCGTTAGGCGGTATTCGAATGTGGATGATGACAACTTGAAACGTCGACGATGCGACATGCCACTACTCCCTGTTCGATTTGGCGGGAGCGTTACCGAACTCTCAGTCACCGATATGAGCCGGGGGCAGTGCGATGATGTAAGCGACTAGACGCCCTTTTCATCCGGGAGTCGACATGATTCGAGTCAGGCGCTGCGAATCGCCATGTCGGACGCCGAAGTAAGTAAAACAGGGCGCTATTCCCTTCAATCGGAGCCGTTTCCCGCGAAGTCTCTTGGCCGCTCATCAACAGCATGTCGGCTTCCCAGACCTGCCACTCCCACTTCCGCGGGAAAAGAGCAATCAGCGTCACTTCAAGCAGGCGCATCGCGGGAAGTTGACCATACAGCGCGATATGCGCTCCCGACCGTCAACATTCCAGTGGTCAATGGCAGCCTTCATATCGCGTCTCGTCGGGTCGTTCACCTCTTCCGCCATTGCGCGACCGCCGAGCCTACGAGGCTGGCCGCGTGTTGATGCTTGCGAGCTCTCGACGCTCGTCATCCGATAACCGCCAGCCCTTGCATTGACTGCAAAGCTGCCTGAAGACGTCATACAGTTTGCTTCGCGCAACTTCGACAACTTCGGTGTCGTCAAACTCGCGGGAGTTCACAACGACTGGCAATGAAAAACGGATCTGACCGCTCTCGAACTGAAACACCAAGCGAACGTCCTCACCCCGTTCGTTGGGCGAAATCATCTCGATACGCGCGATCTTGATCTTGAACTTGTCCATCGCGTCACCTCGCTAGAGTCCCCTGAATACCATTCTGGCGCATAACCGAAATGAGCTTTGACGACGGGTAGTGACCGGCCGGCGGGTCTCGCCCAGACCTAGCGGATTGCAGAGGTCCGCAGTCGGTGGTGTCCGTCTGCTGTCCTAAGCTAGCATTATCGGTGGCTTTTTGAACCAAGCGGGCGGCACGGTATTAAGACGTTCATGGCTGAGTCATTCGGCACCGAATTTACGATTGTTGAAGCAACGGGCGATGATGCGGTGACCCGCCCAAGCAGGCAACTTTGGGTAGTCGCAGCTAAACCGAGCCAAGCACTTACCCTGGTTCTGACGGCTGTCCCGGAAGGCTGGACAGCGGAGCTTGCGACAGGACACCTGACACGCCAGCAGTTGAAAGAGCTGCAAAACCTACATCTCAAGCCTGGCGAAGTGCACAAGCTGATGACGTAAAGGCCGGCCCTGGCCGGCGCATTTCGGCCGCGAGCCCGCGTTCCTTGCTAAGTAGCGAGCCAATAGACCGCCGGGAGTTAAACGACGCCACCCGTCCGCTGGTCGCATCCAACCGGATCGGCCGAGGGTGTTGCAATAACAAAACGGCCCCAGTGTGTTTGGGGCTGGGGCCGCCAACCTGGTGGTGACAGGTTTTCTTCCGGCCGGGGCTTAGGGGGCTGATAGCCGGAAGCCGAGACTCGACGATCACGGACCGATTTGGTTCCTATCTAGCGAGACGCAGTGAACCGCCGATGCCGGGCTGCGCGCGGCGGCAAATCAACGACGAATGCGGCTGTGATGAAGGTAACTCGCGTGCCTGGCCGAAAGATATGGCTACCAGGAAACCTCTCGGTTTAAATTCGACATCACCAACTGAAGATCGATTGAGCTAAGAAAGTCGTGCAATGGCGGCGGTCCTATAAAGCCCATCCGACCGCCAGCATCCCAAACGACGACGGCGAAACCCTGCAGCCCCGCTGCATGCGCCCGCCGCTCCATCGCGATCAACTCTTGCGATTGAACAGATTGCGGCTGGCTATCGAACGAGCTTTCCACAGGGAAAATAATCAAGTCCTGCCCCTGCTCATGCAGATAGGCAACCTTGTAAGTGGGCATCGTTCTACCCTCAGGTTTGAGGGATGGTTTTAGCACTACTTCCGGCCATGAGAGCGGGGGCCGAAGCCTGGAGCGCTAAGACTCGACGCTGGCCGAAGGTCTTCGTTCCACGCGGACGCACGAGAGCCAAGTGTTCCCGTAGGTAGCGGGCGAGACGGGGATCCTCAACCTCCCTTGCAGGCGAAAAGAATCATGCAGCAGGTGAAGCCAAGCGCGTAGAGAAGGGGCACTGCCTGCCATAGCTCTATCACGGTGAGTTCCCTGCAAGCGTACCGATCTCGGCGTGCATAGCATGCTATTCCGGAGGCGACGATCGAAGACTCCGCTACCCTGTGGAAAGGGATCTAGGCTGATGTGAGTGGCTTGACAAAGCTCGGCGTTGGCGGGCTCGTGCGGCGCACAGCTACAAGACCCGAGCGTATTGGCGCGACGGCACCACCCCGTCAGTTCCCGGCGATGTACCGGATAGCCGTGAAGGCGCCGATCGCTACGAGTGCGGTCACAGAGAGGGACAACAAAAATCTCATAGCGACATCCTACCGACCGGCTGCGGTTGGTGGAAGTGCGATCCAGAATGCGGAGAGGGCGCTGAATTTCTTAATGACTGACGATATCAACTCGTTCAATAGGCAAATCGGTAATCTCCTGATCAGGCTAAAGCGTCAGCTTGTACTGCTATCAAGCAAGAAGCTCACAGGTTTCTACTGCAACCCCATGTCGATGGGGTTGGATAAACTGAGCCATAGCACGCTGCGCAACCGGGAGCTTTGATTGATGATTAATGCACCCGTCCCCCGCCGCAATACTCATTTGGCGAATGTTCAAAGACGCCTGCTTGCAGCCCAGTATGTCTGTATGTCGACGGACAAACAGAGGTATTCCATCCAAAACCAAGCTGCCGCCATTGAGCTTACGCGCATGCGCACAGCCTAACTATCATCCGCACCTACTCGGACGAAGGAGAGAGTGGTCTAAGGATTACGAACAGATCCGACTGGCTAGCCTGATTGAGGATGTTCGGTCAGGGCAGGCCAACTTCGATCATCTTCTCGTCTAGGACGTTCACGAACGCGCTGAAGTATGCCTTTCCGGGCCACAAGCCGGGAAGCGTCCTCGTCTCTTTGTCGAAAGGAGACGGCATCGAACTATCGGCGTCCGATAACGGCGTCGGCCTTCAGGACAGCACCGATCCGGCTGGACTGGGTTCGCGCATCGTCCAGCTTCTCGCCCAACAACTCGATGGCGAAATCGCATAACGGTTGAATCCGGGTCTGCGCGTGCGGTTGCGGGCGCATCCGCGTTAGCGTGACGTGGCTCCGTCCTTGGACGCACCGGGACGGAGGAAGTTCCCTCTCGACGGGCATCCGCGGGCGCAGCGGCTCGCGATTTCCGCCGCGATGTCGATAGAGACCGGGTTCCTCATCGGACCGGGCTGGGCTTCTCGATTCTGCCAACATTCGAACATCGGATTGGTTGCGGTCTCCGGCCAATGTTCACTTTTGAACATTTCCACGGAACGAATCGCTAAGGTTGTACTTTCCGCTTGGGAGCTGAAATCCGAATAGCGCCTGTTGGGAAAGCAAGACGTGGCGGGACGAGAGTATCTGAACCGACAGGCGGCCACCCTGCTCAAGTTCGCGAAGACGACCACCGATCCGATGGTCGCCTTGGGCTTGGTCGAGAAGGCTGCTGATCTCAAGGAGCAGGCCGAGGATCCGCGGACCGACCGCGGCGACGAAGCGCCCGATGCTGCCGGCGACAGCTAATCCCCCAGGACTGCCGGCGGCGAAAGGACCCTCACGTGACCGAACCCGGCCGCATCAGGTCGAGGACGAATTTGCGATTCAGGCCCAGGCAGGATCGATCCCAACTTTCCGGTCGTCTACGTGAAGCGGCGACGCCGAGGTCTGGAAGTCGCAAGTGGTCTCGAACAGCGTTCGCCGGGCAACTGGTTACCGCAGTCTCGCAGCTTCTGAGCATGGCCGGGCCCGTGTGACGGCGGCCGGACGACTGAGCCGGAACTTCAGAGTAGCGTCAGGACCGCGACCACCACGACTAGGCCCGTCGCGGTCACGCACCAGCATGACAGTTCAAGGACCCGCATAATCTGCCCCGTTGAAGGGCCTGCCCGGTCGCGACCCTATACCCGGAACCCGGCATGCGGAACCGAAACTTTTCGGCGGCTTCACGTGTTCACGACGGGGGGCGCAGGACACGCGAGGCCTTGCCCATGAATCTCATGCCGTTAGGCGATGTGTTTCTCACGGTCGCGATCATGACCTTGGCCTTCCTGGGGGAGGTCGCCGTTTTCGCTCTCATCGGAATCTTATGAATCAAGCCCGTGCCTTGGCGCGAGCCTGGCGGGCGCACCTAGTCATCCTCGAAAGAACGCGGGAGCCGCGATGTCTACCGTCGCCTTGGCCACCCCCGGATTCCTACGGTCGCATCGATGCGTAATCGTTTACCATCCGCGATTATCTTCAGCCCATGGACGTCGAGTACGACCCCGAGCGCGAGGCGTTTGCGGCGATGAAGCTCGCCGCCGAAGCCGATGGAGCCGAACGGCAGAGCTGGATCAACGCCGCATTGGCGTGGATCGAACTCACTCGCCTGCGGGCGCCGGCTCGCCGCGAGTGCGACGTGACGGAAGAGGCGATTTGGGCGGTTTCGGACTGACACTCCGGATAGGATTCGCCGATCGAATCCAGAACATCGCGGACCTCGGCGACAGCCTCGTCCGGAGAGACCCCGGCCGGCGAATCCCGACGTGCGATGTCGAAGGCCCGCTCGCGAGCATGGGGTCGGCGCGGTCCTGCATCCACCCGTGCTCCTCGCACGCGCGTATGGCGCCAGCCTCCTGCAGCACGCTGATCGCCCAGCCGCGCAGCGTCCTGATCGCGGGCCGCTTTTCCTAAACATCAGCATGAGATCGCTCCTGACGGGGGACGAATCCTTGCCGACCGTGCCCCGTTCCGGGCTGCTAACACAGACCAGGGATTCAAATTGCCGTAGCTCCGGCTTGTCCACCTGTTCCGCCGGCCTGTATACACGCTTAGGCGGCGAGCGGCGGATTTTCCTTCTCACCGGTTGCAACGATCTGGAGCGCACCATCCGGAAGCGGGCGCTGCAACGCCTCGGCCTCGTCCCAAGGCGCGCGCATCCAAACATCGTACTCCTCGGCGGTGGTCAGGATCACCGGCATCGCCTTTGGGATGGACGCGCTTGACCTCTGCGTTCGGATCGCAGGTCAGGAAGCCGAAGAGGTCGGCCGTGATCTCGCCTTCCTTGGCCTTGCGGACAGACGTCCAGTTGGTCCAGAGCCCGGCAAACGCGTGGAGCGGCCGGCGCTCGTCCGGCGCGAACCACACCGGCACTTTCTTGCCGTCGATTGTGTCGTATTCGGAAAATGACGTGAACGGCACCAGGCAGCGGTGCTCCGGACCGAGCCATCGCTTCCAATGCGCGCTCTTGATTTTGCGGATATTGGTGGTGCCGCTGTCAGGCTCCATCCTGAGCAATGCCTTGAAGTCGACGGTCTTGCCCTTGGCTTCGAGCTTTTGGGCGCGCTTTTTGGTGGCCTCGAAAAGAGCGCTCTGCGACGACGGCGTGCCCCACCGCGCCATGACGATCTCCCGCCCATCGGGCGCATTGCGGACGATGGGCGCAGGATAGTCCGGAAAGCTGCCCGGCATGACGGCAGGTTGCCGACACGGCTGTTAAGGGCCCCAAATAGGCGCCGGATCGCGTCGACGTTTTTCGTCATCGAATAGAGATTGCACAAAGTCACGTCACCGGAGCGGAGCGCTGTGTCAGTTGAAGAAGAGTCGCCATAGGACGCCGGCCAGCCTTAGCACATTTGCTGCACCGGAGGCGGCTAGCTAAATCGTGCACGAACGTGGTCGGCGGGTGAGGAAGGGCGGCCAGATCGATGTCGCGCCGTGTCTTGCAGCGGGAGCATTCGATCTCAAGCCAAGTGAAGCCGCCGTTGATTGCTTGATGGACGGTCGGCGAAGGGTCGATCGCTCACCATCCGCCCACATCCGTTCGTTCCAGCTGTCGCAGAGCAATCGGTCCGCTTGGCGGATAAGTGCGTTGCCTTTGCTGCGGGCTATCACGTATGACCCACTATTATGGTGGGCCTCCGGAAGGAGCCCTCCGCCGGTCAGGGCGGCCAGCTTTCCCTTGACCTCGACTTCGAAGCTTTCCCACGGGCCTTTCGGGTGGACGATGACGCTGTGCACAAGCGACCTGAAGTCGGCGACCAACGGGCCGCGGTCGTCCTCCGCGCTTGCATGGCTTGCTATCGTGTCGGCAAGCGCATTGACGGTCTCGATGTAGCGGTCCAGCGTTGCTGGATGCAGTGAGATGGGGGTAGGGGCCTCCTCGAGGGCAGCCAGTTCCGCCTCGACGCGCAACCGCTCCTGCTTCAGCTCGGCGATCCGTTGCTTGGCATCCTCCTCGGAAATCACGTACCTGATCACGAGATCAATGTTGCGCTGACGCTCGCCTTCGATCCGGTCACGTTTCGCCTCTAGCCGCAGGCGCTCCGAGGAGGCGTTCCCCGCAAGCCGCTCTCGCTCACTGTTGTAGTTGCGGACGTAGGTCTCGATCAGCCGTGGGTCCTTCAACTCCTCGACCATCCCACTGAGCACGAGTCTTTCGATGTCGCGCAGGTAGATGATCCTGCGATTCGAGCAACTGCCACTCTCGCGCACAGCTGAGCAACGAATCCTGGTCTTTCCGGTCTTGTCGCGGTCGTGAACTGACATGCCAGATCCGCAACAACCGCACCGAAGGAGACCAGACAGGAGATGCGGCGACCGCCGCTTCATGTGGCTGGCCAAATGCCCTTCTCAGCCTTCAAAGCGTGCGCCTGCTTCCACACGGACTGTTCGACGATCCGCAGTTGGGGCGCATCAATGCTCTGCCACTCCTCGAGGGCTTTGGGCGAGACAGTCGTTTGCCTGTATCGGGGTCCTTCACCATCCGGACCTTGTTCCAGACAATACGGCCAGCATAGAGCTCATTGAAGATGAGCCCCGTCCCGCGCTTGGCATTGCCGTTGATCGTCGACGCATTCCATCGCCGACCTCGCGGTGGATGGATATTTTTCCCGATTGAGATCCTGCGCGATCTCTCGGGGGGCCCCCCTCCCGCTGCATATGCTGCAAAGATCCGTCGGACGATCGTGGCTTCATCTTCAACGATTCGAGCTTGCCGGGTTTGCCGGCGCGCCCTCCCGTATGTCGGCCATCGCGTATCACGCCGGCCATGCCGCGGCGGACCTTCTTCGCGCCATCCTCGCGTTGCATCTGTCCGACGAGGCTCCGGATCCCAATCAATATCGAGTCCGCGGTGCCATCGTGGACGGCCTGGATCTCGATCCCCTGGAAAGACAACCTTTTGTGGATGCCGGCAAGATCCTCCATATCGCGTGAGAGCCGGTCCAATGCCTCTACGATCGCAACTGCGAAACGATGCTGACGCGCAGCGTCCATAAGTTGCATCAAACCATCGCGGCCAAATACCGAGGCCCCAGAACGCGCCTTGTCTTCAAACGTAGCAACGACATCGAGTTGATGACGAGCTGCATAAGCGCGGCATAGAGCAATCTGATCTTCAGTCGATTTTTCGTTTTGAAGCTCGGTCGAGAACCGAGCATAGATCGCTGCGGGTTTCATCTCGAATACCAGTGCTGATGCGCTTGTCGCAAGCGGCATCAAGATGGTTTTTCATCAGGCGCTCACTATCGAAAAGATGAACGCGTCTTGTGTCGGCGATTGCAAGCGCTTCAACAAACTTGGTCAGATCAGGATCGATTTGCGCTGAGGCTGCGGACCGTGGTCCACGACTGTGCTCTTCTCTCGTCCTCGCGCGCTTCATCCTAGCAAGGTGCTGCGCACTGCTGAGAGAAAGCAGGGCGCTTAAGCGCCGATCGTGGAATTGGATATGATGGGGAATAAAACGGACAGACTCTCAGAAGATGATTTCTGGTGCGAAAGACCTATACTGCCTGCGATCACGTCAAGAACGTGCTGCGCCATCAGATGCTCGAACCTGCAACCAGACCGTTATGAGCGGCGGAAAGCCGCTTCGGAGCGCGCAAAACCCCTTATTTTGCGGGCATCTTTATCACGTTCGTTTTCGTTTGTTCGCCCCGTTTCTGTGGCGAAGCTGTGGCGGTAGATCGCCGCTTCGGTTTGGCCGTCATCTTCTCTACGGCGTCGGATAGATAGTCCGGGTGATGGTGGCCGTACACCTTCAGCAGCGTGTCAACGGACATTCCTAAATACCCGGCGGCTTGCCACGGATCGGTGCCGTTTTGCATCAACCAGGTTGCGGCGGTGTGGCGCAGCGTGTGAGGCGAGACGTTCTTGCCCAGCTTTGCCAGCTTCACGGCGCGTTTGAAAGCTGTCTTGACCGAGGTCACCGGCTGCCCGTTGAATTCGACAAAATGCCGCTTGATGATGCCGCGGGCATGCCAACGTCGCAGGTGTGCCAGCAGACGAGGCGGGATCGGCATTGGAGGCTGACGTTTGTTCGTTTCCTGCTGACCTTGCCGGCGCCGGTAGTAGACCCCACGCTCCAGATCGACAAATGACCGGCCAATGGCCGCAATCGGCGAAGCGGACGCAATGGCGCCCGCACGCGTGCCACTATAGAGGCCGATGATGATGAACCGCGCCAGATGGCGCAACGGGCGTTTGTCCGTCTCTATCTTTTGGCCCTTCATCGGGCCACGGTGCACGGTTTGAATCTCTCGAGCTCGCCAGCAGATCCAAAGCAGCTTGGCGGCCTGTTCGCGTGTCAACCACGCGTCGCGCGGCGGCCCCTTCTTCGGCAGTTTTACCTTGACTACGCCGCGGTGATATCCCTCATCAGCGTGGTGTTCGATTGCCGCCCGAAGATCCTCCAAGTCGCGCCGCGAGCCACCAGTATTTCCTCGCTCCTTGACATACTCATTGCACTTGGATTTGTTGATGTCACCCAGCGTCAGATTGCCCCAAAAGTCGCGCAGGCGCTTCACACGGGCAACGTATTTCTTGGCGTCCAGGTTCTCTATAAACAGGTCTGGCCGATCGTCGATGAAGATGGAAAGCACATCTGCAATCGGTATCGAGTCTATGTCGCGCTCTTTTCGCTGCGGCGAGTATTTGCCGGCGATGTAGTCTTTGAGCGCTTGCTCAGCCCTTCCAATTTCATGTTCAGGCATCCTGTGCCTTGGTACTTAGTGCCGTCTCGGATGATCCAGGTAGCCGCGTGAGTGAGCTTTCCGGCCTCGTAGCGGGCTGGTCTGAGGTGGAGACGGGCACCTTTACTTCTACGCGGCATCGGCCACGCATCCTTTCAATCTCATTGAGCGTCGTAAACGCTTTACCGGCAATTATTTCGACCGTAAGTCGCCCCCGCTTAGCCTCTCGTCTCAAGCTGCTTTCCGAAATGCTCCGGTCCGGAAAGGCGATTGCGGCCGCCACAGACAGCCTCAGTGGGGTGTCGGCTCCTATACTCTCCAAAGATGTTGGCGCTGGTTTCCGCATAAATTATCTCACAAACGATTCATCCGGGCAATGACACACTTCGCTGGTTTCGTGCTCACACACTCCGGAGCCTCGAGCTGATCAAGGGGCTGCGACGCAACGCCAGCACGCGCATTCATTCAGAACTCCGCGACACCGCCGCCACAGAACGTTCGACGCAGTCTCCAGCATCGAGCAAGGGCAGGTAACACCCAATTTGCAGCAGCATTCAAGGCCGAGCATGTCTCTTGAGGGTCAAACTGAGAAGAACTGAGTGCGAGCAAACGTTTCCGCTTTACCCTCGAACTCGACATTGCCCCCTGAAGTAGGCACTTCGCATCTGGGCCAAAGCACAAACTCAGACGAGCGGCCAAAATTATGGCGGTCGGAAAGAAGACCGGTCTAGGCTGGTCTGGTGGCGGGGAGCGACTCGAACCCCCGACGCTTGTTTTTGTTTCCTCATGTAATCCGCATGACTCGGGACTGACCGATCGCTGAGCCCTCTCGTGAGCTAGCTAGCATCCTACAATCCGGTGAGGGTGCCCTGCCCTTGCGGCGCGCCCGCTCTCCATCCGTCGCGCTCTGCGCACGTCCCACATCGCTTGAAGGAAAGACCGCATTCTAACCAATTGAAAAACTTGAACTCACTGGACGGACCAGTGCCGGACGCGATGATTACAAAAAGATGATCGCATTCTCTACGTGCGACCAAACCATGCGAAGTGAGATGTGGTTTCGGCATGCAGCGTCTTGAGGTGGCACCCTTCCTTTAGTTGCAGTTGAACGGCGAACAGGAGTGCGCTTCTGTTTGGTCCATAGAAATCACTGGTCGAAGACCATTTGACCATTCAGCTTTCGGGGACCGCTTGGCAATGCGCCAGAGACAATCTGAGTACGCGCTTGGTTTCATCGCCTCGACGACGCACTCGCCTCTCATCTCCTGATTCTTCCATTTCCTGCTGCGGTTGGAAGACTTTCCCTAGCAGGAACAAGCCTAGAATACCTCAGCGCGAACTTGGGCCACGCCACGATCCGTAATCCCCAAGCTGCGCGCGGCGCCGAGCGAAAGGTCGAGGACGCGGCCACGAACACTCGGTCCGCGGTCGGTGATACGAACGACTACCGACCTATTGCTCTCAAGGTCGGTGACGCGAACTCGCGTGCCGAACGGCAGGCTACGGTGGGCTGCGGTCAGTAAGCTCCGGTTGAACGAAGGGCCGCTCGCTGTCTTTCCTGTCCGATACGAATAGTAGGAGGCCTTTCCGGAAAATACTCGTTTCGAAGAACGAGCCGCTGAGCGATCTTCCGAACCACGTGTCGGCTCTGCTCCGACCGGAGGTTGCGTTTGCGAATCCTGTTTAGACTGGTCGCGTGCCTCGGGTACCGGCTCTGCGTGTGCCTTTGGAATGATGGACCATCTCTCATCGAAGTTCTGCGCTGCAGCAGGGTCCGTATGTATCCCCATCCAAGCCGGGACTACCGTAATCGCGACCATTCTGACAATGAGACGCATGATCGGCCTCACAACAAATGGAAAACAAATAGACAATGCAAACACACGAGGCGGTGTTCCTGCACATGCAGAAATTCCCGCGTCGGCAAAAGATGAGTAAATTCTGACACTTCCGGGCTGTGACGTAAGGCAATGCTTAGGCGCACCGCAGCAAGAAACGCGCATTTCGCTCGCTATGCCTTGTCGGGAGTTTGTTGCTTTTCGCCGCGTCTCTGCGCCGTAGTGCGCTCTTCGACTGAGGTAGCGCTGTCCCTTACCGTGCGGCCTGAAAAGAAACTGACGTTTGACGCGCCATTTCCGGAGGGCCTGACAAACAAGCCCATCGGAAGTGCTTCCGATGGGTTGGCTGCGGAACGCGCGCTGGCCCTGTCGTGTCGGCTTATGGTCCTGGCTGTGTAAAAACGCGAAAGATCGAAACGCGATGAGAATTACATTCTTCAGTCCGCTCTTAAAATTGAGTGCGCTTGCGAGTTTAAGCGCTAAGAGAGTCTTGGACGAACAACTTCTTCTATCCCCACAAGCGTTTTGGCGTTTTCACACAGCCAAGGTCCATGGCTGAAACCCGGATTGAAGATCGCCGCGTCAGCTCACCGGGATAGCCCGGACGCCGCTCAGCGGGGCGTCAAATGCCGCTTGTGAACTACAACGGACCTCGCGCGGTGAACAGCGTTCGGCTCTCAACACTAAGAGAACTTCCCCCATGCGCGTTCTGTAGCCCACCATATCAGCCTGCGTCCACCGAGGATGATCACGCCCAAACAAACCCATCCAAGTATGCCGATGGTGACGCCCCCCGCACCGAGCGCCATCATGAGTACGGTCATGGCGAGGTAGTAAGGTCCGGTGTAGCGGCAGTGTGTGCGATTACAGCGCCGCGCATTCAGCATGCACGCCGAGCCCATCCAGATGAGGCGATGATCCAGATCACGGCGCGAACAGATACAAGAACAAACAAACCGGCAAGAATGGCTGCTTTAGGCATCCACCAACCAGCAAGCTGGTGTGCACAACGCCTAGCCAGTCGCGCGAGGTTTGGGTCGGCGCGTTGGTCATCGCCCGACTTGGGCTTTAGCTTTGTGCCGCAGCCGGTGCATTCATAGAAAAACTGACAGGCATCCGTCGGCAGAATCTCGACTTTCGCGATGCGACGCAGAGATATCAGTGATTCAGTCTGCCTAATTGGCAGGACTGAAGATCATGATGAGACATCGGCAAGTCGAACAGGCTGCGCTGTTGTACGAGTTCTCGCTCGAAAGGCATATCCCCGCCGACCACCTGCTCCGGTCGATCGACAGGATCGTGGATCTTGAACAGGTTAGGCAGGATCTGGTGCCTTTCTACAGTAGCATCGGTCGACCCTCTATCGATCCCGAGCTGATGGTCCGGATGCTGCTGGTCGGTACTGCTACGGCATTCGTCATGAGCGCCGGCTGTGGCGCTGCACGTTGCTTACCGCTGGTTCTGCTGGCTCGATCTCGACGATAAGGTTCCGCACCATTCGACATTCTCGGTGAACCGGCTCGGCCGCTTCCGGGAGAGCGAGATCCTGCGCCATATTTTCGAGCGCGTGGTTACAACGTGCATGGCCGCCGGGCTCGTCAAGGGCGAGGGTTCGCGGTGGATGCGAGTGTGATGGAAGCCAATGCCAGCCGCTATCATGGCAAAGCGCCGGACGAGTTGAACTGGACTGACGCGCAACGCCACGCCAAGAGCCGGATGCGGGCCCTTCAAAAAATAATTTAGCGCGTCTTTGGAACCGGCAAAAGACAAGGACGTTAAACCGCGGAATCCGCGAATGTTCCGCGGGGCTTGGAAACTCCACAGCACAAACTGAATACCCGGGCGACCTACGCCCGGTGCACCCCGGCCCTCTCTCGTCGGAGACGGACATCGACTGATCGACGGAGCCAAATCGATGGCTGAACAGCGGATGATCACCATAGTTCTCGTGCATGGCGCATTCGCTGAGTCGCTGTCCAACTGGAAATCTGTCCTCGAATTGCTGCTGGCCAAGGGACACAAGGTGGTCGCAGCCCCGAACCCGTTGCGCGGGGTGAGCAGCGATGCCGCCTACGTATCTTCCTTTCTCAATACGATTGACGGCCCTATCATTCTCGTCGGTCATTCCTACGGCGGCGCGGTCATCACCAACGCGGCCAATGGCAACCAAAAAGTGAAAGCGCTGGTCTATGTGGCCGCCTTTGCGCCGGATACAGGAGAGAGCGTGGCCACGCTGTTGCGCCGCTTTCCCGGCAGCACCGTCGAGGCAAACACGGCGGCCCCTATTCTGCTCGCGGACGGTAGCCGGGACCTGTACTTTCAACCTGACAAGTTCAGGGCACAGTATGCGGCTGACCTCTCCGAAACCGAAACGAAGCTGCTGGCCCTGACACAGCGCCCCATGGCGGAACGCGCCATGACGGAGGTGTCCGATGTTGCCGCCTGGAAAGTCATCCCGTCTTGGTTCATCTTTGGAACGCGCGACAACAGCATTCCCGCTAACCTGCTGGCATTTATGGCCGAACGCGCCGGATCGAAGGAGACCGTCGCGATTGAAGGTGCCTCACATGCCGTCATGATGTCGCACCCAGACGCTGTTGTGGAGCTAGTTGAACAGGCTGCATCAGCTGTTCGAGGAGACAGGAGCACTGCTTCTCCATAACAAAAGGGCTTCGGCACCATCCCGGCAAGCGCACATCCAGCCCAATAGGCGCCATCTCCGGCTACAGAAGGAGAACGCCATGAAGGTTCATACCACTCTCACCTGGGCCGCCCTCGCATTGGTGGTCGCCGGATCTGCCTTGGCACCAAACGGCGAGGCCCAAACGGTCATGCCTAAAGTCGCTGAAGCGGCTCCGAACGGCGTCGATGAGGTTGCGGGGATAAGAGTTCCCGACAGCAAATTGGCGCGCGACGCAACACAGGTCGTTCGCGATACCGAAGACGATTTGCTGTTTCAGCACTCCATGCGCGTTTATTACTGGGCTGCGTTGGCAGGAAAGCGCAAGGGTCTGACCTTTGACCCGGAACTTCTCTACGTAGCGGCCATGTTCCATGATTATGGGCTGACGGCAGGTTATGGGGAAAGTCACCTGCGCTATGAAGTGGATGGCGCGAACGCCGCACGCGATTTTTTGCGGAGTCACGGCATTTCAGAAGCTGATGGCCAGAGAGTCTGGTTTGCGATCGCCCTGCATACGACAAATGGAATTTCCCCGCATCTGTACCCCATCGCTGCACTTCTTGCCGAAGGAGCCAACATGGACCTTGTCGGCGCCGGCTATGACGACTTCACCGCCGAGCAGCGGAGCGCGGTCGAGGCGGCTTATCCGCATCCGCCACAATTCGCGGAAGGCTTTCTCCAGGCCCTTTACGACAGCCTCAAGCACCGTCCTGAGACCACCCAAGGCACCGGTTTGGCCGATGTAATGGCCTACAAGGACCCTGGTTTCCATCGCAGGGACTTCAGCAATCTGATGCAGAAGTCGCGCTGGGCTACCGGACAATAACCGACGCGACCCCTCAGCGGTCGGCCTCGGCGCCATCGCCGCTTCAAGTGCGGATGTAAACATGGTCAGGATTTCGCTCGGCCTATTCGAGTCCATCGCGGCGGACGACGTTCCTGCCATCGTTGCCGATGTGGCGCCCCATTGTTTCAGCCACGACTGGCCGCTCAGCATTCATCAAGTGTTAGCGGATCGCAAGCCATCGGCCGCGCGAGCGCGGCCGATGGCAGGCTGCATGACGATCGTTCACATCGCAAACAGCAAGCCGACGCCGCATCCGTGGCGGTCCGAACCGTTTGCGAAGCAGCCGATTTCGACGATTGAGGACGCCATCCTCCCAAGCGCCAAAGCTCGCTCGACGAACTCGCATGGTGGACCGAGGTAACGATGACGGGGCGGGCCGCCGATGCGGCGAAAGGCTAACTCGCACCTCCGAACAATCATCATTGTACACGGAGCGTCGGGCCCCGGGCGAACGCATTCGACTTGCGCTACGCCGGCGACATGACCCCGAAGGGACGATCGCTGGGAGCTCTCTGCGAACAGGTTCTCGCCCGCCATAACGTGAAGCAGAGGCTTTCGCGGGGATGGGACGAGCAGCAAGAGCGGCTGGAGTCTCGTCGGCTGTGTAGGGGCGAAGCAGATGTGTAAGAGGGTTCATGGCCTTGAAATTCGATCTTGATCCGCGATGCTTGGCTCTGGAACGCTATATCAAGGGCGCGATGCGCGGTCTCATCGCTCATGTCAAAACGCGAGCGATCCGTGCTTTGGCGGGAAACTTGGCAATACGGACACGAGTGGGCTTCGCGATTGACTGCGGCGCTCTCTTAGGTCTGGGCACCGTACCCTCCTAGGGGTGTCATCGCGAAGGCCAAGGAGCTGAAGATTTCTCTTCAGTTTCATCACCGACTGCCTTCCACGGATGCAGGCGGCCGTGGTCACGCGGCTTTTCGCTCAACTGAGCGGCGGTGCCATCTCGCGGCCGTCTCCGCCTTTGCCGCACTAGAGCGATTCACGGCTTGATTGAATGGGGAGGGATTCCGGATTCGGGCCGAATATGATTCAAGATGCTGGCTGAGCTGGAGGCCAGTATCCGATGGTCCGACCACTTTCCAATGATCTGCGTAAGCGTGTGGTTGCGAAGGCCGAGAGCTGTCGCTCGGTCGCATTAAGGTTTGGCGTTGCGGTGTCGTCGCGATCGCGCTCGCAACAAGCTCGCCCGCATGGCCTGGGCGGTTCTTCACAAGGGGCGCGCCTGCGAGTGCGTCACGACCAATGAAGCCGCGTCCCGACCCGCTTAAGCCTCGCGCCGTGCTCGAGCCCGTCAAGGCGTGGCCTGGCCACGCTGGCGCGAGAGACAAGGCAAGCGCGACGGCCAACCTTGACGGTCCCTGCGCGTGGCGCATCTCTGCACCCGCAGGTCGGGACGAAGGAACGGCCGCCAGGCACGAACAAAGGAACAGTGCAAAGCCAGGAGGCTATCGATGACATAATCAATCCGTTGACTCGCCAAGTTCGGCGAGAGGATGAGATGATGATGGAGGATCGGTCTTCCCTGGCGCGGGCGGACACTGGTGACCCGAAAGGCCCAACGAGGTCTATCCGCTAGTGAGATCGCATGCGCGCTGATATCCATGATGGCCCGGAGCACGTGCTTCAATCAGAGACCGAATACCTTGACGCAAGGCCGCGTCTGCCAGCGTCGACCAAAGCCTCTTGCATCACACGGCCGGACCATACACTCGGATCAAGCTCTTGACACCGATTACGAGTGGAACACACCGGTTCTAGTATGACGACTGTATGACACTGGTGATGCCACAAAAGCTGGCTGGCCCTCATATTCAACATGAGTAACGGCTGGAGATCGGTGCTAGGCGACCTCTGTGGAGAAGAGCACCTTTTGCTGCGCAAGAGCTTCCTGCATCGATACTGCCATTTTTTACTTACTCTCTTCCCTTACTCGCCGCGCTATCCCGTTGCGGCCTCCCCCAGATCCATCCATTCGTACTATGAGGACTCAACGTTGAGCCAACGCAGCGTTGGAATGCCGGAATTTAATGAATTGATCGACATGGCACGGTTGCTGGTGAACTTATGGGAAGCCGCGCAGCGGCTGCCTGACGGATCAGAGCGACGGGAAGCATTCAGACAGATCAGTGGCTTCCAGAGGCGGTTGGCGGCATTGGTTACGCGCGACCTTTAGGCTCTTAGAGATGTCTTATCGCGGTGAATCGATCTTGAGTTGTCCGACACCACTGGAGGATCTGGCGCCCCCACAAGTTGGTAGCTGATTGTGCAGACGCGCCTGTTTTGAAGGAGTGGAGCCACGTTATGGGAACCGCGCTTGGCGTGGCTATGTTGTTCATTCCCGCAATCGCGCTCGCTCAAGGCGCAACACCGGAGAAGAGACCCATAGTTGGCGCGAAGCCGCTCATTCAGGCGAAGCCAATAGCGCCGTTGGTTGCAAGCTCGTTGGAACGGTCGCGCGAACAAAGCTCTGGGCTGGCGAATGCACGGCGGCGGCGGAGCTAAGAACAGGTACGCCATCCGGAGAGTCGAGTCCGACGTCGGTCCCGGACGTAGCAGGCGGGGCCACTCCGAAGGATCAGCAGCAAGCTGGTTACGCGCAATCTCTACTCAATTACGACCAACCAGGCCACGATGAATGGCTTTGTTGCGGGTGATCAACCGCGATATCGGCAACCTGCCGTCGATACGGGTGTGCTTCCTACGTCCGGTTGCTGTGATCCGCAACGTCGGCGTCGACGTTTCTTCAATGTCGGCCTCGATGACTTCCGCATCGCAGGCGGCCTGCTGGCGCTGATGATCGCGTTCGAGATGTTTCAGGCCCAGTTTGGAAGATACATACAGGTGGCTGATGAAACGGCTCGCGACGAAGTGGATATCCATGGGCTGGCGATCACGCCCTTTGCTTTTCCGCTGCTCGTGGGGCCGGCCGAGCTGAGCATCATGATCACTCTTTCCAACGACAATCCCGGATGGCTTCCCAAAGCACT
Source organism: Bradyrhizobium sp. Ses1 (assembly GCF_059512365.1). Classification (NCBI taxonomy): domain Bacteria; kingdom Pseudomonadati; phylum Pseudomonadota; class Alphaproteobacteria; order Hyphomicrobiales; family Nitrobacteraceae; genus Bradyrhizobium; species Bradyrhizobium sp. Ses1. The sequence continues at coordinate 32,867 of NZ_JCAMOQ010000048.1, forward strand.
GCTTGCATTTGCCTCGGTACTCGCAGCGTTCCTGATTGGACTGACGCTTTGGATGGCCGCAGCAATCGAGCGCTTCCTAGGCAGAACCGGCATCACGTCATGACTCGCGTGATGGCGGTTGTCGTCGCCGCGATCGGCGTGAATTTCATCATGACTGGCATCAAGAGTGAATTGCCGGGATTGGCGGGCCATTAGAGAGGGCCATCGAGCAAATCCGCACTCAGAATCCGACGAGGTCGAGCCCCAAGTGGCCTGCTGGCAGCCTGCAACCTTGGAATAAAATTTTATTGCAAAATCAAATACTTAGATAGATGATGGCAAACACTTAGTCGATTAGCACTCACCTCTTGACAGTGCCGCTCGTCGTCCCAAATCAAAGCTTCGAGGGGCGACCATGATGCCTTCTCGCCCCGTCCACAAGTACATGGGGTTGCAAACATGATCATGGGATTTGCTGATCCGTTCGACACACTTCTCGACCTACAACGCTCTCTTGAAGCGACCTTGACCAGCGACTGGCTGCAAGATCTCACCACCAGCCGCGGACCATTCCCACCGATCAACGTTTTCCAGCAAGGCGACGACATCCTGGCCATCGTTGAGCTGCCGGGTGTCAGCAAGAGCGATTTACAGATCGAGGCTAAGGAAAACGCCATCCGCATCTTCGGCAAGAAGAAAGTCGACTATCCCGAGGAGGCGAGCCTGCATCGACGCGAGCGCGTCTCCGGCGAGTTCGATCGAACGCTGTCGGTGCCCGTGCAGATCGAGCCGGATGGCATCAGGGCCGAATATCGGGACGGCATCTTGGCGCTATTCCTGCCGCGCGCGGAAAGTGACAAGCCACGCACCATCAAGATAACCTGACGGCAATCTCTCGCTACCGGTTCGTCCCTGGGGGAGGATCGTCGCAGCGCAGCAGCTTTGAGGAGATACAATCATGGCTTCTAAGAAGGAACTGCAGGTCACCCAAAAACGGGAGTTGGAGAAGAAGGAGGAGACCACTATCCCGGCGCGGATATTCGTGCCGAACGCGGACATCTATGAGACCACGGATGGGCTCAACGTGGTTCTCGAAATGCCGGGGGTCGACAAGAATAGCGTCGACGTTCGAGTGGAGGACGACGTGCTCAAGGTCGACGGAAAGCTTGATTTCTCCAAGTACCGGGGCCTACAGCCGCTGTACACTGAGTACAATGTCGGCCACTTTTCGCGAAGCTTCCGGCTTTTCGGCAAGATCGACCAGAGCAAGATCGCAGCCGAGCTCAAGGACGGCGTGCTGTCGCTCATGCTGCCGTTGGCAGAGAAAGCTAAGCCGCGAGCCATTCAGGTCAACTGAAGCGGCGGCGGCGGTAGGCCCGGGTGGCGTGGGCTAAGCTGGATAGCTCACGCCCCATCGACGTCAATATCGGCGATCGTGTGTGGTTCGGCAAAGAGTCGGGAACCGAGATCAAGTTCGATGGCGTCGAATACCTCGTCAGAAGGAGATAGAGGTCGTCGGCGTGCTGACCCGTGCTGACCAAGGTTCGGCCGAGATAAGAGTTGACTAGTCGCAGACACGCCGCGACGCGACCACCAAGAAGTGCACCGTTGTCGACACCAAGCCGACGACGACCACCACGAACGGTCGTGGGCGACGGCGTCTACAAGACCAAGACGGAAGCCGAGTCCGCCGTGAAGACCACCAAGGTCTGCACCGAACAGTAAACGGCTATCGCAGGGCCAAGCCGGCCTCGCGAAAACGTTCTGACGCCAATTGGAAGAGAAGTTGCCTGTCCTGATTTTATGGGCCGTTCCCGCCGTGCTCGTCGTTGGCGGCGTCGGCTATTGGATAGTTCACATGCACTGAGCGAACAGTAGTTCGCATGAAAGGCTCGCCCGCAAACCGGGCGAGCTTTTTTTGGGCCCACTAGGCCGCTGCCCGCCCCGGGCAGGAAAACCGCATGGGGCCCTTTTTTCGTGAGCTCTCGTCGCGCGATTTGTAGTCCGAGTATTTGAACTGCGGGCCCGCCTTCAATTCCTTCTTGTTGCCGCTCATGACGGCGTGGCCCGGGACCCCAATGTTCTTCGTGCGCTGGCGAAAAGCTGGTGTCTGGAGGCGTATCATTGATGCAGTATCCGCTGCCCACAATGCGGCTGTCCAGATCCGCGTGATCGACGAGCGCCTGTGCAGGGCAGAGCAGGACATCCGCGAACTGCGCCACGGCCACGGCTTTGTGCAGAACAGGTCTCCAGCCGAACCCGGCATCAACCGCGAATACTAGGGCATGTGCTCGAAACTGGCGGACTGATGTCCGATCAACCCCTAACAGCGGCACAAGAGCCGACATTCGCCGAGGTCGCAAATGGGCCAACAGGCGACATAAGACGAAACCCGAAGTGCGAACTACTTAATGCGTCAACTCATTTCGATATGTGGAACTGCGGTCGTACGGTGCGGTAACATCATAACATTACGCGTCGGATCAGCTTCCCCTTGGCGGTGTTGCCTTTCGCACTATTTTAAGTGGGCAGGGAACTACACGCATATGGAGCATGCCGATGGCCACTTGCACCGAGAAACACCATGAGAACCACCCTCATCGCCATGGCCCGAATTGCGGACACACCGCGGTTCGCCATGACGGCCATGTGGACTATCTTCACGATGGTCATCTTCACCATATGCACGAGGATCATGTGGACGAACATGTCATCCCGATCGATGCCGCAAATCCCGTGAACTGCACCCCTCACGTCCACTGCTCACATACTCACGGTCCAGGCTGCGGACATGAACAGGTGCCGCATGGAGATCATGTCGATTACCTCGTAGACGGCAGACTGCACCGTCCACACGGTGATCATTGCGATGATCATGGGCCTCTGCAGTTAGCCTGAGGAGGCCAAGGACTACCCATCGAGCCGCATGAGCGCAATCGGCGATCTGCCCAAAACGACCTGACCGGGGCCCGCTGGGGATCGGTATGTCTCAGTTGCGGCCTACCGTTTCCGCGTTACCTCCGGAAGCTGACAGTTTGAAAGCCGCGGTGGACTCCGCATTTGGGCCAGTAGGCGACATCGCGGCGACGCGCTGAGAGGCCGACACTGGGGTGGCCTCCATCATGATCCTGCCGAGGGAACGGCGGGTCCGAGTATTGGGCCCTAAAAATCCCGACATGAGAATCAAATAGGTACCAAGCCGGACCTAAACTTTTTAGAGCGGTCGGAACGAACTCGATCTGAGGCGGTTTAGCGCGAATGATGCGTCGCTTCAGAGGAGCTGAGCATGAAGAAAAGCATCCTTGTTGGTCTTGCTATCCTCACTGTCTCCACTTCTGCCGCTTCGGCATGGACTCATCAAAGCTACCGGAATAACCACCGGCCTCACTATGGTTCCGCCTACGGCGCGACCAGGGCCGCCCAACGCGAAGCCATGACCAACCGCGCGTACAACGCTTACAACAACGGCTATTATGGTCCGGGTTATGCGCGTTCAGGCTTCTGGCCGGCCGATGCAGCCGGCGCGGCGATTGGAACGGCCGGCGCCATCGCTGCTGGCGCGGTCAATACCGCAGGGGCGATTGCAACGGCACCATTCCGGCCTGCTAATTCTTACGGCTACTACCCGGCTAATTCCTATGGCTATTACCAGGCTAATTCCTACGCCATGGCTCCGGGCGGTGTGAGCAGCAAGGACCACCCGCAGTACATGAAAAATCTGCGCGAGTCGGGGTATGATCGGAAGAGCGACTTCAACGCGAACGGGACCATAAAGACGCAATAGCGCCAAGTCTCGTCGAGCACCGAAACTAGCGATCGCCAAGAGTAAAAAAGCCCGGAGGCGGAAGGCCTCCGGGTAGTGGGCTTTGCGTGCACAAAGCCTTTGCCGATGCTGCGCCTTGTCATGGGCGCGACTGTCAACCCCGGCGGCAAGAATCAACCCCGGCGGCAAGAAACGGCAACAGGCTCAAAGCGTCGGCAGCTATCGGTGACCTCACAGGCAACTGGCTCCCGCATCCTCGGCTGGTACGTAGCACTTCAAGCAATCGATGTCTCTTGGGTCAAAATGCGACTTTGCCTCGGCCGCCGAGCATGTCCATTTCGAATTTGGAATCAGACATACGGCCAACCCTAAAGTGGGCTTGACGTCACAGATCGGATTACCGAAGACCAAAAGGCCGAGACGCGTGCGGCTCGGTTTACTAGAACCCATTTCGCGCAGTGGACGCGCCGGGCCAAATGGCAACGTGCCCGCGGAACGGTACGCCTCCGGTGAAGGCCGCCTTGCCGAATGCGGCCTGTTGTTGAGAACTGTGCCTATGGACAGTGATAGACGCAGTGCCCAGGTCGAACGGCTTGAGGTGGTAGAGACCGGGCGGCGGCGGCGCTGGTCCGAGGACGAGAAGCTCAAGATCGTCCTGGAGAGCTTACAGGCGCCGCGCCAGGCCCGCCGGACCAATGCAGAGCGGGTGTCACGCGAGTTCTTCTTCCTGTTTGCCGGTCTGGGGAGGGGGCACTGGATGCGTCGCAATATCTCGCCGAGACATTGTATGGGCGGCCGCTCGTCCGAGTGCGGGAAACGCTTGATAGCCTCGGCATCGAAAAGACACCGGAGCGGACGGAGCCGGAGGATCACGCCGGCTTCCTCTGCGAGATCATGGCGGGCCTCGCCGGTGACATCATCGCAGCCCCCGATGGCGCCGACCGCGACTTCTTCGAGCGGCACCTTTCGCCCTGGATCAAGCGCGTCTTCATCGACCTGGAACAGGCAAAATCGGCTGATTTCTACGCATCGGTTGGCGCGCTCGGCCGCACCTTCATCGACATCGAAGCTGAGGCATTCGCACTTCCCGTATGAACATTGCTTTCTGTCCGAGGCTGGCACTCGTTCACTACCGAACTGTGCTACAAATTGATGCGAAGAGGAGAAACACGATGCGCGCGTTCGCCTGGGCTTGCCTGTTCGGAGTCGTCATCGCAGTAGGAGCGGCCGTGATTCTCGACAGTTTCGTGCAGGAAATGGCAACGACGGCCTTCGCCGAGCCGAGCGCCAGAGTCTAGTGACGATGACCCGCAACAGCCGCGGGTCCCAAGCCAATAGCGCGGACTCATTTGAGTGGAGAGGGAGATGCCTCATGATCCGCTCAATGATTTCAGCTATCGCTATTGCCGTCGTGATTGTTGTTGGAAGCGTGCTGTGGCGGCCGCACTCGCGGCCATGCCGCCGCTTGGTCGGGGCCCGGTGGTGAGCAGCCCACGGGCCGCTCATTTCAACCGGCTCGCAACGGGCAACCATTGGCGAGTTGCCAAGCGGTAAGGTGCAACTTCGGTAGGCCTATCGCCAGGACGCGGCAAGTGCGACCATCAGCGCTGCCGCAAACAAGCGAGTCCGACGATGTAGGACATGTCGCGCTTCTCGTCTTGGCTCATTGATTCCCAAGTTGTGTGTACCGAAAGCCCAGGGCGAGGTAATGATGGAGCCCACCCAGGATGGGAACGATTTGATGCGCCCGGTCCGCTGAACCGGACGGCAGACAGCGCATCCTTATCCAACGACCGGTGCGTTCTGACGTCGCTGTAATAGCGGTCGTGTGCTCCGTTTAGACCGGAGGTGAAGAGGTCGCAGGCGTTAGCTCTGCCATTAACGTACCGCTCCGAAAATTGGCATCAGAACCAACCGGTCCGCCAAACGGTCCGCGGAAAAATGGCGCGTCTCTGCAATCGATTGATTTCATTGGTGGGCCCGCCTGGTGTCGGCTCTCGACGCGCACACGCTCAAGTGAGCTTTCTAAAGCTATACAAGGCTTATGCGAACTCGGTTGACAGCCAACTCACACTCAGAGCAGCTTCGACCGCATTAAAGTCCGCACGAATGGCGAATAGAGCCCGCTCGGTCTTCGCCCTCAAAAAACACGCGGAAAAATCGGGGCGAATTTCCTCGCTTAGTTCAGCAAGATGTGAAATCGAGTCGTTCTTAAGCCGGAAATCAAGTCTCATTTGATTGATTTTCTGGTGCCGCCCGGCAGGACTCGAACCTGCAACCAGACCATTATGAGCGGCGGATAAGGAACCCAATCGTTGATTTTGCTGAGGTTTCGTTGGAGACTAATCGTGTTTGTTGCATTCTGTTGGTGCGATAGACATTAAACGTCTGGAGGACCAGGGATTTGCGCATGAGGACGAATGCGAACGTTGAGCTCGACGCCGGCAGCAAGACATTAGCCTCGGGCCTACTACCGGATTTGATCGCTGCGCTACGCCGCAGCCGTAAGGGCGATCTGGTCGCGGTGATCAGCAGCGATCCGAACATCGGCCGCGATCTGGAGGCATGGTGCCGCTTTACCCGCAACAGTTTGGTCGATAGCGCGGTCCAAGACGGTCGCACGCGATGGGTTCTTCGGTACGGAGAGGCCCCTGAGAATGTGGGAGAAGATCGGCCTGTCGGCTCTCGATTATGGCTCTACACCAACTTCGATTGCAATCTCAGCTGCGACTATTGCTGCGTGCGCTCGTCACCCAAAGCTCCGCGGCGGGCGCTAGGCGTGGAGCGGGTGCGGAGGATCGCGATCGAGGCCAAGGAACTCGGCGTGAGCGAGATTTTCGTCACCGGCGGTGAACCGTTCATGCTGCCGGATATTGGCGAGAACCTCGCCGCATGTGCTGCCGCAGCGCCGACTACGGTCCTCACTAACGGCATGCTGTTTGCCGGAAGTCGGCTCGAAACGCTGCGCGCATTGCCACGCGAGCGTATAACGTTGCAGATTAGTCTCGACAGCCCCACGCCGGAGCGACACGATAGCCATCGTGGAAAGGGGACATGGGCACGCGCGTGGAATGGAATGGAGCGGGCTCGCGCCGAAGGATTCCGGGTACGACTGGCCGCGACGGTGTCAACTGATGCGGAGGCCGCGGAGTTCCGCAGCTTCCTTGACACCCATCACGTTAGCGAGGACGACCGCGTGATCAGGCGGATTGCCCTGCGAGGCTCCGCCACGCAGGGCATCGCCTTGGCAAGGGCAGACCTGGTTCCCGAGGTGACGATTACCGCCGAAGGCGTGTTTTGGCATCCGGTCGGAGCCGAGGACAACGACCTGCTGGTCAGCCGTGAAATCTTTCCACTCGCTGAATCCTTCGCAGCTGTACGCCGCGCCTTCGATCTCGAATCTGAGCATCAGCGCCGGCTGGCAATGATTTTCAATTGCGCTTGACGAAGGCGCAGACTGCGCTCAGAGCCGTATCGGGCTTTTGGCTCGGCTGCTAGGCCAGCGGCCGCGTTAAGAAGCCTTGTTGGGCGGAGGCGTCCCGCAACTCGGCATATGCTTCAAGCTGCGGCGCTATCCATTGGCGCAGCCCTTCCGCTTCGAGCACAGGACGATGCGTCGGGTTATCATAACTCATCCCGAATAGCGCTTTGGCAAATTGCTGTTCCAAGGCGGGATCGAGATCCGATCGCGCGGTGAACATGCAGTGATTATAAGGCGGCGAGGTCCAGATCTCGGTCAGCGCACCTTCCGGTACGAGACGCTCGCTACGCACGGCGTTCCAGAACGGGCTGCCAATTGCGCCGGCATCGGCGCGGCCGTCGAGGACCGCACGAACGACATCGGACTCGCTTGTACCCGTGTCTCCGTGTTTCCCGAGGTCGCTGTTGAAGCGCAAGGTTCGGTAGTCTTTCCCCTCAACCAGTCCCTCGCGCTGCAGAAAGTAAACCGGCAGAATTGCCGCATGGCCGCTGTCGCGACTACCGAGTGCCAGGGTGCGGGTCTTAACATCAGCGAGCTTAGCGACGGGTCCACCGGTGATCGCGACAAGCTTGGTCATCCAGCCCACATCCGTATCGCGCATCGCGATCGGTCGGCAGCGATGGTCGCTCCAGGCATCGGCCTGGATATAGGCGAGGTTCGTATTCCATCCGATGTCGATGCGCGGCAGCCGATCGCCGGGCGAGGCCAGGAGCGCAGCGACCTGCGCCTCGTAGCTCTGAAACAGCACCACCTCGACGAGGAGACCCGCTTCCTCGACAAAGTACCGCCGCATGCCCTCCCAGATACCAACCACCTTTGGATCATAGGCGACGGCGCCTACCCAGATCGTCTGGTTCATGATTGCATCTCGCTTCTCGCGCTCAGAACAGGGGTATTCCTAAAACGGCTTTGCCGATGAACTCACGCAGAACGTCGCCCGTTGGCGCCATGACAGCGCCCGCATGGGCGTCGCGGAACAATCGCTCGATCGCCAGATGCTTGGAAAACGCAGCGCCTCCGCACACCCGCATTGCCGCCGAGGTAACGGCGATGGCAACATCACCTGCGGCCGCCTTGCTCTCGAGCACGCGCAACATGGTGGCGTCTCGGGGGCGCTCAAGATGATCGACGAGATCGTCGATGCGCGCCGCAAGCCCATCGGTGTCGATCTGCATCGTCGCAAGCTGTGCCCGAAGGGTCGGCAGACTTTCGCCGAGGGTCTGTCCCAAATGCTCGAAGCGAGCGCCATTGAGGTGCGCCGCGGTCCCCGCCACCGCGGCCCGGCAAAGACCGAGCGCGACCGCCGATGCTCCGAGGTTGAATAGCGGAAGCACGACCTCGAGCATCGCCTTGAACCCTGCACCATCGTCGGTCAGCTGGAAACCAGCTGCGACCTCGCAATCATCGAGGGTCATCGGCGCGGACGCGTTGGCGCGCAACCCAAGACCATCCCATGGACCGGCGACCGACAGTCCGGGCGCGCTTCTCGCGACAAGATAAAGGGTTGAATCCGTTGGCCCCTTGCCTTCAGGGGCGAGCGCCGAAACAACGTAGCTTTGCGCGTGGCCGGCGCTTGTCACCCATGATTTCTTGGCCGTGAGGCGCACGTTGTCAGCGTTTCGCTTCGCTCGCGAGACGGGCGCCCAGAAGTGGCTGCGCGATCCAGCTTCGCTGAATGCCAGGGTCGTCAGGTGTTTTCCGGCCGAAATATCCTTTAGCGTCTGAGCGACCGCGGCACCCGGACGGGCTGCCGCAATCATTGCGGTAGCGCTCATGTGCATCAGGTAAACCATCGCGACAGATGCGTCCGCCTCTGCGAGCGTCGTGATGACGGCAGCCAGGGTTCGGGGTCCCAGAGCCGAGCCGCCTACCTCAGTGGGCAGAATGACTCCCAACAATCCCGCCGGACCAAGCGCCGCGATTGCCTCGGACGAAAATCGAGCTTCCTTGTCGTTTTGCCTGGCTGCCGGTACGAGAATGCGATCGGCGATTTCCTTGGCATTCGAAACTGCGGTCTCGTGATTCATGACGATCCTCGACACCTAGTGGTTGCCTACCAAGTTCGAAAGTATCGATCCGCTCCCTTTGCGACCGATGCTACGCGACCAGCGCCATCGGATCAACACGACTAGATTCGGTCTGGCAAGCCGTTGCCGTACCAACAGCCAGTACAGACCATCGTCACTACGTTCTTCAAAGCCGTCTCGTTACATCACCGGAAATCCATTTTTTTGTGACGCCGGCGAGACCTTGGCGGCGCTTGCCCGCTGTCGGGGAGAACGCTACCAATAGCCGGCAACAGCGTGGCAAGGTTTGTCTAGTCATGGCGATCAATGATGGCGGGGTTCCGCCTATCCTCGCGCAAAAGCATTACGCGCAGCCGTCCGCATTCACGCCGAAAAATCTGCTGCGCGAAGCGCGCAGGCAAAAGCGGATTACGGACTCCCGCATTCCTGACGTCTGCGTGCTCGATCCTGACGGCGACATCGTGCGTAGCCTGATCGCCCGTAGTGAAGCCCGGCTTGAACCGGCATGGGCCTGCTACCACACCCAGCTCCACACTTTCAGCAGCGGCGGGATTGATTTTGGGATTGTCGGCTGCGCCGTCGGCGCCTCGTTCGCGGTGCTGATTGCCGAGGAAATGTTCGCATCAGGCTGCAAACTCCTGATCAGCGTCACCTCCTCCGGACAGATCGTGCCGGTACGCCCGCCGCCTTATTTCGTCACCATCGAACGCGCGCTGCGCGACGAAGGTACCAGCTATCACTACATGGCGGCGTCCGACTATTCGCATGCTGATGCCGGATTGATCTCGGCGCTCGACGGCGCCTTCGACCAATTCTCCGTGCCGGTGCTCACCGGGGCGACATGGACGACTGACGCGCCATTCCGTGAAACCCAGCCGGCGATCGACGCGATGCGCGAGCGGAACCTGATAGCAGTCGAAATGGAAGCTGCTGCGCTTTACGCGTTCGCGCAAGTCCGACAAAGGCCCGTCGTGTGTTTTGCCCATGTGACGAATCAAATGGGACGTGTCGACGGCGATTTCGAAAAGGGCGAGGAAGACGGCAGTCATGAAGCGCTTCAATTGATCGCGATCGCCGCCGATCGCCTCCAGTCATGGCTGCGATGAGCGTCGCGGCGATCGGGATCATTTGCAAGGCGCCGCAGCCCGGCCGCTCAAAGACGCGGCTTGCGACGGCCATTGGCGAAGTTGCAGCATCAGAGTTGTCCGCCTGCTTTGTGCGCGATGTCGCGGCAGCAATCGAGGCGGTACCCGAGGCGCTCGGCAGGCGCGGCTACGGCGTCTATGCCCCAGCGGGCGCGGAAGACATCATGCGGCAGCTGCTTCCGGCAGGGTTCGGACTGTTGCTACAGGCTGGCGACGATCTAGAGCACGTGTTGCTAGGCGCTACGCGTGCTCTGCTGGATGCCGGACATGACTGCGTCGTGCTCGTCAATGGCGATAGCCCGACCCTGCCGCCGCGTTTGCTGGCTCAGGCTGTTGAAACGCTGCGCCAACCCGGAGACCGGATGGTGCTCGGGCCAGCGAGCGACGGTGGCTACTATCTCATCGGTTTGAAGCATCCGCACAAGCATCTGTTCACACAGATCGCATGGGGAACAGAAACGGTAGCTCGCAATACATGCGAGCGCGCCGCCGAAATCGGACTTGCCACGACGTTGCTTCCGGAGTGGTACGACGTCGACGACATTAAAACGTTGCGTTGGTTGCAGGACGAGCTGGCCGGTCATTCGACCCGGTTTCATGGCGGCGGACTTGCCGCGGCGAGCCGGGCCTTTATCAACGCCGCGCCGCAGCCAAGTCCGTGACGGCGATGCCAGGGGCTATCGCGGTTCGACTCGGTCGGCTGATGCGCTCCACCAACAACTTGCCGCCGCTTCACGTGTTGGCGAGCATTGGTGCCCTCCTCGTCCTCTTGACCCTGGCGACACCCTTTGCCTTCGAGACCTATGGCGACAATGCCTTCATCGCTCTGACCATCGCCGCGGGCCTGCTGACGATCGTAGCGACACGCCTGGTCGAGCGCGCGTCACCTGATCGAGCGCTATGGCTTATCTTTGGACTTGGGATTGCGCTGAGAGTCTATGCGCTGTTGTTCGATCCGCTTCTGTCCAGTGACATTTATCGCTATGTCTGGGATGGCAAGGTGCAGGCAGCTGGCATTAATCCCTATCGCCATATGCCAGCCGATGAGGCGCTGGCGTTTCTGCGCGACGGAATGATCTTTCCTCGCATCAACCGGGCTGATACGGCCGTAACCATATATCCCCCTGTAGCGCAATTCTTCTTCCTCATCGTCACCCGGTTCGGTGAAAGCGTGACTGTGATGCGCCTCGCGCTGTTGGGGTGCGAGGCAATTACCGTTACAATGATCATGCTCCTGTTGCGGCGTATGAACCGCCCGCTGACACGCGTGGTCGCCTATCTTTGGCACCCACTTCCGCTGTGGGAGATTGCGAACAACGGCCACGTCGACGCGTTGATGGTTGCGCTGATGCTGCTGGGCCTGTGGATTGCCTTGACCGGCCATGCTCTCCGCGGAGCCGTCGTGATCACTTCTTCCGTGCTGGTCAAGCCGTATGCGGCGCCGGTGCTGGCTGGAATTTGGCGCCCTTGGGATCTCAAAATGCTGCTCGTCGTGATCGCTACCGTCGCGCTTTGTTATCTTCCCTATCTGTCGGTCGGCTGGGGAGTTCTCGGATTCCTGACCAATGGCTATCTGACGGAAGAGGGCATCAGCGCCGGCAACGATCTCTGGCTGCTATCGCTTTGGCGGCTTGTGTTTGGCGAACGTCAAGGTGACTTCGCTGCTTATGTTGTCCTGGCTGCGCTGGTTCTCGTGTTCAAGGGGTTCTCCGTGGCCCGCAGCTCTGATCGCACCATCGCCTCGCGTCTTGCCGACATCAACATGCTGTTACTCATCACCTTCCTGTTGTTGTCGCCTAACTATCCTTGGTATTTTCTCGTCACCGCGCCGTTCGCCGCCCTGTGCGGCTCCGCGCCGACATGGGTCGTGTCGATTGGCGCGCTGTTATTGTCCGAGCAACTCGACTGGGATTTCTACATTCCAAGAATGGTGACGAAATCGATTCTGTTCGGGGGTCTTTTTCTAGCCTGCGCCTTCACGGCCTGGAGGGCCCGCATGCAGCGGATTGCAGATACAGAGGCATCGCGATGAGCCCTTCGCAGGATGCTCGCGCGCCGTTTGATCCGCGGCGATATCACGAGTCGGTTGCGGGCGAGCGCACCAAGGTCGCCCAGCGGCCACCGGTCTGTCTTTATCTGGAAGTCACCAACCGCTGTAACCTGCTCTGCACAACCTGTCCTCGCACTTACGAGGAGCTCGAGCCACCGGCGGACATGAGTTGGGACCTGTTCACGTCGATTGTCGATCAGGCTCCGGACCTCGCGCGCACGGTGCTGCACGGCGTCGGCGAGCCGATGCTGGTCGCGAACCTGCCCCGAATGGTCAGATACCTGAAGGAGCGGGGCGTTTACGTCCTGTTCAACACCAACGGAACAGTCCTCAGCGAGCGTAACGGGCGTCCGCTGATCGATGCCGGGCTTGATGAGTTACGTGTGTCGCTCGACGCGTCGAATCGCGAGAGCTTCAAGGCGATCCGCGGCAGGGATTATTTCGGCCGCATCCTCCGCAATGTGCACGCGTTTCGTGAACTGCAGGAAAGAGAGGGACATACCAAGCCGCTGGTTTCCGTGTGGCTCACTGGCCTAAAGGAGACTGTCGCGGAACTCCCGGACTTTGTGAAAGTTGCAGCCGAGATCGGCGTCAGAGAGGTCTACCTGCAACGGCTTGTATTCTTCACAGAATCGGCCATCGGCAAGGCTCGTCCGGATCAGGCCCTGTTCGAACGCCTGACACAAGAGGAAGTGGTCTATCTGAAACAGGCTGAGGAACTCGCGCGCTCCCTTGGCGTAACCTTCAGTGCGTCGGGCGCAGCAAGCGAGCCGGAGTTGAGTTTGAAGGGCGACGTCAACGGTTCGCCGTGGTCGTTGTGCCGGCGTCCATGGTCGCTGATGTATTTCACGGCCAACGGCCGGGTCTTGCCGTGCTGTATCGCGCCGTTTTCGCAGCACGGCTATGACAACTATACGCTCGGCCATGCGGGGCACCAGTCGCTGCAAGACATCTGGAACGGGCCTGTCTATCGGGACTTTCGTGCGGCGCTGCTGTCAGACAAGCCTCCCAAAGCTTGTGCCAATTGCGGCCTGCGCTGGAGCCTGTGAACGAGATGACAGAGATCGGCGTACCAAGCCGCTCGCCGGTCGTCTCGGCGATCATTCCGTGTCTCGACGAGGAAACAGCAATTGGTCGGGTCGTGGCCGCGGTGCTGGCGCAGAATGTGAGCGAAGTCGTCGTCGTCGACGGGGGCTCACGGGACCGCACGACTGAGCGGGCCAAGGCCGCCGGAGCTCGGGTGATCATCGAGCCGCGGCGCGGCTACGGTCGCGCCATCCAGGCAGGCATCGCCGCTGCGCGCAACGATGCCGACATTCTCGTCTTCCTCGATGGCGACGGCAGCGATCCCGCCGAATTCATTCCTGAGCTGCTGTCGCCGATCATCGCGGGGCGGGCCGTCTTCGTTCTCGGCTCACGTATCCGTGGGGCACGCGAGCCGGGCAGCCTCGCGCCACAGCAGGTCGTCGCCGGCCATGTTGGCGGGCTCCTCTTGCGCCTCTTCTATGGCGCAAGCTTCAGCGATCTGTCGCCGTTTCGTGCCATCCGCCGGGATGAACTCAGACGTCTCGGCATGAAGGAAAAGACATATGGCTGGAACCTGGAAATGCTGATGCGGGTCGCGGCCGCCCGCCTTCCGGCACAGGAAATTGCCATTGGGCAGCGGCGCCGGATCGGGGGCGTATCGAAGGTCTCCGGCAATCTCATCGCCGGCGTCAAGGCAGCCTGGTCCATTTCGACGACGTTCGTTCGCCTCGCGCTTGAGCTGAGAACACCTCGCGAACAATAAAGGTTGGTGGTCAGCGCGTACCGGCACGATCGGTGCAAGCAACGATGTCGCCGGGCGATTTCCGTCCAGCTTGCCCCGGTGGCGAAAACACTGCGAGATATCCACTATCACCCGCAAGCTGATGCGTGGCGATCTCGCGATAGCCGACGGCGGACAGTTCGCAACGCAGGAGTTCAATTGGTGTGCCGTGCTCCGACGTCGGAAGCTCAAGATCGACAATGCCGACCTGCGCGCCAGGCTTCAAGGCGGGCGCGAGATTGTACATAAAGGCATAGGGTTGGGCGATCTCGTGATACATGTGCACGAGGATCGCGACATCGAGCGATGCAGCGGGCAGGCGTGGGTCGTGTGGTTTGCCGAGCGCGAATTTGACGTTTGTCAGCTTCAGACGATGCGTTCGCCTAGCGAGCGCGATGAGGTAACTTCGCGTAACGTCCTGGGCGATGACGGAGCCGGTGGGACCGACGAGACGGGAGAGACGGACCGCGTGGTAGCCAGCGCCGGCACCAATGTCGCCAACTGTCATGCCTGGCTTGAGTTCAAGCAGGCGGGCGAGCTCACCCGCCTCATTCAGTGAATCGCGGCGCTCCTCGGCGGCACGGCTTGGGCTGACGATCTGCGCAACTGCGCGCTGAGGTGAGGGAAACTCCTTCGCAGGGACTCCTGGCGGACCCAGATAGCCAATGTCAGCGGCGTGTCCACAGGTTGCGCCCCAGCCCACAAGAAGCGTCACTGCGCGGACCAGGGCGATCATCTGTTCGTCTCCCATGCATAACGGTACGACCTAACCCGCCCTGTTAAAGAACCAGCCGATGAAGCCCTTGCCGTCGCGCACGGCGGGCACCTTGCGGCGCAACCAAGCATCGAAGCCGAGACTCCGGCCGGCGCCCTCGAGCGCAAATAGGAACATCAGCAGGGCCAGGAACATGTACGTCCAGGGCCACTCCGACGAATTGCCATAGAGGCCGAGCCAGAGCTGCAACGTATACGCGATGGCCAGCACGGCCACGAACCGCACCGCAAGCCCGAGCATCATCGATGCAGCGAAGACCAGCTCGGCAAGAAAGACAATTGGCCCAAAGATCGTCATGTGAGGTAACACGATGTCCTTAATAAACGTGCGGTGAAACTCGAACGCGGCGCTCGTCGATTCCTGCTCCGTCCAGTATTGCAGACCGTCGGACACGGGCAGCGGCAGTTTCCACAACATTCCCTGGAACCACATGCAGCCGATCAGGACTCGGACCAGCCAGATTCCAATGTGTCGGCCGGAACGTTGCGCCGGATCCTCCCGCCAATTCTGGAACGCCACTGCAATGCTGGTGAGCAGTAGGGCCCAGAACAGTGCCAGGATCAGAAAGCGCCAGTTTCCCAGACGGAGATAGTCACCGGTAAAGGCGGTCAGGAACTGCCAAACATTGGTAAAGGGATTATCGGGCATATGCGCGTGCTCCAAAGAATTGAAAAGTACTCTGCGTGTCGGTTAGGCGGCACCGCCGCGGGTAATTGACGGTGCGCCTACCAGGCTACTACGCAGTAGAGCATGCGGCCATTACGCTGAGCCGGCGTCAAAAACTTCGATGCCGCGCCTAACCGCTCTGGCGAGCGACTGGGTCAGGAAGCACCGCGACTGATTTGTGAAGCACACAATCAGTCGCTCGAATGAACCCTTCCCCTGTTCATTGCGCGTTGATCCAGTTCTCTGATCCCGTCACTTTAACTGACACATCCAAAAAGGAAATCCGCAGGGGCTTTCCGTCGCGTGTCCCGCGGTGCTCCGTCGAGAAAAGGAGTGGGCCAGCCTTCTTATAGTCCGCCCATGTCGCGATCACGATCGGCGGATTGGATCCGCCGCGGTGGTAGGCGAGCTCTACTATTCGCTTGTCGGCGCCAAGGTAGAGCTCCCAGGTATCGCCGGGCTGGTAGCCGCCCTCAGAGGGGTATTTCACCACGACCCGTTCAGCGGAAGCATCACCAAGGGGTAGCTTGTGCATGCCCTCATCGGTCACAGTCGGGCCATCCCATACGACATGGAGCGGGAGCAGCAACCAATACTGATCGTTGACGAATGCCGGATCGATTTCGTTCTTTATGGCATCGCTTTGGCTGCTGAGCTGCGAGCGCTGATAGCTAGCCTTTACTGGATTGCCTTGCTTATCTTTCCCCTCGTAGGAGACCGTGTCGGTTTTCGGACTCCATTCCCACCTGCGATAGATTTTGACACCGGGAAGCTCCGCATCCCAAGTGTAGCGGATGGCCTCGATTTGCCCAAACGAATCAAGGCCGTAGGTCTTGGCCATTTGCTCGGCAATCGGTGGGAGCTGTTGCGCGCCGGAAGTTGCAGGGAGGATCAACAGCATGCTGAAGGTCAAAAGGTGGATCGCATTAAGTCGGCTCAACCCATCGCGTGCTTGAGTAAGCGTATTGCTCATGTCGGGCTCCTTGAGGATGCATTGGTGTTCATCAGGTGAGACCTCGGTTTCCACATGACGTTTGCGCAGAAGCCTCGAAATTGCTCGTTATGTTGTTAGGGAGGGTGAGCTGTTGCGATCTTTGCGAAACGTGCTGGACCGTTGACGGGCCGTTCGATGAAAGAAGCACGGGATATTCCGTATGTTTTCGTGCGAAGGGCCGCCAATCTACCGTTGAGAAGCTCAGATCGTGATCAGATCATGGTTTGGCTGCCGTTGACATACGGAAACGCGAGACAGAGCGGTGCGTTTCTGGAGCGGGGGGTAAGCAGGGCTATGCTGTAACACCGACTAAGTCGTTGATTTGCTGGGGGCCTGCCTGGAAACTAAACCGTTATGAGCGGCAGCGATCGCGGCCTAAGACCGAACCGGTCCTGGCTACTCACAGACTTGCCTGGAAGCGTGTTCTTGAACGGCCAAGATCCGAACGGGAACTCGGACCGGCTGCCCGAGATAGACTTCCGCAAGGTCAGCTTTTTTGCTCCGATGGCCCGTCTTAGGTGTTAGCAATATCCCGACATATCAGGACTGCCGTGAGTGCCACGGCGAGAACCTGGGCGGTGGCGTGCCCGGGCAGTTAACGCCGTTGGTTGCGCCTTGGCGCGCTATCCGCTTTTCGACTTGGGCGCCGACTGCTTGGCCGAAACGATCGTGGCTTCTGCAACGGTTTCTATGCGCAGCCCTTCGAGGTTGTTGCATTCGTGTCGCAGGACTTCGGCAGTCGGGCCAAGGACGTGCGGCAGAACAGCTGGCGCTGAACGAAGCAAGCTACACGGTCTCGCCGAAAGTTAATTGTCCTGCACGGAGCAGCCAGTTACCGACCGCTTCAGCATCCGCCGTTGACCGCGGGAAAGCGTCGGCGTGAGCGGTCAATCGGCCGCGAACTTCAGTTCATTGGTATCGAGGCTGCCAGTGCTCATGTTAGTGCGCCCTGTCATCGGCCGCCGACGGTGAACCGGGGCTGGCGGGCCCGCCGCCAACTTGCGGTCGACAGAGGCTGCGTAGTTTGCCTCAGCGGCAAAGCCTCAGCCCCCTGCTCGTGAAAGCGGGCATGCAAGCAGGGGTAATGGCCGAATGCCGCGGGTCACAGGAGCCACTCGAATGAACTGGAGTTGTAGCTCGATCAGACAGGAGACGCTACGTCTCCGTACGTTTCCAACCCAGCAGTCAGCAGGTCAGAGCCCGCATTCGCTTTCTGCAGTGACCTTTGTCTGAACGCGAAGGAGCCAACCCGAAAGCTGCACCCGATATCCTCGTCTTTGGATAGGGGACGCAAGCCGTGTATTTTGAGAAAACATTCGCATTATTGAAATACGACACGACCCGGATGCTGCAACCTAATCGTGTTCGATGAAATGGATGAGGAAAAGGTCATGATCGGCTATTTCCGCTTCGTGCTTGAATGGATCGCGAACACCGACAAGGTATGTTCTGCTCGAGCAGGTGGGTGGCAAAGCTGTGCCGCAAGGTGTGCAGCGAGACGCGTTTGCTGATCCCGGCCCTTTGGGCCGCGGGCGTGACAGGCGCGGTTGTGCCGGCGCGTGGTCATCGGCTGCGCCGGATCGCGGCCCGGGAACAGCTAGCCCTGCGGCCGCGCCGCCTTCCACTAGGTCCGCAGCAACTCGAGCGGGCGTGGCGACAGCATCACGTTGCGGTCCTTGCCGCCTTTGCCCTGCTCGACGCGGATGAGCATGCGCCTGCTGTCGATGTCGGCGACGTTGAGCGAGACCACCTCGGCGGCGCGCAGGCCGGCGCCATAGGCCACGCCCAGCGCCACCTTGTACTTTAGTCCCGGCGCGGCATCGAGCAGCCGCGCCACCTCCTCGACGCTGAGCACCACCGGCAGCTTGCGCGGCTCGTGAACGACATGGGTGTGCTCGACAATCTCGTGGCGCTTCAGCGTGACCTTGAAAAGAACCGCAGGGTCGAGACGGTCTGATTGATGGTCGGCACGCCAACGCCGCTCGCCGCCAGATGCAGTTGGTAGCGGCGCACGTCCTCAAAGGTCGCCGTATCCGGCGATCGCCCGAGGAACGCCGCGAAGTTCTTGACCCTTTGCACATAGTCATGTTGGGTCTTCGGCGCGAACTTGCGGATCGTCATGTCTTCGATCATGCGCCGGCGCAGCGGGCTCACTGCCTCGTCGGTCATGGGGATGCTCTTGTCTTGGGTGAAGGTTGCGAACCCCTCATCTCAAGACAGGACGCCCCGTCGCGCTATCCTCCTGTTGTGTCGCCCGCCGCAGCGTCCTACCGCGCGAGCGGTTTAGTCCATTGGCCCCTAGTCATCTGGAACGCAAGTTCGTCACATTATATGATGGCTCGATTCTCTGTAGAGGAGAGCGCTTGTGGCGAATGCAGGTGTTAGAGGCCGGCCAATCGAGCCGTTGGTGCTGAGTCCGCAAGAGCGAGCATATTTAGAGAGGCAGGTTCGTCGTTATCGTGTGGCCCGGTCGCTATCTGAGCGGTGCCGCGCGATCCTACGGTGCGCAGATGGCTTGCCAAGCAAATCTGTGGCTGCCGAACTTGGCATCCATGAACACACCGTTGGCAAGTGGCGCCGCCGATTCTTGAAGGATCGCTGTGATGGCCTGCTTGACGAAGCCCGCCCTGGCCGCCCTCGAACCATCAACGACGATCAGGTTGCTGAGGTAATCGAGCGGACATTGCGTACAACGCCGCCCGACGCGACGCACTGGTCGATCCGCTCGATGGCTGCGGAAACTGGCTTTTCTCACACTACGATCCGTCGAATGTGGACGGCGTTCGGCTTGCAGCCGCACCGCAGCCAGACATTTAAACTGTCGAGCGATCCCCTATTCGTCGACAAGGTGCGCGATATTGTCGGGCTTTACCTGTCCCCACCGAACCGAGCCGATGTCCTCAGCGTTGATGAAAAGAGTCAAATACAAGCACGCGATCGCGAGCAACCGGTCTTGCCGATGATGCCTGGCGTACCGGAACGTCGCACGCACAGCTACGTGCGGCATGGCACGACCACGCTTTTTGCCGCGCTCGACGTCGCTTCCGGGTTTGTCATTGGCAAATGCTACAAGCGCCATCGGGCGGTCGAGTTCTTGAAGTTCCTCAAAGAGATCGACGCTCAAATTCCTGAGGGGCTCGCTGTCCATATCGTCATGGACAACTACGCCACCCACAAGACGCCCAAGATCAAAGCGTGGCTCGCTCGCCGGCCACACTATCATGTTCACTTCACGCCGACTTCTGCGTCATGGATCAATCAGATCGAGCGCTGGTTCGCTGAGCTCACCAGAAAGCAAATCCAGCGAGGTGTTCACACCTCCGTCAGACAGCTCGAGGCCGACATCCGTACCTTCATCGAACGGCACAACAACAACCCGAAGCCCTTCAAATGGACCAAGTCCGCAGACCAGATCTTGGCTTCTGTCAAACGCTTCTGTCACAAAGCTCAGCAGACTTTATGTGGCGAACTTTAGATTCACGTGACTAGCTGATATTCTGGTCAGGGACTTCGATGTCCGCTTTCGCGAGATTCCGTTGAAAAAGGCGGCTGTTGCGGCGCAGAGATATCAGTGTTTCAGTCTGTCTAATTGGCAGGGCTGAAGGTCATGATGGGGCATCGGCAAGTCGAACAAGCTGCGCTGTTCTATGAGTTCTCACTCGAAAGGCATATTCCGGCCGACCACCTGCTCCGGTCGATCGATAGGTTCGTGGAGCTTGAAGACCTGCGGCGGGAGCTGACGCCGTTCTACAGCAACATCGGAACCATCGATCGATCCGGAGCTGATGATCAGGATGCTCCTAATCGGCTATTGCTTCGGCATACGATCGGAACGACGCCTCTGTGACGAAGTCCACCTCAATCTGGCATACCGCTGGTTTTGCCGGCTGGGTCTGGACGGTGCTGTCCCTGATCACTCGACGTTCTCCAAAAACAGGCATGGCCGATTCCGAGAGAGCGATCTTTTCCGTCGCGTGTTCGAGACTGTCTTGCGCCGCTGCATGCGGGAGCGCCTGGTTGGCGGCGAAGGGTTCGCAGTTGATGCGAGCCTGATCAAGGCGGATGCCAATCGGCAGAAGGGGATCGAGGCGATAAGGGGCTTCCACCGGAGGCCGCGGGCCGGGCAATCGACGAGTATCTTGCTGTTCTTGATGATGCCGCGTTCGGTGCTGCGACCGAGGTCACCGCCCAAGTTTGTATCGCCCTCCGATCCGGCCGCGCGCTGGACCGGGGCACACGGCGGCCAAGCTTTCTTTGCCTACTCCACGAACTATCTGATCGATGTCGAGAACGCCATCATCGTCGATGTGGAGGCGACCACGGCAATCCGGCAGGCGGAGGTATTGGCCGCCAAGCGCATGATTGAGCGCTCACTCGAACAGTTCGACCTCTATCCGGGCAAGCTCATGGGTGACAGCGCCTACGGCTCGGCCGAGATGCTCGGCTGGCTCGTCTATAAGCACGGCATCGAGCCGCACGTAACGGTATTCGACAAGTCGGCTCGCAAAGACGGTACCTTCTCGCGCGAGGATTTCACCTACGATCAAGCCGGCGACATCTATACCTGTCCCGGCGGCAAGATGCTGACCACGACCGGAACACTGGTGAACGATGGCGCGACGATGCTCTACCGGGCGAGCAAGCACGATTGCGCAAGTTGCGCCTTAAAGGCTCGCTGCTGCCCAAAGGACTCGGTCCGTAAGGTGCCGCGCTCTATTCACGAAGGTGCCCGCGACATGGCGCGCGACATAGCACGATCCTGGGAGGGCCGCACTTCGCGTCGGCTCCGCAAGAAAGTCGAGATGCTGTTTGCACACCTTAAACGCATTCTCAAGCTCGACCGCCTACGCTTACGAGGCCCAAACGGCGCGCATGACGAGTTCATCCTCGCAGCCACCGCCCAGAACCTTCGCAAGATGGCCAGGCTGATCCCGATGCAAATCCCCAAGCCCGCATAGCGGCCGGCAAAGCACTCGGTCTCGTCAAGGCTGGCGCCAGATACATTGAACTACTTCAACCTTTTTCAACGGAATCGCGACCAAACAGACATTTGAGGCGAAATCAGCACGATAGAAATGCGAAACGGAGTCAGTCGGCCGACTGATAAGGCTTCATACGAAAGCTTATCAGTTTGTCGGTGGCCGCCGCGAACTGCTGCTCCTGCAGGCTCGAGATCGAAAATGATCCTGTTCGCGCAGGTCGACGATCTATGTCAGAACGCTTTCTGGTAATTGCCTCATGTCCAAACGAACAACTTGGCGGCCCCGGCGGCTGCCGATCGGGTACGGCGCCGCCGTGCGCGGGCGTTCCGGAGCCGCAGGACTCTGCCCTTCGGGTAACGATCCGTCGCGCTTGGCATGGGCTCTCCTGTTTCGCCTGTGGGTGCGGCGAGTTAAAGTAGGCGGCCAAAAGCGATGCCCTTTCCATAGGAGAGGAGCGATGCCGTGGACTTCAAGGACGGATATTGAAGCAAAACAGGAGTTCGTCGCGCTGGCCAGTTCGCCGGGCGCAAATATCCGGTCTCTCTGCCGTCAATTCGATGTGAGTCCCAAGACCGCCTACAAACTGCTGACGCGGGTTCGCACGATGGGCGCAGCCGGCTATCGAGATCTTTCGCGCCGGCCCCGCCGCAGCCCGACGAAAACACCCGCAGTGATCGAAGAGGAAGTGTTGTCGGTTCGCGCGCGCCATCCGCTCTGGGGCGGACGCCGGATTGCGAGTGAGCTTCGCAAGCGGGGCATGTCCCAGGTCCCGGCGCCTTCTACAATTACGAGCATCCTTTCACGAAGAGGCGCACGCGACCGGCCCGACGGCATGAGAGCGATTGCCACGTTTGCGGCCGAGCCGCCCGGACAGCTTGCACTGTATTGGAAGGCCAAGCTGTCAAGCTCTGTTGAGGAGTCAGATCGCCGTATCGTCATCGAGCATCTACTCAGCCTGCGAGTTCTCGACCGCAGGCGGGCGATGGCCCTTCTGGCTTATTGGCTCGGTGTACGCCAAAGCGCAGTCTGTAAGCAGATTGGACTGAGCCCAACGACCTGGCGGCGCTGCCTTCGCGTCTATGCGGAAGACGGCGTAACCGCCCTGTTCGCGCGGCGCCGGAGTGGACGCCGGAAATTTGATAACGAATATCTGAAGAAAGCCCTGTTCGACACGCTCCACCGCCCGCCGGCCGAATTCGGCATCAACCGTACCACATGGAAGATCGCCGATCTGTGCCGCGTCCTCGGCCAAAAAGGACAGCCGGTCAGCGAGGAGATCGCCCGGAGGATCATAAAGTCCTCCGGTTACAAGTGGCGGAAAGCCCGCATCGTGTTGACCTCGAGCGATCCCGAATTTTGCCAGAAGCTCGATCGTATCAAGTCGATATTGAGCAATCTTGCCGGGGACGAAGTCTTCTTCTCGATCGATGAGTTCGGTCCGTTTGCCATCAAGCACCAGCCGGGCCGCGCCCTCACGGCGCCTGCCGAACGGCCGCTTGTCCAGCAATGGCAGAAGTCGCGCGGGACCGTCACGCTGACCGCAGCGCTTGAGCTCTCGTCGAATCAAGTGACGCATCTCTACAGTGATAAGAAGAACACCGCGGAGATGATCCGCTTGATGAAGCTGCTCGTCGAGAAATATCGCGACCGCCGATGCATCTATCTCTCTTGGGATGCAGCTTCGTGGCACATTTCCAAGGAGCTGAACCGGGTGATGGAAGATCACAACAGTCGTATCGTCGGACCTACAGTAATGATCGCGCCGCTTCCGGCGCGGGCGCAGTTCCTCAACGTCATTGAATCGGTGTTCAGCGGCATGGCCCGTGCCATCATTCACAACAGCAACTATCAGTCAGCGGAGGAGGCGAGAGCCGCGATCGACCGCTACTTTGAAGAACGTAATGAACATTTCAGGGCCAACCCGCGAAGGGCCGGTCACAAGATATGGGGGCAGGAGCGGGTACCTCCGGAATTCTCTCAATCCAACAACTGCAAGGACCCGCGCCTCGGCTAACAGATCCCCGGCTCGATTGAACTAGATCGTTTTCCCGGCGCGAGTAGCTCGTTGGCGATAACGAGTATCATTGCTGCGTGCCCAACGCTGAGAGAAATGCCGGCTATCTGTGCCTCCTGCCCGGTTGCCAGAAATGCAGGATCAGCCAGCATGAAGAGTTTGGTCGACAATTGAGCCGCTCGGCGGACTGACAAGCTCGCGGAAGCGGACTCAGGGCGTACTGATAAGGAAATCGCAGAAATCGAGTCAGTTGGCCGACTGATATGCAAATACGCGATGTCTGCCGATGACTGCTCGTCAGAACGTTGATCATGCTTCCAAGCATCGGGTGGGGTTCCGGTCGTCTAAAATGGCTTCCTTGGATTATTCCCGCCGCTACTCAGAAATTTTCTGCGAAATCGGGTTGCGACTTCGTCGATCCCAATTACGCTGGACTGAAAACAAGCAGCGACGGGGTTGGAATGACTAAAGAGAGATCGGGTTGGCGCGCATGGGCGGGATGCGCGGTTGTCGCCATGGGGTTGGCCTTGCAGCCCGCCGCGGCGCAGCAGACGAAAATCACTAAGACCGATCTGCAGATCGATGCGCTCGATCCCGGCATCAAACTGTTCTTGCGCGAGAAGCTGCCGGAAGCCACGGCCAATGGACAGGACGATGTGGTCTTGTTTCTGCACGGCGCGACGCGCCCGTCGACCTGTGATTTCGACCTGCCCTACAAGGACTATTCCTGGGCCGACTGGCTCGCGAGCCGCGGCTACGCCGTCTACATGGGCGATTACCGCAACTATGGCGGCTCGACCCGGGAGCCGGCCATGGACGAGCCGGCCGCCAAGAACCAGCCCGTGACGCGTTCATTCCTTGCGGTCAGGGACATCGAGGCGATGGTGAATGCGATCAAGGCACGGCGGGGCGTCAAGCAGGTCACCCTGATCGGCTGGTCCTGGGGCGCGATGATGGCCGGCTATTACGCCTCACTGCATCCCGAACAGGTGCGCAAGCTGGTCCTGTACGCACCGCTGTACAATTTCAACAATCACACCAATCTCGGACCGGGCAGCGCCCTGCAGAACAAGCGTAAGCCCTACGAGTTCAACTTCTCCATGGGAGCGTACCGGCTGGCCTCGGAGGCCGCCAATACCGCCCGGTGGAACGGCGAAATCCCGCTGGAGAACAAGGATGCCTATCGCGACCCGGCGCTACCCGCCGAGTTCTGGAATGCGTGCCTGGCAACCGACCCCACCAGCAACTCGCGCTCTCCGGCGAGCCTGCGCGCGCCCAATGGCGTGCTCGAGGACTCCTTCTATCAGGCGACGGGACGGCCGCTCTGGAATGCGGCCAACATCTATTCGCCCACCCTCGTGATCGGGGGCAATTATGATACTTGGTCCTATCTTGACGATCGTGAAGGCCTGATGCGTGACCTCGTCCATGCGCCGATGAAGAAGAGCGTGGTCATTCCGGACGCGACGCATTTCGTACTGTTCGAGACCAAGCGGTTCACGTTCTTCGAAGAGGTGCTGAAATTCATGCGCGAGTAACGCCTCGCTGCCATCCAATCATCGCACCTCCGGAGAGACAACATGAACCGCTTATCGTCGTGGACCTGTGCCGCCGCGCTCTGGTCATCCCTCGCGTTGGCCGCATCGGCGCAATCGCCTACCTACGAGCCGCTGCAGGTACCTGCGAAGTCCGTGCCCGTCCCAGCCACTGTAAGCCCGCAGCTCGCCAAGATCATCGGCATGCCCCTGCGCAATGGCTGGGACGTGTTGCCGAAGACCGGCGAGGAATGGGTGCCGATTGTCCAGGCCACCGCTGCAGGCACACTGAAGAACGTGCCTGCGCTCAAGGAGCGTCTCCACGTGAACGTCGAGAAGACTGTCATCGATGGCGTGCGGGCCTATATCTTGACGCCCAGTTCAATTCCGGCGCAGAACCAGAATCGCGTTCTGCTGCACATGCACGGCGGGTGCTACGTTCTCAACCCTGGCGAGGCCGCTCTGCCGGAAGCCATTTTCATGGCAGGGTTTGGGGGCTTCAAGGTCATTTCCGTGGACTACCGGATGCCGCCAGAAGCCTATTTCCCCGCGGCGCTCGATGACGGAATGACGGTGTACAAGGCTCTGCTCAAGACCACCGATCCGAAGAAGATTGCGGTTTTTGGCAGCTCGGCCGGCGGTGCTCTCACGCTTGAGATGATGCTCAAGGCCAAGCAGGACGGCGTGCCGATGCCGGGCGCGATTGCCCCGGGGACCCCTATGTCGGATGTGACCAAGGTCGGCGATAGCTTCGTGACCAATGCCAGGCTGGACAACGTGCTAGTCTCGCCCGACGGCTTCTGCGATGCGGGGACGGTCGTCTACGCCAAGGGCCACGATCTTAAGGATCCGCTGCTCTCGCCCATCTACGGCGACATGGCCGGCTTTCCGCCGACCATCCTGACCAGCGGCACGCGCGACCTCCTGCTCAGCAATACCGTGCGTGTCCATCGCAAGCTGCGGCAAAACCATGTGGAAGCGCAGCTGCAGGTCTTCGAGGGACAATCGCACGCGCAATATTACCGCGACGACACCGCGCCGGAATCCAAAGAGGCGTTCGAGGAGATCGCGCTCTTCTTCGACAGCCATCTTGCCAAGTAGCTTTCCACTATCCCATCGCGAGCAGAAACATGCAGAAACTCGTCACGATGCTGGCCGCCTCGATGTTTTGCTGTGCTCAGGCGATGGCGCACACGCCGCAGCAGCCGCCGCATCAGAGTTTTGGGGAAGGCGACCTTCCGCTCGAAAGCGGGGAGACGATCAAGGACTTCGCCATTTCATACGTCACACATGGCACGCTGAACGATGACAAATCCAATGCCATCCTCATGGTGACGGCGATCTCTGGCAATCACCACCGCATCGACTTTCTGATCGGGCCGGGCAAGGCGCTCGACACCGAGAAGTATTTCATAATCTGCACTGATGCGATCGGAAACGGGCTGACCACATCGCCCAGCAATTCGAAGGCGCAGCCCCGAATGCAATTCCCGAAATTCACCATCCGCGACATGGTGGAGTCCCAGTATCGGCTCGTTAAGCAGAAATTCGGCATCGACCACCTCGTCGCCGTGGTCGGACCTTCGATGGGTGGAATGCAAACGCTGCAGTGGGGCGTTAGTCACCCCGAAGCGACGGATGCGCTGGTCGCCATGGTGCCACTCACAAAGACGCCCGCATGGACGGTCGCCGTGCTGGAAGCCTCGCGCAAGGCGATCACCGAGGACCCCGCCTGGAAGGACGGCAACTACGAGGCACCACCGGAGAGGGGAGTCCGTCTATGGCGCGACATCCTCAACCTGCTCGCGGCCCGAACGCCCGACATGTATCAGGGCCAGTTCAAGAACGGCATGGATGTGCTGCCATGGATGGAGCAGCAGGAGAGCGCCGCGATGAAAGCGTTCGATGCCAACGACTGGATCTACCAGACCTGGGCCTATGAGCACCACGATGTCGGAACGACACCCGGCTTCGGCGGAGATACCGCAAGGGCGCTCGGCTCGATCAAGGCTAGAACACTGATTTTGACTGGAACAAAGGATCTGCTCAATCCTGAGTTTGAACCGATCCAAATGGGCAGGAACATCCCGCAGGTCAAAATGGTGACAATCAGTCCCGGTACCGTCACCGGGCACGCTTCCGCGGGAGGCGCCGCACCGTCAGACGTCGAATTCCTCAACCGCGAGATCAATGCTTTTCTCGGCAATGCGCAACGCGGCTTCGGGAAGGCGAACTGACCAGCGTCTCACGCAACGGTGAAAGAACAAGAAGGGCCGAGTCTCACCTAAACCGATAAGGACGCCTTCGGGCCACCCGCCCCGGGCTGCGCGCTCTAGCCCGTCCGATGGTCTATCCGCTTTGACGTTGAGCGGTGCAGAACGGCCGATCCATGATCCCAACAAAAGCTGAACTCCTGATCAGCGTGACGTCGGCAAAATTTTAGGCCTGACCCGCTGCTGCTCACTCGAGCCTACGAGGTGGCCGAACAAATACCGGGATGTCCGTTGATGGCCCATCACGACCAACTCCGGTGCTTATCTACATGTCAGCTGTCAGGGGTAAACCGCCATTGACGAGGCGCTGCAAAATCGACGCGAATGACCCGAAGGGCCGATAGCCATGGCCGGGCCAACACGGAGCCGAGGGAATGCTTGTTCTTACGGCTATTCTGCCCAGAGGAACCTGATTGGCAAAGCACAGCAGAAACTATAAGCTTCCGACGTTTCATGGCAGCAGAACGGCGCATGGACCTCTTAACAAAAAGACGGGAGCTCGAAGTTAAGCTCGCGAGGTGTCGCGCGCTCTCTGACGAGTTTCGAGGCCCAGAAACGCTCAAAAACATCAGCGAATTGGCCACCGAGATTGAAGCGGAAATCCAAGAGTTGGACGAGCGAGCGCGCCTCCGTCCTGCAAAATCTTAGGGCCTCCCTCGAACCTCGGTGGCATCCTGGCCTTCCATATCAAGCCCGAAAAGTCCTCTATTGGCGCGTTCGTGAGCCCGTCGCATCACGGAATGGCTGAAGACTGATGACGCTTTCGCTCCATACAAGCAAGGTCGCCTCATGGCCTTCTGAGACATGCCGACCGCTATGATGGATGTCCGCATTCGAGGGGCAAAGCGGAAAACATGGACACGCACCAGGTTCTGCTCAGTTTGACCCTAAGCGGATCGGGCTCCGAGTTGAAGCGGCATTTGACCCTAATTAAGCATTTGGCCAGCTGCGGGCCACGCCTTCAATGACGAGTAGGAACGGTGTAGCAATGACCCGGAACCATGCGCGGTATCGTGCGTTGCCGCGCTGCCTTTGAAGTGCACGCATCTGGGATGCATTTGCTTGGGCGACGTTACCGTGAGATGCCGGCGAGGGAAGCGCTAATGCGTCGGATCCGACTGGTGATAGCAGATCGACGCCCAGTCGTTCTGCAGGGTTTTGCGTCGCTGTTTGCGGCGGAGTCCGACTTCGAGGTCGTTGCGTCCTGTCTCGACGGAGCCAGCTGCCTCGAAGCAGTTCGGAATCTAGCACCCGATGTTGTGCTTGTAGAGGACGGATTTTCTGACGTGACGGCATCTGAAATGCTCGCCGTTGCCAATGCCGAAAACCTTCCTACCCGGCTTGTCTTCTACACCGCATCCGTCGCACGTGGCGACCTCGCCGCCGCAATCGCGGCCGGTGCTTGCAACGCGATTTCGATGCGGGCGAAGCCCGAAACCGTGCTGCAGTCCCTGAGGCTAGTGGCGCCACGGCCCGACCGGGCCCCGGCAGAAAATGGGGCGCTTGGTGAAGACGTGCTGGCAGTCTTGACGGTCGAAGAGCGCGAGATCATGCGTCTGGTGGCCTACGGCTTGTCGAACAAAGAGATTGCGCGCCAACTCAATGTCCCCCCTGGCGCCATCAAGGCGGACCTCAATCGCATATTTCAGAAGCTTCAGATCAAGAACCGGACGGAGCTCGCAGCGCTCGCCCTATCGCGCCTTTCCGGCGGAATCGGCGCGCTTGCAGTCCTGATTTTCGCAGCGCTAGACGACGTTCGCGCCGCGCATCCGAACGCAGTCGGCCATACGTTTACCGATACTTTCACGGTAATGGCCGCAGACGGCACCGCCGAGGTCGTAACCATCGTCATCAATCCCAAAAAATCCGGCGGTGCTTCGAGCGCTACGGCTAGAATGATGAGCAAAGCCGGCCGAGCTGAGAATTCCGCAGCGGGCACGCCGACACCGACCGGCAAACTCGTCGATTCCAGCGCCGATATTGCTGCCAACACGGGTGCATTGGCGGCACTCAACTCTGCAAGACCGAGCTCGGGCAGCTATAGCGCTTTCATGATGGCGGCGGCCGCAGTCTTGATCTACGAGCTCGATACCATCTGCAGCCCCGCGCAAGCGTTCAATCTCGCCAAGAACCTAACCGATGTCTTCGGGTCAGCTACCGCAAACGGCACCAAGGAATTGGTAACCCTCAATCGCCCCAGCAGCGCCGATACGACCCTCGATGGTTTCGACAACCTGGCCTCGCAAAATCCCGAAATATACGATCGGTCATTCGCCTTCGAAACTTCCCGAGGCGATACCATCGCCACAGACGGCGATGAACCTCAGATTGTCGGTGCAGAAGCAAGGGAGGATAGCGGCAGCCGCCACGGCAAAGATAGTTCTCTTCACGCAAAATCAGATGATGCGATTGATCACAGTGACACGATCCACGAACGTTCCGCGACCGTCAACGTCCTCTCAGGGCACACGATTGATCGCGGCGGTTTCGGCGAGCTCGCAACTGACGCATCGGAGCATGCCGAGCATGGCACAACACCGCCAGGTGCGGGGGACGATTCCAATCGTGGTCAATCGCAGCGCGGTCTGCACGCTTCTGAACACGGCTCCGCAGCCGCCAAGCAGCAAGCCGCCCATGACGCACCGGGAGGAGATTCCAATCATGGGCAATCGAATCGCGATTTGCACGCTTCTGAAGGCGGCTCCGCAGCCGCCAAGCAGCAAGCCAAGCATGACACACCGGGAGACGATTCCAATCATGGGCAGTCAAACCGCGATTTGCACGCTTCTGAAGGCGGCTCCGCAGCCGCCAAGCAGCAAGCCAAGCATGACACACCGGGAGACGATTCCAATCATGGGCAGTCAAACAGCGATTTGCACGCTTCTGAAGACGGCTCCGCGGCCGCCAAGCAGCACGGCAAGCATGGCGCGTCACCACTGAACGCTACCAATCCCGGCCAATCGCAGCGTGATTTGCACACTTCTGAAAACGGCTCCAACAACCCGCATTCGGAATCGAGCCAGAACGGTGGAGGCAAGAACCAGGTTTTGATCGATGACGCCGGGCACGCAGAAACGGCAGCTGCCTCAGAGCTCGGAGATTCGTTTCATTTCAAGAATGAGATGGCAGCTTCCAAAGCTTCAGATATTTTTGAAGTACATGTGCACCACGAACCAGATTCGATAACACTTAGCCAGCACGCTGCCGGACACGATGGACCGGCGCCGATCCAGGATGCGGCCCTGATTGATATTTCACTCGCGCAGGAAAACGCCATTGATGACTCAAGAAGAGCCGAGCACCATTTTACGCACGATCTAATTGTGTAGCTGTCTTGTCTTGCTGCTCGCGCCCCCGACGAGATGATCGAGTAACAGGGCTATGTCCGCTCCTGGCCCGGAAGCGAAGTGGTGACACCTCTCATTGAGGTCCGCTTAGTGGGGCGGAGCGGGCTAGATTTTCTCACTCTGAGTTCTTCGCTTTTTGACCGATTTTGTTGAAAAAGGCGGTTGTTGCGACTCAGAGATAGCAGTGATTCAGTCTGCTTAGTTAGCAGGACTGAAGATCATGATGGGGCACCGGCAAGTCGAACAGCCTGAGTTGTTCTATGAATTCTCGCTCGAGAAGCATGTTCCCGCCGACCACCTGCTACGGTCGATCGACAGGTTTATCGATCTCGAAGAGGTCCGGCGGGGCCTGGCGCCTTTCTACAGTAGCATCGGTCGGCCTTCGATCGATCCGGAGCTAATGATCCGGATGCTCCTGATCGGTTACTGCTTCGGCATCAGATCGGAGCGGCGCCTGTGCGATGAGGTCCACCTCAATTTGGCCTACCGGTGGTTCTGCCGACTCGGTCTGGACGGTGCGGTGCCGGATCACTCGACTTTTTCCAAGAACAGGCATGGTCGCTTCCGAGAGAGCGATCTCTTCCGTCGAGTGTTCGAGAGTGTCTTGGGCCGCTGCCTCGAGGAGCGACTGGTCGGTGGTGAAGGATTTGCCGTCGATGCGAGCCTGATCAAGGCCGATGCCAATCGGCAGAAGGGGATCGAAGGCGACAAGGGACTTCCACCGGAGGCTGCTGGCCGAGCGATCAATGAGTATCTGGCCGTCCTCGACGATGCCGCTTTCGGAGCCGCGACCGAGGTCACGCCGAAGTTCGTGTCGCCCTCCGACCCAGCGGCGCGCTGGACGGGAGCGCACGGCGGCCAAGCCTTCTTTGCCTACTCGACGAACTACCTGGTCGACGTCGAGAACGCGATCATCGTCGATGTGGAGGCAACCACGGCAATCCGGCAGGCGGAGGTGTTGGCCGCCAAGCGCATGATTGAGCGCTCGCTCGAACGGTTCGATCTCTATCCGAACCGGCTCCTCGGCGACAGCGGCTATGGCTCGGCCGAGATGCTCGGCTGGTTGGTCTACGAGCACGGGATCGAACCGCACATCACCGTCTTTGACAAGTCGGCCCGCACGGACGGGATCTTCTCGCGCGAGCACTTCACCTACGACCACGCAGGCGACGTGTATCGCTGTCCTGGCGACAAGGTCCTCACCACGACCGGAGCGCTGGTGAACGACGGTGCCACGATGCTTTACATGGCCAGCAAGCGTGATTGCGATCGATGCGCATTGAAAAGCCGCTGTTGCCCCAAGCAGCCTTCACGGAGGGTACCGCGCTCAATCTATGAGGGCGCTCGCGATATGGCTCGCCAGATCGCAAGCTCGTGGGAGGGCCGTACCTCGCGCCGGCTTCGCAAGAAGATCGAGATGCTGTTCGCGCACCTCAAGCGCATTCTCAAACTCGACCGTTTGCGCTTACGAGGCCCAAACGGCGCGCGCGACGAGTTCACCCTCGCAGCCACCGCTCAGAACCTTCGCAAGATGGCCAAGCTGATCCTGATGCAAACCCTCAAGCCCGCATAAGAGGCTAGTACAGCCGTTCGGCCCGATCGGCACTGGCGCCAATACATCCGACTACTGCTGCCTTTTTCAACGAAATCGACCCTAAGCAGACTAAAACGGGAGTATATTCGCCGCGCGCTGCTAGGAACACGGCCCTCCTTTCTTTGTTGTCGTTCATTCATCACCGCGCGACCGTCGATTATCCATCGGTGATACGAACGTGAGTTTGCGCTCCCGCCCAACTCAAACAGGGAGCAACGCATGCAGAAGCGGCGTCGTTTCAAACAACCAGAAGCGCTCGAAGTGCGGCTAGCTGAAGAAGCAGCGCGCCTGCGCAAGCGAGCACAAGGCAGCTATCCAGGCGTTGAACGCGAACGACTTATTCGCAGAGCACGTCAGGCCGAAACCGCGGCATTGCTGAGCCAATTTCTGAGACCCACGCTCCCGCGATTGTCGGAAGTGCCTGGTCGCAGAGTTGACGAAGATTAAGTTCCATGAAACCCAACGGAACTCATCAATGATCGAACTCGGATTGAATTTCATTTAAGTTCGGTTTAATATTTAAATGCATTACCAATTTAATTGGAGCAATCGAATGAAAGCCATAGTAGCGTCGGTCGCCCTTTCGATGCTTGTTCTGTCACCGGCCTTGGCCGATCAAGGTGGTATCCCCAATGGTGGCGTTGGTAATGCCAACGGTAACGGCAACGAAAAACACGCACAGGGTGCTCCTGGCCCGCTTGTGGGCGGGATCCCAGCTCTTGTGATCGGAGTAGGCTATGGCGCTTACTGGCTCGCGCGCCGCCGCCGTCGCGGTAGCTGATTCGAGAGAGTTACACGAATTGAAACGAGGCCGCCGCATGGCGGCCTTTTTGTTTTTCTTCGCGAGTGTGCTGTCTGTTCATGGCCCGGAGCCGTATGTGAGGGCAGCGCAGAGCACGTCTGCTCTGCCCCCGAACTCAGACGTCAACTTGTTCTGCTATCGCGAGGGCGTCGTCGACCTCGATGCCGAGATATCGGACGGTACTCTCGATCTTGGTGTGCCCCAGAAGGAGCTGTACGGCTCGCAGGTTGCCGGTTCGGCGATAGATCAAGGTCGCCTTGATCCGGCGAAGGGAATGCGTCCCGAACAGGTGTGGGTCCAGTCCGATTTCAGCGATCCAGTAAGATAGGAGTCGGGCATACTGCCGGGTCGTCATATGTCCACTCCGCTGCCGGCCAGTGAACAGGTATTCTCCTGACTTCCTGCCAGTAACCCGCAGGTAGTCATCGATTGCCTGCCGGGTCGATTCTGTCAGTTCAAATTTGACTGGCCGGCCGGTCTTCTTTTATCGGACGGTCGCGCGGTCGGCCGCATATCCGCCCGTCGCAAGGTCATCGACTTTCAAGGCTACGACGTCGCAGCCGCGCAGCTTGCTGTCGATGGCGACGTTGAACAGCGTCAGGTCGCGCATTCGGCCTTCGACCTGGAGCTTGGTTCGGATTGACCAGACGTGCTTCGGACGGAGCGGCGGCTTTGCGCCGACGATCTTCCCCTTGTTCCAAGGAGCGTGTTTCGAGACGGCAGGGATGGTGCTGGGATATCGGTCATGTTGACCTCCTCAGCTAGTGAGGCTGGTCATTTTCAGCCCGGAGCCCTTCCAATCCCGCGTCCGCTTTGAGACGATTGGAGACGTACTTGGGTCCAATTTGAACCAAGCGAGGGCCGCCTTTGATCCAGAGCGGACCCTTGACACTGCCCGGTTGAATTAGCGTGTCGTCAGGTCGATTGAAGGCCTGCCGACGGTCGGCCACTAGACGCTAGGCTTAGGCATTCGGAGTGTGACGCGGCAACCCTGATCCAAATTTTCGTAATCGATCATGCCGCCGAGTTGCTGTGATAGCAGAGCTACAACCCGCGATCCGACGCCTTCCGGCTGCTGCGTTCGGATGCCGACGCCGTTGTCACTCACACTAAGGACCACTTCGCCATCGGTATGAAGGTCGACGTGGATATGACCCGGCCGCTCGTCCGGGAAGGCATACTTTAGGCTGTTCGTAACAAGCTCATTGACGATGATCGCGATTGGGACGGCATGCTCGCTGTGAATATACAGCTCATCCGCCCGAGCCGTGATCGCCACAGGGCTTGTCCCGGTGATTGACGCGGAAAGATGCTGGCATATTTCTGTGAGATACTGCTTGGCATCGACGACCTTCCGCTCGGCCCTGACCGTGAGGTGATCGTAGACCTGTGCCATCACCTGGATGCGTGAGGCCATGTCGCCGAGCGCGTCGGCCGCGCTCACGCCAGCCTGCTTGGCCTGCAATCGCATCATCGCGGATAACATGGCTAAGTTGTTCTTCGTACGATGCGCCAACTCCATGAGAAGAACCGTTTTCGCTTTCTCGGCGGCAACCGCCCTCTCCAGTTCGTTACGAAATCCCTCTGCAACTAGGCCGATACCGAGACCCGTCGCAACGAAGAATCCCAAAGGTAGAAGATGGGCAGTCCACGGTGCAGCGGGCGCGGCGTACACCGCATATAACGTGGCGAGTGCCGTCCCGAAAAATGAGCTGGCGCGATCGAACAGAAGGCCACATAGAAAGATCCCGGGAAGAAGGAAGAACAGTCCGCCGAAGCCGCTTTGCGATTGCAGACCCATTTGCACAAGAATGAAGAACGCCATGATGAGGGCGCTCGTCCCAAACCGGATATAGGCAGGTTGCGGATGAGGAGGAAGGAAATAGAGCAGGCGTTCCATTGAGTAGAAACCGTCAGGCTGCGCTTTGAGTTCCCGAAGCTCACGACCGATGTCCCTATTCTGTAAGCCGCATTGCTCCGGCGGTGGCGGGCTGTAGGTGCGCTGCAACAGGGAATTTCGTCGGAGATGCGAGCCGTCTTCAGCGGCTCCTGGCCCTGCGCGACGAAATCAGCCTGTCGCCTGTATGTCGGCTCTGAGGGCCGGACCTGATACAGATCGGGCAAAACTGGCGCGATTGACGCGAAGCGAACTTCTCGTCATGGCGCGAAACCCAGGATTTGGTAAGATTACGTGCCGCCGTGAGGAAGCGACATGCTACGACGCGGTGCAACGAGACCCCCCGTAAAGGGTCAACGCGCAAAGAAGCCTAGGGCGGCTGGCAAGGCGCCGGCGGCACACTCATCCATGACAACGCGCAGGAACAACTCGTGGAGCGCCTGAGGCGCCAACGCGACGACGCTCTGGAGCAGCAGGCTGCGACCGCCGAACTGCTCAGGGGCATCAGCCGATCCACCTTTGACCTGCAAGCCATGCTCGATACGCTGGTCGAATCGGCGGCGCGCCTGTGCAAAGCTAACCGAGGGCTTTTATTTCGGCGTGAAGGTTCGACTTATAAAGCAACGGCGTCTTACGGTTTTTCACGGGAATTCCGGCAGTTTCACGAAAGTCATCCCATTATACCCGGACGCGGGACAGCTGTTGGACGAACAGCGCTCGAAGGCAAGACGGTAAATATTCCCGACGTTCTCACTGATCCGGAATATACGTTCCTTGATGCGCAAAAACTTGGGCACTTCCGAGCCAATCTCGCAGTGCCCTTATTGCGAGACGGATATTCAATCGGGGCATTGTCGCTGACGCGCTCCCAACCAATACCATTTGACGCCAAACAAATTGAGCTGGTCGAAACATTTGCTGCCCAAGCGGTCATCGCCAATGAGAACACGCGGCTGCTCAGCGAATTGCGCGAGCGCCAGGGCGAGTTGCGCGTCACCTTCGATAATATGGGCGATGGCGTTGTGATGTTCGGCGCTGACACGCGCCTTGTTGCGTGGAACCGCAATTTCCAGACGATCCTCGATTTGCCCGACGCCTTCCTCGCCCAGCGGCCGAGCTACGCCGACTATTTCCGCTATCTCGTGGATCGCGGCGAGTACTCTGCCGATCTCGAAGCTAATCTGAGGCGCGCTAGCGAAGATCCCCGGCAGGAGCTGCGCATTGAGCGTACGCGGCCCGATGGCCGGGTCATCGAGGTGCGCCGTAATCCGGTGCCGGGCGGTGGCTTCGTACTGATCTACGCCGATATCACGGAGCGAAAGCGTGCCGAGGAAGCCATTCGCGCAGCGCGAGACGGTGCTGAGTCGGCCTTGCGCGATTTGCAGGGGGCGCAGGCGAGCCTGGTCCATGCACAGAAGATGGCGGCGCTCGGCCAATTGACCGCGGGCATTGCGCACGAGATCAAGAACCCGCTCAACTTCGTGAACAATTTTGCCGCAGTCTCATCCGAGTTGACCGACGAGTTGAGCGACGTACTCAAGCTAGTCACACTGCCTGGCAAGGTCCGCGAGGAAGTCGAAGAGCTGGCTGGCACCTTGAAGGACAACCTCGGACGGGTCGTGCAGCACGGCAAGCGCGCCGACTCCATCGTCAAGAACATGCTGCTGCATTCTCGCGAAGGTTCCGGCGAACATCGTCCTGCTGACATCAATGCGCTCGTCGACGAGAGTCTCAATCTCGCATACCACGGTGTCCGCGCCGAGAAGCAAGGCTTCAGCATTACTCTGCAGCGCGACCTCGACCCCGCCACGGGAATGGCGGACGTCTATCCTCAGGAGATCACACGCGTCCTGCTCAACCTGATCTCCAATGGATTTTATGCGACCTCCAAACGTGCCACTGGCATTGCTGACGGCTTCGAGCCGACGCTCCGCGTCACGACCAAGAATCTAGGTGTGAAATCCGTGTTCGGGATAATGGTATTGGTATCCCGCCCGAGTTAAAAGAAAAGATATTCAATCCGTTTTTTACGACTAAACCCGCGGGGAAGGGCACCGGCTTAGGTCTCTCCATGAGCCACGACATCGTTGTGAAACAGCACGGCGGCACGATTGACGTCCATTCCGAGCCAGGGGTGTTCACCGAGTTCACGATCACGTTGCCACGGACCAACATCGCGCAATAGGCCGCGGGAGGCTTCGTTGAGCACTTACATTCTGGTCGTCGATGACGAACCCGATGTCGAAAGCATGTTCCGCCAGCATTTCAGGCGCGACCTGCGCGCGGCTACGGCGACGAGGCGACAGGGAAAAAGCAACCGAACGCGGAGCGGCAGGCTTTCTGACCAAGCCGATCGACTTCGTCCTTCTGCGCCAAGAAATCGACCAGCGCATGGAGAGGACGGCTTGGTCTGCTAATGGCCGCTCTGAGCCGAACAAGGCTGCGGCCATTGTGAATGACCGGTGTCCGCGGTGGACCGGACGCGGCGCCGTGCTCACTTCGACCGCCGCTTATGACCCAACTGCGACATCCGCACGAATCTATGATTCCGCGACCTCAGCTCGAACCGCGAGCGGAAACTCACGGCAGCTTCGCCCTTTTGCACTTAACTTCTGTAATTCAGCTAAGCCATCGGCAATCCGATCCAAGCAAGTGATATCTTCGCAGTGTGCTCGAGCGAGATTGCTCAAATGACGAAACCGGTTACATCCGGCCTCAGCTATGCCGCTCTGCGGAAAGAGTGCCTCAATGCAGTCAGACATTGGCCGGGGTGCGAAACCATCGGAGGTATTCAGATCATCCGGCAGGACAGCGGAAGGTTCTCAGTGCGAGTGACCTTGTACGGAAAGGCAAAACGGCGGCTTGCGGATCGCGCCATGAGTGCAGTTCAACGAGAAATGCGTCGGCGTTTCCATTTGATTGAATAATGATTTCAGCTTTGGCCCATGTGCGACATCGGGCCGGCCGGTCCGGTGTTATAGTGCTGCGTTAAGCCGTGCGTGGCTGGGGACACATGAATCGGCTTAACTTGCTCGGCCGTGCGGCAGCGCGGCCACCGAGCGCCTGCCGCTGCTATGAGGTGCCTACTGCTAGCGAGGTGCGAAGATGTTGATCTCCGGAGCAAAGAGACATCGGATGTGCGCCAGATCATCCCTCGCGGCACTATTGCTCCTATTGTATATATTTGCGGTAGTTGCTGCGCGGGCCGTTGAGGAAGACGCCGGCGTCGGTCCACCGCCCGCGCTGGCGCCGGGCCAGGCACCGCCTCTGCCCAAACCGGGCCCTTTAGCCGAGCCCCGTTTATCAACTCAGGTCGGCTTCCCCACGGCTTTGACCAACTATGTTATCTCGCCGTCCACGCTCAGGCCCGCCAGAGTCGCATTGGGTCAGACGCTGTTCTTCGAGCCTCGGCTCTCAGGCGACGGTACGGTAGCCTGCGCCACCTGCCACGATCCGGCGCAAGCCTTCACCGACGGCAGGCCCGTGTCAGTCGGCATCCATGGTCACGTCGGCCAACGCAACGCGCCAACCATCTTGAATGCGCTCTATAACAAGACGCAGTTTTGGGACGGCCGGGTCAATACGCTAGAGCAGCAGGCTGCGCTGCCGATCACAAATCCGTTTGAGATGGGCTCGGCCAGTATCGGCGATGCGGTGTCCAGGATCGCCGGTGACAAGGCCTATCAGACTCAATTCATGCAAGCCTTCGGCCGGGACGTGAATGAGCAGGATATGCTGAGCGCCATTGCAGCCTATGAACGGACGTTGACTTCCTTCGATTCTCCCTTCGACCATTTCATCGCCGGAGACGCCAACGCCATCAGCGACTCGGCCAAGCGCGGTTGGGGGTTGTTCAACGCCAAGGCCCGTTGCCACCTCTGCCACGCTTTGACGGACAACCAGCCGGATACAACTCTCTTCATGGACAACGATTTTCACAATATCGGCATCGGCATCCTCCGCCATCGCGTGGGCCCCTTGGCGCAGCAGGCTGAGCGCGAGCTGGCGCAAGGACATCTAGGGGCTATTGATACAGCGGCGATCACGAGCGAGATGTCGGTCCTCGGACGCTTTCTCGTTACGAAGGCGCAGAGTGATATCGCGTCGTTCAAGACGCCGGGCCTGCGAAATGTCCTCGTGACCGGGCCTTACTTCCACGACGGGTCGATGCAAACACTTTGGGATGTCATGGATCACTACAACAAGGGCGATGGAATCACCAACCCATGGCTCGACAAAGACATGCAGCCGTTGGCGCTGACCGAGCCGGAGATCGATGACGTGGTGGCGTTTCTAGCCTCACTGACAAGCCCGCAATACAGGCTGATCGGTGACCAGGAATATGCACGGCAAGTCGCTCTATCCAGAGTGAGCCGTTCTCAACGGGATACGGCGCGGGCTTTCGGCCCGAAGCCCGCAGCACGGAGGTGATGCCGATCCTGGCCCCAGATGCTTCGGATCGGCGGCGATCGTCAGCATGGTCTCGGCCGAGACCTTGAACAGCAGGTCGTAGAGGACGG